>JBJMVU010000319.1:0-12622 GCA_045810485.1 Massilia sp. | reverse complement strand
GGTCGGTTTTATCCAGCTCGATTTTTGACATGAATTCTCCATGGGACGGGCGCACGTCGCAATTTTATTGCGCAAATCGTCTGGCGGGGGGAATTCATTGAAATTTAATGCTGGGGGTGCGGGTCTATACTGGCCTCAGCCGAAACACGACAAACATAATCGGAGACACGCATGAACGCCCCCCTGGACCGCAACCAGCTGGACCCGCTGCCGCCGCACGACATCACCCTCGACGACAAATGGACGCTCGAGCGCGGCCGCGCCTTCATGACCGGCACCCAGGCGCTGATCCGCCTGCCGATGCTGCAGCGCGAACGCGACCTGAAGGCCGGCCTGAACACGGCAGGCTACATCACCGGCTACCGCGGCTCGCCCGTCACCCAGGTCGACCAGACCGCGTGGAAGGCGAAGAAACACCTGGAATCGCACCACGTCCACTTCCATCCCGGCATGAACGAAGACCTCGCGGCGACGGCCGTCTGGGGCACGCAGCAGACCAACCTGTTCAAGGATGCGAAGTACGACGGCGTGTTCGCGATGTGGTACGGCAAGGGCCCCGGCGTAGACCGCTGCGGCGACGTGTTCAAACACGGCAACAACGCGGGCTCCGCCAAGAACGGCGGCGTGCTCGTGCTGGCGGGCGACGACCATGCGGCGAAATCGTCGTCGACGGCGCACCAGTCCGACCACATCCTGCACCACTGCGGCATCCCGGTGCTGTACCCGTCGTCCGTGCAGGAATACATCGACTACGGCCTGCATGCGTGGGCGATGAGCCGCTACAGCGGCCTGTGGGTGTCGATGAAATGCGTGACCGACATCATCGAATCGGGCGCCGTCGTCGACCTCGACCCGGACCGCGTGCAGACCATCCTGCCGACCGACTTCGAGATGCCGCAGGGCGGCCTGAACATCCGCTGGCCGGACGCCGTGCTGGACCAGGAAGTGCGCATGAACCACTACAAGTGGTATGCCGCGCTGGCCTACGCGCGCGCGAATAAACTCAACCAGATCATCTGGGACAGCCCCCAGCCCAAGATCGGCATCATCACGGCCGGCAAGTCGTACCTCGACACGCGCCAGGCGCTGGCGGACCTCGGCATCGACGAGCAGGCCGCGCGCGACATCGGCCTGCGCGTGTATAAAGTCGGCATGACGTGGCCGCTCGACTCGGTCGGCGTGCACGAATTCGCGCGCGGCCTGGACGAGATCCTCGTCGTCGAGGAAAAGCGGCAGGTGCTGGAATACGCGCTGAAGGAAGAGCTGTACAGCCTGCCGGACGGCGAGCGTCCGCGCGTCGTCGGCAAGTTCGACGACGCCGGCGAGTGGAGCGTCAAGAACCGCTCCGGCCAGGGCGACTGGCTGCTGTCGGCGAACTACGAGCTGAACCCGGCCCAGGTCGCGCGCGCGATCGCGTCGCGCATTTCGCACTATTGCGCCGGCCACCCGGTCGCCGAGCGCGTGAAGGAACGCATCGCCTTCCTCGAAGCGAAGGAACTGATCCTCCAGAACATCCCGAAGGCGAACCCGGAAACGGACCGCATCCCGTACTTCTGCTCCGGCTGCCCGCACAACAGCTCGACCAAGGTGCCGGAAGGCTCGCGCGCGCTGGCCGGCATCGGCTGCCACTACATGGTGCTGTGGATGGACCGCGAGACGTCCACGTTCACGCACATGGGGGGCGAGGGCGTCACGTGGATCGGCCAGGCGCCGTTCACCGGCGAGAAGCATGTGTTCGCGAACCTCGGCGACGGCACCTATTACCACTCGGGCGTGCTGGCGATCCGCGCGTCGGTCGCGGCCAAGGTCAACATCACTTATAAAATCCTGTACAACGACGCCGTCGCGATGACGGGCGGCCAGGTCGTCGACGGCCCGCTCGATCCGGCCAGGATCAGCCGCCAGCTCGCGGCCGAAGGCGTCAAGCCGATCATTGTGGTCACCGACGAGCCGGAAAAATACCCGGACGATTATCCGTGGGCCGAAGGCGTCACCGTGCGCCACCGCGCGGAACTGATGGACGTGCAGCGCGAACTGCGCGAGATGCCGGGCGTGTCGGCCATGATCTACGACCAGACCTGCGCGTCGGAAAAGCGCCGCCGCCGCAAGAAGGGCGCGTACCCGGATCCGGCCAAGCGCGCGGTGATCAACGAGGCCGTGTGCGAAGGCTGCGGCGACTGCTCGAAGCAGTCGAACTGCCTGTCCGTCGAACCGCTGGAGACGGAACTGGGCCGCAAGCGCCAGATCAACCAGTCCTCGTGCAACAAGGATTTCTCGTGCGTCACCGGGTTCTGCCCGAGCTTCGTCACGGTCGAAGGCGGCGGATTGAAGAAGCCCAAGAAGACCTCGGCCGAAGCGACGCCGCCGTCGCTGCCGATGCCGACGATTCCGGCGACGACGAACCCGTTCGGCATCCTCGTCACCGGCGTCGGCGGCACGGGCGTCGTGACGGTCGGCCAGATCCTCGCGGTGGCCGCCCACGTCGAAGGCAAGGGCGCCCTCGTGCTGGACATGAGCGGCCTCGCGCAGAAGGGGGGGCCGGTGATGTCGCACGTGCGCCTCGCGGACCGCCAGGGCGACCTGTACTCCACGCGCGTCGGCACGGGTAACGCGGACCTCGTCATCGGCTGCGACCAGATCGTCACCGCCAGCCGCGACGCGCTGTCGCGCATGGGCGAAGGCCGCACATGGGCCGCCGTCAACGCGACCGGCGCCACCACCGCCGCCTTCATCCGCAACCCGGACTGGCAGTTCCCGGGCGAAGGTTCGCGCGGCGCCATCGTGCAGGCGTGCGGCGAGGGCAGGGTCGACTTCATCGACGCGGGCCACATCGCGACCACGCTGATGGGCGACGCCATCGCCACCAATATGTTCATGCTGGGCTATGCGTTCCAGAAGGGGCACGTGCCGCTGCAGGAAGCGTCGATCGTGAAGGCGATCGAGTTGAACGGCGTGTCGGTCGGCTTCAACAAGGCCGCGTTCAACTGGGGCCGCACGGCCGCGCACGACCTGCCGTCCGTGCAGAAGCTCGTCACGCCCGCGAAGGTGATCGAATTCAAGCGCGCGCAGACGCTCGACGACCTCGTCAAGCGCCGCGTCGAGCTGCTCACCGCGTACCAGAACGCCGACTATGCCGCGCAGTACAAGGCCTTCATCGACCGGGTCCGCGCGGCCGAAGAAAAACTGGGCAAGGGCACGCGCCTGACGGAAGCCGTCGCGCGCTACCTGCACAAGCTGATGGCCTACAAGGACGAGTACGAAGTCGCGCGCCTGTACACGGATCCGGCGTTCATGGCCAAGATCGACGGCATGTTCGAAGGCGACGTCAAACTGAAGTTCCACCTGGCGCCGCCGCTGTTCGCGAAGAAGGACAAGGACGGCCACCTGGTGAAACAGGAATTCGGCCCGTGGATGATGAAGGCGTTCGGTGTGCTGGCGAAGCTGAAAGGCTTGCGCGGCACGGCGCTCGATCCGTTCGGCCACACGGCCGAGCGCCGGATGGAGCGCGCCCTGATCCAGGAATACCGCGGCGCCATCGAAGGCCTGCTGCCCAGGCTGACGGCCGAGAACCTGGCGCAAGCCGTGGCGATCGCGAGTATCCCGGAAGACATCCGCGGCTTCGGCCACGTCAAGGAGCGCAACCTCAAGACGGCCAAGCGCAAGGAAGCGGAACTGGTGTCCGCCTTCCACGGCGGCGCCACCGCCACGCGCGCCGCCTGATTGCTGTACTTTTGACACGACGCCGCCTCCCGAACGACCTTCGGCAGGCGGCGTCGTTTCATGCGGCCCACTGTTACAGTTGGATGCATTTCGCGAAGCGGCCGGGTCTATAATCGGACGCATGAAATCGCTTTCTGCCTCCGCTTCCCCGAGCCCCTTTTCCCGCCTGTTCGCCTGCGCTGTCGCGACGCTCGTCACGCTGGCCGGTTGTGGTGGCGGAGGAGGGAATCCAAACATCGGCGCCTCGACGCCCGTCGCCGACAATCCCGGCACCGGGACGACCACGCCCACGCCGCCGACCACGACGCCCACGCCGCCGACCGGCACGCCGGACCCGATCCCGTCCGACTACATCAGTTACCAAAACCTGTGCGCCGCGCCGCGCACGGGCGTCGACGCCGGGGGCTATGCGTTCCCGGACCGCCAGGGCACGCTGCAGGACGAGATGAAATTCCTGCGCGGCTGGACCGATGCGACTTATCTCTGGTACAACGAAATTCCGGCTACGGTCCACATGGCGGACTACACGAACACGCTCGACTATTTCGACGCGCTGAAGACACAAGCGTTGACCGCGTCGGGCAAGCCGAAGGACCGTTTCCATTTCACCTACACGACGGCGGAATGGGATGCGCTCAGCAATGCGAGCCAGGACACGGGCTATGGCCTGACCTGGTCCGTGAATTCCACGACGGCGCCGCGCACCTGGATCGCCGCGATCGTCGAACCGGGTTCGCCCGCGGCCGCGGCCGGCATCCAGCGCGGCGACCTGCTGGCGGCCGTCGACGGCATCGACTTCATCAACACCACCGACAAGGCGCAGGTCGCCCTGCTGAACGACGGCCTGTCCCCGGACACGGCCGGCGAGCGCCACACGCTCACGCTCCGCCGTGGCGACACCACGATGGACGTCGCGCTGACGTCCGCCGTCGTCACGACGACGCCCGTGAAAAACGTGAAAGTGATCGACACGCCGACCGGCAAGGTGGGCTACCTGAGCTTCGAGGACCACAATGCCGTGTCCGAACAGCAGCTCGTCAACGCGTTCACGACCCTGAAGAACCAGGGCGCGGCGGATCTCGTGCTCGACATGCGCTACAACGGCGGCGGCCTGCTGTACATCGCCAGCGAGCTCGCGTACATGGTCGCGGGACCGGCATCGAACGGCAAGACGTTCGAGCGCGCGATCTACAACGACAAGACGGCGCCCGATGCGCCGATCCCGTTCCGCAATACCGCCTACGGCTTTTCCGCACCGCGCAACATGGCGCTGCCTTACCTGGGCCTGAAGCGCGTGACCGTGCTGGCGACGTCCGACACGTGCTCGGCCAGCGAAGCCGTGATCAACGGCCTGCGCGGCGTGGACGTCCAGGTCGACCTCATCGGCGGCACCACCTGCGGCAAGCCCTACGGCTTCACGCCGATGGACAACTGCGGCACGACCTACTTCACGATCCAGTTCCAGGGCGCGAACGCGAAGGGCTTCGGCGATTTCGCGGACGGCTTCGCGCCGACCTGCGCCGTGTCCGACGACATGGCGCACGCCCTGGGCGATCCGGCCGAGGGCATGCTGGCCGCGGCGCTGTCCTACCGCGCGACCAATGCCTGCCCGGCAGCGTCGACGGCGCGCGCGCGTGGTGTACCGATGCATCTGGCGCGGTCGCAGCTGAAAGAGATCGCGATTTATCCGCCCAGGACGCGATAAACATCGGATCACCGATCTATAATTTCCGGCTTGAATCTTCTTCAATCTTGCTGGAGTCGTGTCGATGATCCGTACCGCGTTACTGTTGGCCTTGCTGGCCGCCCCGTTGGCCCACGCCGCGCCTGACCTCGTTACCGTGTCGGAACGCTCCGGCTTCCAGGCCACGGGCCGCTACGACGAGGTCGTCAAGCTGTGCGGCGCCTTCCAGCAGGCGTATCCGAAGCAGGTGAAATGCTTCCAGTTCGGCACGACGCCGGAAGGCCGGCCGATGCTGGCGCTGGCCGTCAACGCGCGCGGCGTGGTCACGCCCGAGGCGGTGCGCAAGGCGAACCTGCCTGTCACGCTGATCCAGGGCGGCATCCACGCCGGCGAGATCGACGGCAAGGACGCAGGCTTCCTCGCGCTGCGCGAACTCCTCGAAGGAAAAACCGCAGCGGGCGCGCTCGACAGGCAGGTCCTGCTGTTCGTCCCCGTGTTCAACGTCGACGGCCACGAGCGCTTCGCCAAATGGAACCGCCCGAACCAGCGCGGCCCCGTCGAGATGGGCTGGCGCACGACGGCGCAGAACTACAACCTGAACCGCGACTACGTGAAGGCCGACGCGCCCGAGATGCAGGCCATGCTGGCGCTGGTGAACGCCTGGGATCCGCTGACCTATGTCGACCTGCATGTCACGGACGGCGCCATGTTCCAGCATGACGTGTCGATCCAGGTCGAACCCGTGTATTCGGGCGATCCGGAATTCCGCAAGACCGGCCAGGCCCTGCGCACGAACGTCATTG
Organism: Massilia sp.; assembly: GCA_045810485.1. Lineage (GTDB taxonomy): Bacteria > Pseudomonadota > Gammaproteobacteria > Burkholderiales > Burkholderiaceae_D > Telluria. The sequence goes on along the minus strand of JBJMVU010000319.1, from coordinate 6,415 downwards.
CAGACATCGGCAAGCAGGGCTCGATGCCGCAGTCCTATTACATGTCGTTCAAGGAGACGGACGATCCCACCTCCGGTTTCGTCGACGGCGTCTCCGATCCGCGCTTCTCGACCGGCTATTTCCAGCTGCGTAACCGGATGGCCATGCTCGTCGAGACGCATTCGTGGAAGGACTACCCGACCCGCGTGCGCATCACGCACAACGCCATCGTCTCCGTGCTGCAGCAGGTGGCCGCCCACGGCGTGGAATGGATGCAGGCGGCCCACGCCGCCGACGCGCGCGCCACGCGCATCGCCGGCCAGCCCGTGGTCCTGACGTACCGCACCACGGACAAGACGACGATGGTCGACTTCCAGGGCTATGCCTACACCCGCACGATGTCCGACGTGTCCGGCATGCTGATGACGCACTACGACGAGACGACGCCGCAGGTCTGGCACGTGCCGCTGCGCGACGAAGTCGTGGCCGACCTGCAGGTGCAGGCGCCGGGCGCGGGCTACGTCGTCCCGGCCGCGTGGGCGCAGATGGTCGCGACGAAGCTCACGCAACACGGCATTGTGTTCCGCAGGGTGGACAAGGTGATCGCCGCCGCGCAGGTCCAGACGTTCCGCGCCGACCAGGCCACGTTCTCGCCGACGTCGTTCGAATCGCACCAGCGCCTGAAGGTCGAAGGCAGCTGGCAGCCCGAGCCGCGCGACCTCGCCAGGGGCGCGCTGTTCGTGCCGATCGCCCAGCCCAGGGCGCGCCTCGTCATGGCCATGTTCGAGCCGCAGGCCCCGGATTCGCTGCTGGCCTGGGGCGAATTCAACAACGCCTTCGAGCGCAAGGAATACATGGAGGAATACGTGGCCGAGGACGTGGCGCGCGAACAGATGGCGCGCGATCCGGCGCTGGCCGCCCAATTCCGGCACAAGGTCGAGACCGATCCGGCATTCGCGAAGAACGCCCACGCGCGCCTGGAATTCTTTGCGCGCCGCCACCCGTCCTGGGATGAGCGTTTCAACCTGTACCCGGTGTTGCGCACCGACGTGGCGCTGTAACCCGGCGTGCCCTCCACATGGTCCGCTCCCGCACGCGGACCATGCACCTTGGACCTCTTCCATATTCACTTGTTGGCGGCAGATGCTTGCAGTCTGACCCTGCGCAAGCGCCGTCGATTCCGCTGCAACTACCGCGCACGGCGCCACTCTGAACCCATGTGTGCTGATCGATGGGGAGCGCCATGGACGAGACTTTTCGTTTTGCAACTAACCGGCATGCCGCGCATGCACCGCGCGCACGGCGAACGCGCGCGCGCGGCGGGGGCTGAGCATGGGCGCCACGGCCGTCCGGGCCAGCTGCTGCATCGTTTGCGGCATCGCGGCGCCGGACCGGATCGAGCACCTGCTGCTCAGCCTCACGACGGCGTGTCCGCACTTGCAGGTCTACCTGGCCGACGATGCGCAACAACCAGTGCTGGCCGCGCTGGCCGGGCGCTACGGCGCACATTACCGCCCGCAGCCGGACTGGTCAGGTCACGCCCGCGCCCATAACCAGGTCCTGCGCGAGGCGGCCGGGGCGGGGAGCGCCTATCACCTGCTGTTGGGGCCCGATATCGGCTTGCCGCTCGACGCGGTGGCGCGGATGATCGCCTACATGGAGCAGCATCCCGACGTGGGCCTGCTGGCGCCGTGCGTGCAGGGCGTGCACGGGCGCTTGCAGCCTCTGTGCAGCCTGCTGCCGGGACCGCTGGAAATGCTGCTGGGACGCTGCTTTCCGCTGCTGCACCGGTCCAGCGGCAGGCTGGCGCGCTACCAGCTGCATGCGGGCGGCTACAGCCGGGTGATGGACGTACCGGTGCCGTCGGCCTGCTGCCTGCTGATGCGGGTCGAGACCGTGCTGCGCGTGGGCATGTTCGACGAGCGCTTCCTGCAGCGCTTCGACATCGTCGACCTGGCGCGCCGCACCGCACGCATCGCGCGCACCGTCTTCGTGCCGCATGTGACGGTGGTGCGCCATCCGGTGCGCGATGCGTCCCGCGCGGGTGTGCGCGGCTGGCGCGGGCGGTGGATATCGCCGTGGCGGCGGTGCGTGTCGGCCTGGCGCTACTTCAACAAGTGGGGCTGGCTGCGCGATGCCGAGCGCGACCGCATCAATGCCCGCGCGCTGCGCCAGTTCGGGTCGGTCCGCAGGCAGCCGGATGGCGCGAATCCGGCCGGGACCGACGTGGCCGGATGAGGTGGTCGGATGAGGTGGCCGGATGAGGTGGTCGGATGAGGTGGCCGGATGAGGCGGCCGGATGAGGTGGCCGAATACGCGTGCTCAGCCGCGCAGCAGCGGCTTGCGTGCGTACCAGCCGAACGCGAGGATCAACAGGTAGCACAGCGCGGGTACGGCCAGCGCGAGGCGCAGGCCGGCGGCGTCGGCCGCGTAGCCGGTGATCAGGGGCACGATGGCGCCGCCGACGATGGCCACGCAGATCAGGCCCGAGCCTTCGGCCGCGCGTTCGCCCAGGCCTTCGGACGCCAGCGTGAAGATGGTCGGGAACATGATCGAGTTGACGAGACCGATGGCCAGCAGCGCCCAGCCCGACGTGGCGCCCTGGGTGGTGGCGGAAACGAGCAGCAGCAGGGCGGCAATGGCGCCGGCGCCGGCCAGCACCTTGCCCGGCGAGCAGATGCGCAGGACATACGCGCCGAGGAACCGGCCGACCATGGCGCCGCCCCAGTACAGCGGCACGTGCTTGCCGGCCGCTTCGGCGCCGAGGCCCAGCACGTCGTGCTGCATGAGGTAGTTGACGATCAGCGAGCCGACGGCGACCTCGGCGCCGACGTACAGGAAGATGCACAGGGTGCCGAACGCGAAGCGGGGCTGTTGCAGCAGGTCGAAGGCGCTCCACATGCTGCTTTCGGGATGGGGATGCTCGACGAGCTTCTTGCGGTTCGTCCAGACGAGGAGGGCGACGATGGCCAGCGCGACGGCCAGGCCGAGGTAGGTGTGCACGACGACCTGGCTCTCGGCCGCGCGGTAGGCCGCGAGCGCGTCGGCCGACAGGGTCGCCTGGTCGACGTGGGCGAGCGAGCCGAGGATCAGGATGGCGCCGACATAGGGAAAGACGGTCGTGCCGAGCGAGTTGAAGGCCTGGGCGAAGGTCAGGCGGCTGGATGCCGTGGCGGGCGCGCCCAGCATCGAAATCAGCGGATTGGCCACGACCTGCACGATGGTGATGCCGGCCGCCAGCACGAACAGCGCGAGCAGGAAGGTAATGAACATGCCGGACGACGACGCGGGGATGAACAGCAGGCAGCCGGCCGTCATCGTGAGCAGGCCGACGACGGCCGTCCGCATATAGCCCATGCGCTGCACGATGGCGGCGGCCGGCAGCGACACGATGAAGTAGGCGGCAAAGAAGGCCGATTGCACGAGCATCGCCTGCGCGTACGACAGCGTGAACAGGTCCTTCAGTTTCGGGATGATGACGTCGTTCAGGCTCGTGATGCCGCCGAACGTGAAGAACAGGGCGAACACGAAAACGCGCAGGCCCGCGACTTGGGTGTTGACATGGGCGGAGGTGCCGTCCGGCTGGGCGGTACCGGCGGGCTGGCCGATTTGCATGGGGAATCCAGGTAGGTGTAACGGAAAGGTAGGAATATTACATCGCTTTGCCGGCCTGGAGTTGATGTGAAATCGTCGTCGTTAGAGTGAAATCGATCTCATGATGCGCTCATGGAGAAACTGCACTACACAGACAATGTCAAACACGCCGGCATCCACGCATGTCTAATCAGTATGCGCCACCTCTTTATTGAACGGAAAGGACTAGGTGGCTTTTCTTCGGAGGAAAAATGAATGTACGATTCACGTTGCGGATGAAGGCAAGCATCTCACTGGCGATCATGGCGCTGACTTATTCAGGCGCGGCGCTTGCATGGACCGCGACCTATCTGGGCGGCCAGAAGTGGGCGATAACCTGTGCCAATGGACAGTCTTTTTCGTACAGCGGCAGCTCGGCAGGGCTCGATTATGTCGGTCCAGCGCTATGCCCCGGCGGAAAGGCAGCCCCGCCGAGGTGGAAATTCCCCGGCGTTACACAAGGCGTCCCGGCCAATCATGATCGTGACATCCTCGCAAACAAAAAGGAAATCGGGGAAGCGAAGCAGGGCAACGAGGAGAAAAGTACCAACAAGGCGCTGGCGCAATAGGCGCCTGGCGGATGCGCGACCATCATCGACCCGGGAGCACCCAATGTGGATACGAAGAATGGCGGCGGGATACGTCCTGCTGCTGGGGGCACTTGGCCCGGTGGCCGCGCAGGACGGCCCCGCCGTGCAATATGACGCGGCGCTGGCCCAGTCGCTCGGTGCGAACGGCAACGGCATGCGCAGCTACGTGCTCGTGATTCTGAAGACGGGGCCCACGCGGGTGCCGGAAGGGGCGGCGCGCACGACGATGTTCGAAGGCCATTTCGCCAACATGCGGCGGCTGGCGGCAGAGAAAAAGCTGGTGGTGGCGGGGCCGCTGGACGGGGTGGACGGCAAGCGCGGCATCTTCGTCTTCGCCACGCCCGACATCGAGATGGCGAAGACGTATGTCGCCACCGATCCCGTCATCATCAATGGCGAGATGGTGGCCGAGTACCATCAATTCTTCGCGTCGGCCGGCCTGATGGCCGTGAACGACATCCACGCGAAGATACAAAAGCAGTAAGGCTTACAGCGCCTGCAGCGGAATGGTCCCCGTCGCCGGCGTCGAGCACGGTTCCTCGTCGAACGCGATGTCGCCGGCCGGATTGGCCACGCCGTCCGCCTTCAGGTCCGTGAAGCCGAACATGTCGCGGTCCATCAGGTGCGACGGCACGACGGTCGACAGCGACGAGAAGATGTTTTCCACGCGGCCCGGGTATTTCTTCTCCCAGTCGCGCAGCATCGCCTTGATCTGCTTTCTCTGCAGGTTTTCCTGCGAGCCGCACAGGTCGCACGGGATGATCGGGAACTGTTTTACTTCGGCATAGCGTTCCGTATCCGCTTCCTTCACGTAGGCCAGCGGGCGGATGACGACGTGCTTGCCGTCGTCCGAGACGAGCTTGGCCGGCATGCCCTTGATCTTCGCGCCGAAGAACATGTTCAGGAAGAAGGTTCCGAGGATGTCGTCGCGGTGGTGGCCCAGGGCGATCTTCGTGCAGCCCAGTTCGTCCGCCACGCGGTACAGGATGCCGCGCCGCAGCCTGGAACAGAGCGAGCACGTCGTCTTGCCTTCCGGGATCAGGCGCTTGACGATGCTGTAGGTGTCCTGGTTCTCGATATGGAACGGAATATCGAGCTTTGTCAGGTAGGCCGGCAGCACCTCGGGCGGGAAGTTCGGCTGTTTCTGGTCGAGGTTGACGGCGACGATGTCGAAGTGGATGGGCGCGCGCTCACGCAGGGTCATCAGGATGTCGAGCAGGGCATAGCTGTCCTTGCCGCCGGACAGGCAGACCATGACCTTGTCGCCGTCTTCGATCATGTTGAAATCGCCGATCGCCTGGCCGACGAGGCGGCACAGGCGCTTGTGCAGCTTGTTGTTCTCGTAGGCATGCTTCTCGGCCTTCTTGTCGGCGGCGTCGGGCAGGGCCTCGGACGGACGCGCCATCGTCACTTCATTCATGCTTCATCCTTGATCTGGAACACTTCGACGCCGACGCCCTCGCAGTCGGGATACACGTCGGGCTTCATCGTCGACACGCGGGCCGCGCGCACGTTCGGGTGCGCCAGCATCGCCTTCACGACATCGTCGCACAGGGTTTCCTGCAACTGCACATGGCCCTGCGCCATGCGCCGGGCGATGGTTTCGCGCATGAAGTCGTAGTCGACCACTTCGTGCAGCTGGTCGTCCTTCGGCGTCGACAGGGCGAGCGGGATGTACAGGTCGACATTGATCAGGACGCGTTGCTCGCCCTTCTTTTCGAACTCATGGACACCGATGTTGATCATGACTTCGTAATTGCGCAGGAACAGCCTGCGGCAATCGCGCAGCTGCGGGTAGAACAGGGCGGACAACATAGGAAACCTTCGAATGTAAGGGTGGAAGTTTATTCAGTCAAAAACATCACATCGCGGGCCAGCGGCATCAGGTGCTGGCCGCCATCGACGAGCAGGGTGGTGCCGGTCAGCGCGCGTGCCGAGGCCGCATACAGGACCGCCTCGACGATGTCCTGCGGGGTCGACGAGCGGCCCAGCGGAGTGACGCGGTGGGCGCGCTGGAACCCGTCCTGGTCCTGGTCGCCGGAGACCATCGTGATGCCGGGCGCGACGCCGACCACGCGCAGTGTCGGCGCCAGCGCCTGGGCCAGCATCGTGGTGGCCGTGTGCAGCGCCGCCTTCGATAGGGTGTATGACAGAAAATCCGGGTTGAGATTGTACAGTTTCTGGTCGAGCAGGTTGACCACCACCGCCTGGCT
>JBJMVU010000318.1:0-5829 GCA_045810485.1 Massilia sp. | reverse complement strand
GTTCGACGAGCGTGAAGGATGCGTGGCCGACGATGCGCACGGCCGGCGCCGTCGCCCGCGCCATGCTGCTGCGCGCGGCCGCCGAGCAGTGGAACGCGAAGGTGGAGACCTTGTCCACGCGCGACGGCATGGTGCTCCATCCGGACGGACGGCGCGCGCCGTACGGCCTGCTGGCGCAGCGCGCGGCGGCGCTGGGCGGCGGTATCGATGGCGACGACGTGCGCCTCAAACAGCCCGGCGAATTCCGCCTGATCGGCAAGCCGCTGCCGCGGCGCGACACGCCGTCCAAGGTCAACGGACGGGCGCAGTTCGGCATCGACGCGCGGCCGGAAGGCCTGCTGTATGCGGCGCTGCGCATGGCGCCCGTGCTGGGGGCGGGTGTCGCCGGGTTCGACGCGGGCAAGATCGCATCGATGCCGGGCGTGGAACAGGTCGTCGACGTGTCGTCCGTGCTCGCGCAGTTCTCCGGCGCCGGCGCCGGCGTCGCGGTCGTGGCGACAGGATGGTGGCAGGCGAAGCAGGCGGCGCTGGCGCTGCCCGTGCAGTGGACCACGAGCCCCCATGCCGCGTTGTCGAGCGAGTCGGTGTTCGCCGGCTTTGCCAAAGCGCTCGATGAGGAATCGGGCCATGCGTACTTCGAGGCCGGCAGCCAGGATGCGCCGGCGTTGACGGGCGCGCTCACCGTGCAGGCCGAATACCGCGCGCCGTTCCTCGCGCATGCGACGATGGAACCGCAAAACTGCACGGCGCAGGTCCTGGACGGCAAGGTGAAACTGTGGTCGCCCACGCAGGTGCCGAGTATCGCGGTGGACGTGGCGGCGAAGGTCGCCGGCGTCGCGCGCGAGGACGTGGCGATCGAGGTCACGATGCTGGGCGGCGGCTTCGGCCGGCGCCTGGAGACGGACATGGTGGCGCAGGCCGTCGCCGTGGCCATGCGCACGCGCGGCCGTCCCGTGCAGCTGGTCTGGACGCGCGAGGACGACACGGGCCACGACGTCTACCGCCCGGCCGCGCTGGCCCGCTATACGGCGCATCTCGGCACGGACGGACGCGTGCTGGCGTGGGACAGCAAGCTCGCGAGCGGCGCCATCGGGCACCAGTACTTCCCGCGCAATCTCGGACTGCCCGGCGTCGGTCCGGACAAGACGACGGCCGAGGGCGAGTACGACCTGCAGTACGCGATCGCCAACCGCCGCAGCCGCCACGTCACCGTCGACAGCGTCGTGCCGATCGGGTACTGGCGCTCCGTGGGCCACTCGCACAATGCGTTCTTCAAGGAGAGCTTCGCGGACGAACTGGCCCACGCGGCCGGGCAGGACCCGGTCGCGTGGCGGCGCGCGCTGCTGAAGGACCATCCGCGCCACCTGGCCGTGCTGGACGCCGCGCTCGCGCGGGCGGGCGCGCCGGCGGATGGGCGCGCGCACGGCGTCGCCGTGCACCAGTCGTTCGGGACGGTCGTCGCGCAGGTGGCGGAAGTGTCGGTCGAGGGCAAGGAAATCCGCGTGCACAAGGTCGTGTGCGCCGTGGATTGCGGCCTCGTCGTGAACCCGAACATCGTCGCGCAGCAGGTCGAGTCGAGCGTCGTGTTCGGCCTGTCGGCCGCGCTGGCGGGGGAGATCACGTTCAGGGATGGACAGCCGCAGCAGTCGAATTTCGGCGACTACCCCGTGCTGCGGATGGCGCAGGCGCCCGTGGTCGACACGGTCATCCTGCCGAGTGCGGCGCCGCCCGAGGGCATGGGCGAACCGGCCGTGCCGCCCGTCGCGCCGGCCGTGGCGAACGCCGTCTTCAAATTGACGGGGCAGCGGTTGCGCAGCCTGCCATTGCGCCTGAACTGATTACGCGCCGGCGCCGGCGATCAGGGTGCGCAGGTTGCACTCGCGCTGCCACGCCTGCCGTTCCGGCGTCGACGCCGCCTGGCGCGCGAGTTCCGCGCTGCTCAGTTCCGCCTGCGCCTGGATCAGCCGGTCGGCGACTTTCGGATCCGGCAGCATCGTGCCGAAGAACGCGACGGCGTCGCCGCGCTGCACGAGCAGGGTCGGGAAGTTCTCGACGTCGAGGTCGCCGACGACGTCGGCCTGGTCTTCCACGTCGATCCAGACGAACGTCTTGTCGGGATGGCGCGCGGCCAGGCCGTCGAACGCGGCGCGGTAGGACGAGCAGGTGCCGCACCAGGCGGCGCACAGGCAGGCGACGATCCAGCCGTCGCCGTGGAGGGCGGCGGCGACCTGGTCGCGGGTATCGGTCTCGAGGGTCAGACTGGACATGGGCGCGATTCTACAACGGTTCCGCGCTTTTGGCTGGCCGGGCCGCCGGGTTACAATACGCCATGCCTATCATCCTCGCCATCGAAACCTCGTCCGAGCTGGCGTCCTGCGCGTTATTGAACAGCGCGGACGGCGCGGACACCCCCGTATTGACCCGCGTATTGACCCGCGAATCGTCCGGCGTCCGCACGCATTCCCAGTCCGTCCTGCCGATGGTGCAGGAACTGCTGCGCGATGCCGGCATCGCCCTGGCGGACTGCGACGCCATCGCGTTCGGCGCCGGTCCGGGTTCGTTCACGGGCGTGCGCACGGCGTGCGGCGTGGCGCAGGGGCTCGCGTTCGGCGCGCGCAAACCCGTGCTGCCGCTGGTGACGCTGGAAGCGATGGCCGAGGCATGCCGCGCACGCACGGGCGCGACCGACGTACTGGCCGTGCTGGATGCGCGCATGGGCGAAGTCTATTGGGCGCAGTACCGCTGGACCGGTGAATGGCAGACGGTGCGCGCGCCCGCGCTGAGCGCGCCGGGCGACGTGGCGCCGGAACCCGTGCCGGGCCTGGCCGCCTGCGGCAACGGCTTCGCGGCGTATGCGGACGCGTTCGCGGGCGCCGCGTTCGCCGCGGGCGCATACGCCGACATCCTGCCGCATGCGCGTGAATTCGCGGTGCTGGGCGTGGCCGCGCTGGCGGCGGGCCGCGCGGTGCCGGCCGACGAGGCGCAGCCGCTCTACCTGCGCAACAAGGTCGCGTACACGAGCGCCGAACGCCAGGCCATCAACGCGGCCAAGGCGGACGCGCGATGACCGACGCTGCGCACCTGGAACTGCGCCCGATGGTCGTGGGCGACGTCGACGAGGTGCATGCCCTCGAATGCAGCGTGTTCCCGCATCCGTGGAGCCGCGGGAACTTCATGGACTCGCTCACGAGCGGCTACGACGCCTGGGTGCTGCGCGAGCCGGCCGGCGCGCTGGCCGGGTATTTCCTGTTGATGTATGCGCTGGACGAGGCGCACCTGCTCGACGTGGCCGTCGCCGCGACCCTGCATGGGCGCGGCCTCGGGCGCTATCTGCTGGACCGCATCGCGGCCAGGTCGCGGGCGCAGCGCATGGCGTCGATCCTGCTGGAGGTGCGGCCGTCGAACACGCGCGCACTCGACGTGTACCGGCGCTACGGCTATGAAGAGATCGGCCGCCGCAAGGGCTATTATCCCGCGCACGAAGGGCGGCGCGAGGATGCGATCGTGATGAGGTATGTGTTATGAACGGTGTCGGCGAACGCGACGCCATCTTCCTGAACGAGATGGGCCTCGGCCCGCTGTGGCAACTGCGCACGGCGTCGGTGTCCATCGAGCCGGAGGCGGCCGTCGCCGCGGGACTGCGGCCGCTGCAGCCGGTGGCGCAGTCGGCGTCCGCGCTGGCGCCGGTCGCCGAACCGGCCGTCGAGCCTCCGGTCCCGGTGGCGCTGCCGCCTCGGCCGGCGCCGACCGGGCCGCGTCCGCCAGGACCGACGCCGCTGCAACCCGTCGCGCAATCCGTGTCGGCGCTGCCGCCGCCGTCCGACCACGATTCCGCGTGGGACGATGCCGCCTTGCCAAGCGACGCGACGCCGGAAGAAATCGCGACCATGGACTGGGACCAGCTCACGATCGCCATCGCCGCGTGCCGCCGCTGCAGCGCGTGCCGCGAGGGCCGCGCGCCGGTGCCGGGCACGGGCGCGAAGCAGGCGCGCTGGGTCGTCGCGGCCGGCGCGACGACGGCCGCCGATGAAAAGGCGCGCGCGCCGCTGGCCGGCGATCCGGGCAAGCTGCTGGACAATATGCTGGCCGCCGTCGGCATGGGCCGCGAGCGCGACGTCTACGTGACGAACCTGATCAAATGCCGACCGACGTCACCGAACGGCGGCGAGCGCGCGCCCACGCCGCAAGAGGCGGCCGCGTGCCGTCCCTACCTCGAACGCGAGGTCGCGCTGACGGGCGCGGACACCGTGCTGACCCTGGGCCAGATCGCCGCCAATACGCTGCTGGGCCGGCCGCTGCCGGAACCGCTGGCGGGCGCGCGCGGCGGCAACCACGTGCTGGACACGGGCGGACGCACGGTGAACCTGGTGGCCACCTTGCATCCGGGCGAACTGCTGCGGCGCGGCGCCGACAAGGCCCTCGCATGGGCCGACCTGTGCAGGGCAAGGAACGCCCGTGCACGACCGGGCTGACACTTACCAGTCCCTGTTCGAACGCCGCTGGCGCCATCTGCGGCGCGCGCGGGTGCGGGCGCTGGCCTGGCTGCTGGACGCCCCCGACCTGCTCGACATCCACGACCCGCACTGGGAAGGCCGCGTCGCGACGCTCGGTCCGATGACGGAAGACACCGCGCGCTGGCTCGCCGGACTCGATGCCGACCCCGCCCCGCTCGACGCGGCGCTCGGCGCAAAGATGTATACCCGGCTCGGCCTGTACGCGGAAAAGCTGATGGCCTTTTATTTCGCGCACCAGGGTCGTCTCGTCGCGCACGGCCTGCAGGTACGCGCGAGCCGCAACGACACCGTCGGCGAGTTCGACTTTTTATTGGATGCGGGCGAGGGCGGTGTCGAACACATCGAGTTCGCCACCAAGTTCTATCTGCTGCAGGGCGATGCCACGACGGGCTTCGACACGTTCGTCGGCCCGAACCTGGCCGACAGCCTCGGCCGCAAGATGCGCAAGGTATTCGATCGCCAGCTCGAACTGGGCAGCCACCCGGCCGCGCGCGACGTGCTGCCGCGGCCCGTCGTCGCGGCGCGCGCGCTCGTGAAGGGCTGGCTGTTCTATCCGCGCGGGACGTACCAGGCCATGCGGGGCATTACGGCGGGCCACTGCCGCGGGTTCTGGTGCGCACTGGAAGAACTCGACGCCTTGCCCGGCGACCGCTTCCTGATCCTGCCGCGCCTGCAATGGCTGCCGCCGTTCCGCGCGCAATCGGCCGTGTGGATGCTGGACAAGGCCCAGTTGGCCGCGGAACTGGAAGATCACTTCATGGCATCGGCTACCCCGGTGCTCGTGGCGCTCGTGCGCGAAGAGCCGGGTGCGATCGTCGAATTCGAACGGGGCTTCATCGTCCCGAACGACTGGCGCGACCGCGCCAACGCCCGCCTGCATCCTTAACCGGTGCAAAATTCGGGGTCGGAGCACTTTTCCGCGCACGATCCTGCGCACCATCGCTTGGAATCGCTCGCCGGGATGCGGTTCGCGTATGTTTTCGCGCGGCCGGATACATGGCGTGAGAACGTGTCGACGCGAGCATGGTCTGACCGCCGGTGTCTCGTGCAGATCAATTTCTCGAAAAAGTGCTCTGACCCCGAATTACGGAATTAATGCTTGTGCTCGCCGATGAGAGCCAGCGAGTCGTGCTCGCGCTGGTTCGCCGCGTGGCGGCGGCCGATGATCCACATGATCCCGGCGAGCGACAGGCCGAACAGGACGATGATGAAGTTCAGGTCCAGGTTCAGCGTGATCATGATGGCGTACAGCGCCAGCATGGTGAGGATCGAGAGGTTCTCGTTGAAATTCTGCACGGCGATCGAGTGGCCGGCG
>JBJMVU010000317.1:0-5110 GCA_045810485.1 Massilia sp. | reverse complement strand
TGAGCGCGGCCCACGAGCCGGTCAACTTCGACGCCGTGTTGCAGCCCTCCAGCCAGCACTACTCCATCAGCAAGGCCCGCCGTGCGGCGGCGCCGGGAGCCTGAGTTGGACCAGTTATTACCGTATTACGAGCAGGAGCTCGGTTTCCTGCGCCGCCATTCGCGCGAATTCTCCGAGCGCTACCCCAGGATCGCCGGCAAGCTGCTGATCGGCGGCGAGGTGTGCGAAGATCCGCACATCGAACGCATGATCGAATCGTTCGCGCTGCTGAACTCCCGCATTGCCAAGCGCCTGGACGACGACTACCCCGAATTCACCGAGGCGCTGCTCGAGGTGCTGTACCCGCACTACCTGCGCCCGTTCCCGTCCTGCTCGATCGCGCGCATGGACTTCGGCGGCGCCGCCGCGCAGCCCGGCGCCGTCGGCGACATCCCGCGCGGCACGCAGCTCGCGACGCGCCCCGTGCGCGGCGCCCCGTGCACGTTCCGCACCGCGTATCCCGTGACCGTGGCCCCGCTGGACCTGGCGCGCGCCCGCTTCGACGCCATCCTCGACGCGCCCGACGCCGTCCGTCCGCCGCCGCAGGCGACCTCGAAGCTGTCGGTCACGCTGGCCGCCACGGGCGCCAGCCCGATCGCGGGCCTGAAGCTGGCGAGCCTGCGCGTCTTCATCGACGGCGAACCGTCGTTCTGCGCCGCGCTGCGCGACGCGCTGTTCATGCGCGGCGTGTGCGCCTACGCGGAAGCGGACGGCAACGGTCGCTGGATCCCGCTCTCGAAGATTCCGCTGCAGCCGGCCGGTTTCGGCGACGACGAATCGCTGATCGATTTCCCGGCCCGCTCGCACACGGCATACCGCCTGCTCACCGAATACTTCTGCTTCCCGGAGAAGTTCAACTTCTTCGACATCGACCTGGCGCTGCTTGCCGCCGCGCTGCCTGCCGGGACGCGTACGATCACCCTGCACCTCGCGCTGTCCGGCCTGCGCGCCGATTCGAACGCGGCGCGCATGCTCGGCAACCTGTCGGCGACGAACCTGCTGCTGGGCTGCACCCCCGTGGTGAACCTGTTCCGCCAGCGCGGCGAGCCGATCCGCCTGACCCACACGACCGCGAGCTACCCGGTGCTGGCGGACGCCCGCCGCGCGTTCGCGTTCGAAGTGCAGTCCATCGACAGCGTGCGCCTCGTGCGCCAGACGCCGCAGGGCGAATCCATCGTGGAGTTCCGTCCGTTCTATTCGCTGCGCCACGGCCAGATGCCGGACAAGAGCGGCCATTACTGGATCATGCGGCGCGACCCGCTGCTGGCCGAACGGAGCCCCGGCTACGAGACGCAGATCTCGCTCGTGGACATCGACTTCGATCCGGCCGACGTCGAGACGGACACCCTGAGCATCGAGCTGACGTGCACCAACCGCGACCTGCCCGCGCTGCTGTCGTACGGCGTGCGCGGGGGCGATCTGTTCCTCGAGGGTGGATCGACCGTGCAGGCGATCAGCTTCCTGCGCAAGCCCACGCCGTCGCACCGCTTCGAGCGCGGCCGCGGCGCGCACTGGCGCCTGATCTCGCATCTGTCGCTGAACCATCTGTCGCTGTCGGGCGGGGGCATCGCCGCGTTCCGCGAAATGCTCACGCTGTACGACCTGCCGCGTTCACCCGCGACGCAGCGCCAGATCGGCGGCGTCCTCGCCGTCGAGCACCGGCCCGCGACCGCGTGGCTGCCGGGGAATCCGTTCGCCTGCATGGTGCGCGGCATCGAGGTGCGCCTGACCATCGACGAAGAAGCCTTCGTGGGCAGCGGCGTCGACGCGTTCGCCCACATCGTCGAGCGTTTCCTCGGCCTGTACGTGCACGCCAACAGCTTCACGCAACTCGTGATTTTGTCGAACAAGACCGGAGGAGAGCTGCTGCGATGCACGCCACGAAGCGGCGATTTGAGCCTGCTGTAATCGAGCGGCTGTTCGCGCAGCCGTACCGCTTCCAGTATTTCCAGGCCGTGCGCATGATCGAGCTGTGGCTGCGCCGGCGCGGCGTGGCCGACGAGGGCGCGCTCGCGAACTTCCTGCGCTTTTCCAATTCGACCTCGCTCGCGTTCCCGGCCAGCGAGATCGAATCGCTGCAGCCGGAACCGCGCGCCGTGGCGCCCAGCAGCGCCGCGCTCGCGGCCGCGCTGCAGTCGCAGGAGCTGCGCTATGTCCGGCTGACGCCCACGTTCATGGGCCTCCTGGGCAGCAGCGGCGCCTTGCCCGCCCATTACACGGAACGGGTGGCCGCGCAGCAGGTCGCCGAGCGCGACGACGGCCCGCGCGCCTTCCTCGACACGTTTTCCAACCGCACGCTGGGCCTGTTCTACGAGGCGTGGCGCAAGTACCGGCTGGAGCTGAAGTACGGCGGCCGCGAGGACGGCTTCCTGCCGCTGCTGCTGGCGCTCGCGGGCATGGGCCACGGCGCGCTGCGGCGGCGCCTGTCCGACCATGGCGACGGTGTGCTGGACGAATCCGTCGCGTACTTCGCCACCGCCATGCGCCAGCGCCCCGCGTCCAGCGTGCAGATCGCGCGCGTGCTGTCCGAATATTTCGGACAAGACGTGCGCGCCGAGCAGTTCATCGGCCGCTGGTACGACGTGCCCGCGGCCCAGCAGACGGCGCTCGGCCTCGGCAACGCCATGCTGGGCGGCGGCGCCATGGCCGGCACGCGCGTGTGGCAGCGCGACCTGCGCCTGCGCCTCGTCATCGGCCCGCTGGACCTGAAGTCCTACGAATCCTTCCTGCCGGGCGGCCGCGCGGCGCGCGCGCTGGGCAATATGGTGACGATGTTCACGGGACTGTCGCTCGAATACGAGGTGCAGCTCGTGCTGCGCGCGGACGAGGTGCGGGGCGTCGCGCTGACCGGCACGCGCGCCGCCGGCGGGCGCCTGGGCTGGGACGGCTTCCTCGTCGACGGCCCGCAAGTAACAGACCGCGCCGACGTGCGCTATGAAATACATGCCAACTAAGGCCGCGTGACCGCGGCACATCCATGACTAGTGAGGAGACTCGATGAGCATCAACCTGAAAACCCTGATCGGCAAACTGGACGACACCTGCCGCGCGGCCGCCACGCGGGCGGCCGGCCTGTGCGTGTCGCTGGGACAGTACGAGGTCGACATCGAGCACCTGTTCCTCGCGCTGCTGGAACAGCCGGCCTGCGACGTGGCCGTCATCGCGCGCCGCTCCGGCGTCTCGCTCGAGCGGCTGGAAACCGACCTGCACGCGGAAGTGGCCGGCTTCAGGAGCGGCAACACGCGCACGCCCGTGTTCTCCGAACGCCTGCCGAAACTGTTCGAACACGCGTGGCTCATCGCGTCGCTCGACCTGCGCGCGGGGCAGCAGGCCAGCATCCGCAGCGGCCACCTGCTGCAGGCGCTGCTGAGTTCTCCCGAGCTGTCGCAACTGGCGCACCGCGTGTCGCCGCTGTTCGCGGAATTCGACGTGGACCGCATCAAGCATCACTTCGACGACCTGACGGCGGGCTCCGACGAAGCGCCGGCCATCGCCGCGACGCCGGCGCGGGCCGCGGGCGACGGTGGGGACCCGGTGGGCGAGCTGCGGCGCCAGGGACCGTCGAAGACGCCCGCGCTGGACCAGTTCACGACGAACCTCACGCAGCGCGCGCGCGACGGCAAGGTCGATCCGGTGATCGGGCGCGACGCCGAAATCCGCCAGCTCGTCGACATCCTCATGCGCCGCCGCCAGAACAACCCGATCCTGACCGGCGAGGCGGGCGTCGGCAAGACGGCCGTGGTGGAAGGCCTCGCGCTGCGCGTCGCGACGGGCGACGTGCCCGAGGTGCTGCGGGGCGTGGAAATCCACGTGCTGGACCTGGGCCTGCTGCAGGCCGGCGCCAGCGTCAAGGGCGAGTTCGAGAACCGCCTCAAGAACACCATCGACGAGGTGAAAAAGAGCCCGCACCCCATCATCCTGTTCATCGACGAGGCGCACACGATGATCGGCGCGGGCGGCCAGGCCGGCCAGAACGACGCGGCCAACCTGCTGAAACCCGCGCTGGCGCGCGGCGAACTGCGCACGATCGCGGCCACCACGTGGAGCGAATACAAGAAGTACTTCGAGAAGGACCCCGCGCTGGCGCGGCGCTTCCAGGTGGTGAAGGTCGAGGAACCGAGCGAGGACCTCGCGTGCGCGATGCTGCGCGGGATGGCGCCGCTGATGGAAAAGCACTTCAACGTCCGCATCCACGACGAAGCGATCACCGAAGCCGTGCGCCTGTCGCACCGCTACATCAGCGGCCGCCAGCTGCCCGACAAGGCCATCGGCGTGCTCGACACCGCGTGCGCGAAAGTGGCGCTGGGCCGCGACGCGGCGCCGGCCCGCATCGAAGACCTCACGCGCCAGCTGGAACGCATCGATGCCGAACGCGCCGCGCTGGAGCGCGAGCAGGCGGCGGGCGAGGGCGTGCACGACGCGCGGCTGGGCGAGCTGGCGGCCGCGCGCGGCGCCGCCGAGGATGAACTGGCGACCCTGCGCGCACGCTGGGACCGCGAGCGCGACCTCGTGCAGCGCATCCGCGAGGCGGCGGATGCGCGCGGCCTGCGCGACGAACTGAAAACTGTGCAGGGCGAGGCGCCGCTCGTGCCGCTGCAGGTGGATGGTCACGTCGTCGCCGGCATCGTCGCCGGCTGGACCGGCATCCCGCTCGGCAAGATGGTCAAGGACGAGATCCGCACGGTGCTGAATTTGAAGGACCTGCTGGAGGAGCGCGTGCTGGGCCAGTCGCATGCGATCGAAGCGGTGGCGCAGCGCGTGCGCACGGCGCGCGCGAACCTCGACGACCCGAACAAGCCGAAAGGCGTGTTCCTGTTCGTGGGCCCGTCCGGCGTCGGCAAGACCGAGACGGCGCTGGCGCTGGCCGACGTGCTGTATGGCGGCGAACGCAAACTCGTCACCATCAACATGAGCGAATACCAGGAAGCGCACAGCGTCTCGGGCTTGAAGGGCTCGCCACCAGGTTATGTGGGCTATGGCGAAGGCGGCGTATTGACCGAAGCCGTGCGCCGCAACCCCTACAGCGTGGTGCTGCTCGATGAAGTTGAAAAGGCCCACCCGGATGTCATGG
>JBJMVU010000316.1:0-4186 GCA_045810485.1 Massilia sp. | reverse complement strand
ATCGGCAGGGCCTCGACCTGGGCGGTGTAGCCCTCCATGTCGGCAATCAGGGTGGTGACATCGAGCTGGCGCGGCTGCAGCGGATCCTCGAGGTCGCTGCGCAGCAGTTCCGCCACCACCGCCGGGGCCACGTACTGGCGCAGCGTGCTCAAGAGGTGGCGCGAGCGGCGCTGGGTCAGCTGCCATTGATAGGGCACGGCCACCGCCAGCAGCAGCAGGTTGCTGGCCAGCGGCGCGACGGTGCTGAAATCGGGATCGTGCGGCGCCGCGAGCCACGCCAGGCCGGTCCAGCCCAGCGAACTCGCGCCCAGCAGGCCCACGCTGGCCAGCGCCGACAGGCGCGGGAAGGCCAGCGGCACCAGCAGCGCCGTCAGCAGGGCCCAGCCCAGCGCGAGGAGGGCGCCCGGCCAGCGCGCCGGGGCGCGTCCGGCCTGCAGGTCGAGCAGCGTCGACAGCATCGCCGCCTGCACGCCCAGGCCCGGACGGCTGGCCGCCAGCGGCGTCGCCACGCGGTCGCTCATGCCGAGCGACGACGAGCCGACCAGCACGAGCCGGCCGCGCGCGCTGGCCGGGTCGATCGCCTGGTCGAGGATATCGATCGCGCTGACGACGGTGTAGGCATTCCAGTCGCGCTGGAAGACGACGCGCATCGGGTCGCCGTCCGCCAGCGCCAGGTTGCCGCGCCCGTTGCAGCAGTTGACGAGGGCCAGCGCCAGGGCCGGGTAGGCGCGGCCTTCGTAGCGGGTGATCAGGGGCACGCGGCGCAGCGTGCCGTCCGGGTCGGGGATGAAGCCGATCGCGCCGACGTGCGGCGCCTGGGCCAGGGCCGGATAGTTGGCGATATAGCCCGTGGCCTCGACGCCGCCGGCATAGCCCGTGACCGCGCCGCCCAGGTGGCCGTCGAGCACGGGTTCCGGGCGCAGCCGCGCCAGGTCGAAGTCGAACGCCTGGGCCGGCACCACCGGGCCGTGGCGCGCGAGCAGGGCCAGGCGGGTATCGCCCGGGCCGCCGTCGGCCTTGGGCAACAGGATGTCGAGCGCGACGCCGCGCGCTTCGTAACGGCTGAGCAAGATCTCGACCAGGTCCGCCAGGCGCTCGCGCGGCCAGGGCCACGGGCCGATGCGGGACAGGCTGGCCTCGTCGACGTCCACCACCAGGACGCGCGGTTCCGGCGCATTGCTGACTTGGATGCGCAGGAAGGCGTCGCGCATCCATTCATTGGCGATGAAGGCGAGGCGCGGCGCCGGCGCCCACTGCATCCAGGCGGTCAGCAGCACTGCCGCGATGGCGATCAGCCAGCGGATCGGCGGGCGCGCGCGCAGGATCGGTACCGGCGCGGCAGCGGATTGTGGGGAGAGGTCTGCCACGCAGGAACAGGAAGATGAAAAATTGCAAGCAAAGAAACATTAATTATAGCGTTGCGCTGTTGCTAGTGTGCACTGTTCATAATTTTCGCGACAAAATAGCGACAAGCAGACTCGGGCGATTGCATATAATTGTGACCGTCATCACTTTCGACTGTCCTGTCCCCACGTTAAGCTCGGGGCAGGAGAGGAACCCATACATGCCGCGCTATTTGCTTGCCACCATCATGTTCGCCAGCGCCTGCGTCGCCCAGGCGGCCCATGCCGCCGACGCCGGGCGCATCATTTTCGTTGCCGGCAAGGCCAGTGTCGGCGACCAGCCGGCCGCCGAGGGCGGCAGCGTGCGCGAAGGCGAACTGCTCGCCACAGGCAGCGACGGCTACATCTATATCAAGACGGTCGACAATGGTCTGTTCATCCTGCGTCCCGCCAGCCGCGCGCGCATCGCGGCCTATCACGTCGATACGGCAAATCCGGCGAACACGCGCGTCAAGTTCGAGCTGCTGAGCGGCGTGGCCCGCAGCAAGTCGGGCGAGGCGGTGAAGCAGGCGCGTCAGAATTTCCGGTTCAACACCCCGGTGGCGGCCATCGGCGTGCGCGGCACCGACTTCACCGTGTTCACCGACGACCGCACGTCGCGCGTGGCGGTGCTGACCGGCGGCGTGGTGGTGAGCGGCTTTGCCGGCGCCTGCCGGCCGGAAGGCGGCGGCCCGTGCGAGGGTACCGCCAGCCGCGAACTGTCGGCGGCCCAGCGCGGCCAGCTGCTGCAGGTGACGCGCGGCCAGGTGGCGCCCCAGCTGCTCAGCGGCAGCACACTGGCCCCGGACCTGGTATCGCCGCCGCGCACCGACGAGCCGGTCGCCAAGACCGACGCCACGTCGGGCGTGACGACCAATGGCGGTACGCCCAATCTCGAGGTCAAGAAAGTGGTGGCCCTGACCGCCGTCAACGAACAGCAGCCGTCCAGGCCGGTATTGCCGCCGCCGGAAACGCCGGCGCCGCCCTCCAATCCGGCGCCGCCCGCCAATCCGGCGCCGCCCGCCAATCCGGTGCCGCCGCCGGATCCGTCCATACCGGAAAGCCGCATCGTGTGGGGACGCTGGGTCCAATTCGATGCGTATTACGCCAAGCTGAATCTGGCGACGGAAATGCAAAAGGCCGAGCTGCTGGCGACGAATGGCGATTACGCGCTGCTGCGCACGCCCGGCCGTCAATTCGTCACCCCGAACAATGGCAGCATGGGTTTTGCGCTGCGTGATTACGACGCGGTGGTTTATACGGATTACGGTTATAACGCGCGTCTCGCTGCGCCGGCGACCGTGGAGAATGGCTCGCTGAAGGTCGATTTCGGCAGCCGGACGTTCGCCACAAATTTCACCGTCCTGTCGAGGGACGAATCGTTCCCGTTCCAGGCGGTGGGCACGGTGGGTGGTGACGGCCGCCTGTACGGCGATGAAGCCAACAGGCGGCCGGGTTATCTCAACGTGCAAGGATTGCTGAGTAACGATAAAGGCGGCAGTGCCGCGTATATCTTCGATGGCCGTATCGACGCCTTGCGGACGGTAAATGGAGCAACCTATTGGATACGCAAGTAAATCGTACTATTTTCCGAAACGAACCCCGGTATTGCCGGGGTTTTTTATATGCATGCATATTGGCGGGAATGGCGCGTTTTTGAGCAGATGCGCATATTGTTGAGATAATTGGAGAGAATTGATGGGTAATGTCAACCGAAGTGTCAAAAAATTGTCTGAATTTTGAACGAGTTTTTTATTTTTGTGATGGCTGTCACATCGCCATGCCGGTTCGATCTGTCATGATTCGGCCCGTTGGACAGCAAAGGCATTCCTGAGGCTGCACAATCTAGAGACATTCATCGATCGATCGATCTACTTGGAGCATTAAATGGCAACGACCTACTACGAAAACATCCAGAAGCTGTACGTGGCATACTTCAACCGTCCGGCTGACCCGGCTGGCCTGGCTTACTGGGAAGGCATCGTGGAAGCCGCCAAGGGCGACACCACCTCTGTTTCGGCTGCCTTCGCTGCAGACACCGAATACAAGACGACCTACTCCGGCCTGTCGAACGCCGACGTCGTCAACAAGGTCTACCAGAACCTGTTCGGCCGTGACGCCGAAGCCGCTGGTAAAGCCTACTGGGCCGACCTGCTGGACAAGAAAACCATCACCATCGACCAAGTCGTGACCGCTGTTGCCAGCGGTGCTCAGGGCACCGACCTGACCACCTACAACAACCGCGTCACCGCCGCTGGTGCGTTCACCGCCGCTGTCGATACCGACGCCGAAAAAGCTGGCTACACCGGTGCCGATGCCAACGCCGTCGCCAAGACGTTCCTGTCGGGCGTGACCGACGCTGCATCGCTGGCTGCCGCTATCGATACGGCTAACCTGAACATCACCGTCGCCAAGTCCGTGGCCGCTGGTCCGTTCGCCCTGAACACCGCACTGGCAGCATACAATACGGCTACCCAGGCTGTGACTGACTTCCTGGACGCATCCGACGGCAAGGCCGACGGTACGGTCGATGCAGCCGCGCGTACCAAGATCGGCGCAGCCATCGGCACTGCTGAAACCGCTATCGACGTCCTGGTCAGTGGCCCGGCCTACGTCAGTGCAACCGCTGGCGTGAAAGCCGCACTGCTGGCTGACCAAGTGGCCGCCAACTCGAAAGGCCTGGCCGACGCACAGAAAGCCGTCAGCGATGCCAACACCGCGATCAACAAGGTTGCCGGCCTGAGCGCTGCAATCGCTACCCTGGCCTCGGCCAAGACCGCTTCGGACGCCGCCGACAAGGCAGT
>JBJMVU010000315.1:0-12823 GCA_045810485.1 Massilia sp. | reverse complement strand
GCTGTCGCCGATGAGGGTGTCGGCGCCCATCAGCGCCGGGCCGGGGCCGGCATGCTGGCCGGTGGCCTTGTACATGCCGTATTTGTCGCGATCTGCGTAGCTCATCTCGTCCTCCTGATGTCGATGATTGCAGGGCTGTCGGAGCGGTATCCATTCAGGGTAAATGAGCCGCCTGGTACACGTTTGCGTCCGCTCAATCGTGTGCGGACGCAGCACGCGCCGACAGACCGATCCTAGTCCCGATCCGCATTGCCGCGCGCCCGTTAGATGCTGGGAAAGACAAACACGGAGGAGTTGCAATGAAGCGTTGGATGTTGGCAGTACTGATGTGCGCGGCAGGGCCGCGCAGGCGAACTCGGCATGCGACAAGCCGAAGAAGGATTTCGCCGGCCTGTATTGGCAAGAAGCGCCTGAAGGCCGGCCAGTTGCAGTGGATAGCCGGGCGCAACAACATCTGCTCGCGCCACGAGGGCAGTGCGTTCTACGTCAACCTCGAGTGCGCGACCGACACGACCGTACGGCGCGGACAATTCCTGCAGGACCGCCTGCGCGAATGCGTGAGCGCGGGCTGCCGGAACAGCAAGCTGTAAGCGCGCCGGCCGTCAGTCCAGGTCGGACGCGTCGTGACGCTCCAGCACCTGCTCTTCCGGCTTGCCGCGCACGCGGTTGACCTTGCGCCCGCGGATCACGGCCGGGCGCGCGCGGACCTCGTCGGCCCAGCGGCGCACCTGCTGGTACTGGTGCACGGCGAGGAATTCGCCGGCGTCGTACAGCTCGCCCAGCACGAGGCCGCCGTACCACGGCCAGATCGCCATGTCGGCGATCGTGTACTCGTCGCCCGCGACGAAGCGGCGCTCGGCCAGCAGGCGGTCGAGCACGTCCAGCTGGCGCTTCGTTTCCATCGCATAGCGGTTGATCGGGTATTCCAGCTTTTCCGGCGCGTACGCGTAGAAATGGCCGAAGCCGCCGCCGACGAACGGCGCCGAGCCCATCTGCCACATCAGCCAGTTGAAGGTCTCGGTGCGGGCCGGGATGTCCTTCGGCAGGAAGGCGCCGCCGAATTTTTCCGCCAGGTAGACCAGGATAGCCCCGGACTCGAACACGCGCACGGGCGCTTGTCCGCTGCGGTCGACGAGGGCCGGGATCTTGGAGTTCGGATTGATGTCGACGAAGCCGCTGCCGAACTGGGCGCCTTCGTTGATGCGGATGAGCCAGGCGTCGTATTCCGCGCCCGCGTGGCCGGCGGCCAGCAGCTCCTCGAGCATGATCGTGACCTTTTGCCCGTTCGGCGTGCCCAGCGAATACAGTTGCAGCGGGTGCTTGCCCACCGGCAGTTCCAGCTCGTGGGTCTTGCCTGCGACGGGGCGGTTGATGCTGGCGAAAGCGCCGCCCGAGGGCGTCGCCGGGGACCAGACCCGGGGCGGGACGTAGGGGGACGTGAACGGGTTCGTGGGGTCGGACATTGCACTTCTCCTTCGTGACTCGGTAGGAGAGGCGATGATGCCCGAAAAGCCATGTTCGTGCTGGCACTGCCCGATACGTCGTCTCCGCGGAGGCGGGGACCCAATTTCGCATGTGTTTCGACGACGCTTAAAACTTGGGTCCCTGCCTGCGCAGCGGCGACGTTGGTGGGTGGAGTGGTCTTTTAACGCAGCAGTTTCAGCCCCGGCGGCAGCGCATCGCCGAACATGCGCGTGCTGCTGTCCTGGTCCAGTTCGACGACGTCGCGCACCTGCGCCGACCAGCTGGCCGGCGCCCCCGCGGCCGCCAGCCGCTGCAGCACTTGCGCGCGCAGGTCGTCGTCGATGTCGCGCGTGCGGTCGCCCGTCCTGCGCGCGATGTGGGCGGCGGCGAAGCCGGCCGGCTCGATGCGCTTCCAGTCCAGTTGCATGAGTTGCGTCAGCCAGCGCCCGGCCGCATCCGGCGGGGCCACTTCGTGCGCGCTGCCGTGCAGGGGCGTGCGGGCGCCCACGCGCGCGAGCGCCCACAGATAGCGTGCGTACATCGCGGCCGCCTTCGCATCGGGCTTGGGCGTGATGGGAATGCCCATGATGCGGCCGACCATCCAGTCCCCGATCTCGGCCTTGTACGCGGCCGGGATGCGTTCCAGCGACGCGCCCAGGCGCAGCATGTCGTCCTCGCTGCCGTCGACGAGCGTGGCCGGACGCTTCGCGCGGTCCGCCGGCTCCGCCTGCAGGTTGAACGCGAAGTCGTCGAGCAGGCGCAGTTGCGCTTCCGTCGACAGCCCCCCGGACACGCGCCGCCACAGGGTCCACCACTCGGCGCGGGCCTGGCTGTCCTTGACGTATTGCGCGCCGGCCGGGAACAGGGCCCACAGCTGCTGGATCCGCCAGTCGTCGAGCGGATCGCCGAAGCCGGGCCGCAGGCACCAGCCGGCCAGGTTCAGCCACACGCGCTCGTGCTCGGCCGAGCGGCGCCGGCCTTTCGCGCGTTCCATCAGCGCGTCGAACAGGCGGCGCAGCAGGGGCGTCTCCCACCGTTCGCGGCCGCCCAGCACGTGTTCGAGCGCGCCGCGCAACTGGCGCACTTCGCGCCCTTCGACCTGCTGGTTGCGCGTGCCGAAGATGCGGTCGATGCGCCTGATGGCCTCGTCGAGCTGCGGATGCGGCGCCTCCGCGGCGGCCGGCGCTTCGTCTTCGCCGCGCAGCTGGAATTCCAGGCGCCAGCGCTGGCCGCTGCCATCCTCGGCCACGCAAAACATCTCCAGGGTGCCGAGTTCGGACAGCGCGGCCGCCAGTTGCACGGGGATGGACGCCGTCTTCGCATCCTGCGCGCGCAGCACGGTGGCGATGGCGGGCAGGCGCACGACGTCGGCGGGATCGAGGTCGACGATGTCGCCCGCCGCGGCCGTATCGGCGACGCTGGAGACGAGGTGGAAGCGCACGGGGCGCCCCACGCGCAGGGCGAAGCTGCGTTCCGCCAGTGTGATCTCCGCGCCGGCCCGGGCGCCGCGCGGCAGCACGCACACGGCACGCAGGCGCTCGCCTTCTTCGAGCAGCAAGTAATAGCTGCGCGCCGACCCGCTCTCGATGGCGGGCGCGAGCCCGGCCCGCGCGAGCGAATACGCGACGGCGCCGCGCGCGACGGCCACGTCCGGGTCGGCGTTGTGCAGCACGCGCACAGCGTCTCCGCGCCATGCGGACAGCACGTCGGCCAGCCGCTGCGCCAGCGCCGCGCCGCGGAAGACGCCGCCGTTCAGCAGCAGCGTGTCCGGCACCGGCAGGCGCTCGTCATCGTCGATGCCCAGCGCCTCGCGCGCCGCCTGCGCGTGCTGGCGCAGGAAGCCGGCGAGATGGCGCGTGATGGCCGGGTCGCTCGCATACGGCAGGCCGAATTCGACGATGCCGGCTCTAGCCCGCTGCGGGCCTTCCTGCGTCTCGTTGAAAGGGAAAAAACCGTCCAGCACGATGCGTTCGACGTCCGCCTTCGCGATCGTCGCCGAGCGGCTGGCGCCGATCAGGCGCGAACCGGCACCGAGCAAGGTGACGGTCGTTTCATCCGGCGCATCCGGCGCCAGCAACTGTTCCTTCGCGGCGCGGCAGCGTTCCGTCAGTTGCGCGAGGCGGCCGGCCGACAGGCGCTGGCCTTCGCCCAGGCGCGATTCGGCCAGGTGGGCGAGGGCGAGATCCATGTTGTCGCCGCCGAGGATCAGGTGGTTGCCCACGCCGATGCGCGACAGCGCGGGTTCGCCGTCTTCCAGCTCGACTTTCACCAGCGTGAAGTCGGTGGTGCCGCCGCCCACGTCGGCGACGAGCACGAGCTTCGCGTCCGCGAGGTCGGCTGCCAGGGTGGCGCGATGGCGCTGCAGCCAGTCGTACAGCGCGGCCTGCGGCTCTTCCAGCAGGCGCACGTCGGGCAGGCCGGCCAGGCGCGCCGCTTCCAGGGTGAGGGCGCGCGCGCCTTCGTCGAACGAGGCGGGGATCGTGAGGACGATCTGCTGCTGTTCCAGCGGCCGCGCGGGATGCCGCGTGTTCCACGCCGCGCGCACATGGGCGAGATAGCTGGCGCTCGCGGCCAGCGGCGACACTTTCGGCACATCGTCCGGCGCGCCCCACGGCAGGATGGGCGCGGTGCGGTCCACGCCCGGATGCGACAGCCAGCTTTTCGCGGAGGCGACCAGCCGGCCCGGCGACGCCGCACCGAGGCTGCGCGCGAGCCGGCCGATGGCGACGCGTTCGACGCCGCCGACGTCCGGCTGTTGCCACGGCAGTTGCAGCGCATCCGCCGCCAGTTCGCCGGCGAGCGGGTGGTAGCGGCTGGAGGGCAGCAGCGGCGCCGTGCCCACTTCGCCGGGCGCCACCAGCTGTGGAATATCGAAGGTGGCGACGTGTTCGGACCCTGCGTCGGCATAGGCCAGCACCGTGTTGGTGGTGCCGAGGTCGATGCCGACGAGGGCTGCTGGCGTGCGGGTCACTGCTCGGTGCTGCGGACGTCGAACTCGACCTTCCAGCGCTGGCCTTCACGGGCCACGGCCACCAGTTCCAGCGTGCCCGCTTCCGTCGCCACGGCATGCAGTTTCACCTGCACGACGTCGCCCGGCGTGCGGCCTTCCGCCGGCAGGGTCGCCTGGATCTCGTTCAATTCCTGCAGCTCGTCCGGGCTCCACGACTCCAGTACGGTGCCGATCCGGTCCTGCCGGCGCACGGTGGAGCCGAAGAAGCGGAAGTGCACGGGCTCGCCCACGACGAGGCCGAATTCCTGGCCCGGCAGTTCCAGCTCGCTGCCTTCTTCCATGCCGAACGGCGCCACGCACAGCGCCTCCAGCGGCGGTTCGAAGCCGGGGATCGCGGGCATAGCCGACTCGACGCCGACGTAGTACGACCGGGCCGTGCCGCCGCGGATGCGCACGCCGCCGCCACGGCGCGCATAGCCGTAGTAGGCGGCGCCGCGCGCGACGGCCAGGTCGAGGTCCGCGCCTTCCAGCATGCGTGCCGGCTCCGCGCCTTCCATGGTCAGCCAGTCGTTGATGGTGTCCATCACGCGCCTGGCGAGGATGTCCGACTTGAACACGCCGCCGTTGAACAGCACGGCGCTCGGGTGCAGGAAGGTGTGGGCCGGATCGACCTTGCCCTGGAAGCCTTGCAGTTCCGCGGTCGCACCGGCCTGGCGGCCGAGGAAGGCGGCCAGGTGGCGCGTGACGGCGGCGTCCTGCGCATACGGCAGCCCCACCTGCGTGAGGCCCGCGCGGGTCCGCGTGGCCGGGCGCGCGCCCGCTTCCACGCGCGGGAAGAAGCCGTCCGTGATGAATGCCGTGACTTCGTCGCGCGTGAGCTCCGTGCGGATCGAACCGCCGATCAGCTTCGAGCCGCGGCTCGGCACGACGATGGGCCACGTGGTCGCGGCGGCGTCCGCCAGCAGGTGTTCCTTGGCGCCGCGGCAGGCGTAGGTGAGGGCGCGCATCTGCCAGGCGTCCAGCTGCGTGCCGTTCGCCTGCAGTTTTCTCGCGACGAGGTGGGCCAGCGCGAGATCCATATTGTCGCCGCCCAGCAGGATGTGGTCGCCGACGGCGACGCGGTGCGGTTCCAGGTTGCCGTCGCGTTCGAGGATCGCGATCAGCGAGAAGTCGCTCGTGCCGCCGCCCACGTCGACGACGAGCACGATGTCGCCGGCCTTGACCTGCTTGCGCCAGCCGCCGCCGCTGCCTTCGATCCAGCTGTACAGCGCGGCCTGCGGTTCTTCCAGCAGGGTCGGGTTGCCGTAGCCGGCGCTGCGTGCGGCTTCCGCCGTCAGCTCGCGCGCGGCCGGATCGAACGAGGCCGGGATCGTCACGGTGACGGCCTGCTGTTCGAACGGCGCGTCCGGATGCGTCGCGTTCCACGCGGCTTTCAGGTGTTCGAGGTAGCGCGTCGATGCCGCCAGCGGCGACACGCGCTCGACTTCTTCCGGCGCATCGGTCGGCAGGATGGCGGCGCGGCGGTCCACGCTCGGGTGGCTCAGCCAGCTCTTGGCCGACGACACGAGGCGGATCGGCGTGCCGGCGCCGCGGCTACGCGCCATCTCGCCCACGACGGGCGCGGCCTGGCCGTTCGTCCACGGCAGCGCGAGTTCGCCCGGCGCCAGCTCGTCCGGGTGCGGCAGGTACAGGAACGACGGCAGCAGCGGCAGCGCTTCGACGGTGCCCGGCGCGCTCAGTTGGGGGATGCCCAGCA
Organism: Massilia sp.; assembly: GCA_045810485.1. Taxonomy (GTDB): domain Bacteria; phylum Pseudomonadota; class Gammaproteobacteria; order Burkholderiales; family Burkholderiaceae_D; genus Telluria. The sequence continues at coordinate 6,653 of JBJMVU010000315.1, read as the reverse complement.
CGCCCTGGTCGGCCTGTTCGCCGTCGCTGGCCTGCAGGTCGACGTACGACAGCGCGCTGTGCGTCGTGCCGAGGTCGATGCCGATGGCGTAGCGGGCGTCGTTGGTCGGGGTCTGGATGTCGCTCACAGTTCCACCTCCGCCGGGGCGATGATGCTGGCGTCGTGTTTGTCGGCCAGCTGCGGCAGGCGCACGTCGCGCGCGCGCCAGCCGCGGTGCGACAAGGTGCCGGTGAACGGGGCCTTGCCGACCACGTTGCCGGTCAGGCGCACGCTGGCCGCGTCGAAGCCTTCCGGCAGCGTGACGCGCGCGCCTTCCAGCTCGCCGCGCACGGGTTCGATGGTGAAGTGCTCGCGCAGCACGCGCGCGCAGCCTTCGTGCACGAGGCGGGCGGCGGCGCCGATGTCGGCGTCCGCATAGACCGTGATGTTTTCGTTGGCGAAGTCGATCAGGCGCGCTTCGCGTTGCAGGAGTCCCAGCAGCTGCAGGGCGGCGTCCGGCGTCGCGATGCGCAGCGGGGCCGGCGCCGGGGCGGGCTTCGGTTCAGGCGCGGGCGCCGGGGCGGGTGCGGGAGCAGGTGACGGAACGACAGTCGGGCCCACCTGGTCGTCGCGCACGCGCGCCGCGAACTCGGCGTCGCCCAGGGTCTTGAAGAAGGCGCCGAAGGCAAGGGACAGCCGGCTCCAGAAGGATGGCAGGTTGGTCGGTTGGCTCATGTTCTTGTGGTGTCTGGTGCGTGGTTCGGAAAGGGCGCATGATACCAGTTAGACAGCATTCGGTTCGGGATCGCCCCCCGCAGGGGCGTCCACTGCGCCTGCGATCAGCGCACGTGCATACACCTCGAAATCGTCCAGTCCACGCTTGATGATGGTGACCAGCGCGGGCAGCGGCGCGGCCTGGTGGTCCCATTCGGCGCGGCAGAATTCGCCCGTACGCTTGAGGTCCTCGGCCAATGTCGGCTCGATCCAGCCGTTGTCCGCCAGCAGGGTGATGACCTCGCGCTCGTCGTGCGCCGGGCCCAGGCCGCGGTCGGCCAGCACGTAATCGCCCATTTCGACGGCCGCTTCCCAGGCGCGGATCACGTTCAGCGTGGCCGCGTCCTGGCGCGTGATGTCGCCGACGAAAGTGGTCGGGTCCTTTTCGTATTCGTCGCGGGCGCGCTTGCAGCAGCGCTCGATGGTGCCCGTTTTGCTGACCAGTAGCTCTTGATCCATAGTTCCCTCGCTGCGGGACGTGGAGGGCCCCGCTTCAAGAGATACGTTACAACAAGAACAACACGGCCGCCGCACAAGTGGGCGCCAGTGCGCCCAGCAGCAGGCCCACGGCCCCGATCGATTCGTCGTTGAAGCCGCGCCGCAGCAGCGCCACGCCGGCCGGGTTCGGCGCGTTGGCGATGACGGTCAGGCCGCCGCCCGCCACCGCGCCCGCCACCAGCATGTATTGCGCGCGCTCGGACAGCCCGGCGATCAGCGAGCCGAGGTAGGTCAGCGCGGCGTTGTCGGTGATGGCGGTGAGGCCCAGCGCGCCGAAGAACAGGGCGGTCGGCTCCAGTTTCGCGACGATGGGCTGCAGCCACCATTGCTGCATCCCGCCCAGCACGACGAGGCCGGCGAGGAAGAAGCCGACCAGCAGGCCTTCCTTCAGGATCAGCGGGTCCTGGTAGCGCGGGTAGGCGTGGGTGATGCCGAGGAACAGTAAAAATATACCGGTGAACAGCACGGGATGGTGGGCCAGCAGCACGATCGCCGTCAGCACGCCCAGGTGGGTGAGCGTCACGAGGACCGGCATGCGCACGGGCGCCTCGCCCTCGATCGAGATGTCGAACGGGCGCAGGTGCGGGCGCAGCAAATACGTCACGACGCTGGCATTGACCAGCACGGCGATGAACGCGCGCCAGCCGAAGTGCGTCAGCATGTGGACGCTGTCCCAGCCCCATGCGCCCGCGACCATCAGCACGGGCGGCGCGGCGTACGACGTGAGGGTGCCGCCGATCGACACGTTGACGAACAGGACGCCCAGCGCCCCGTATTTCAGCCATTCCGGCATCCCGGGACGGAACACGGACGGCGCCAGCATCAGCGCGGCCAGGGTCATCGCGGCGGGCTCCGTGATCAGCGAGCCGGCCAGCGGCACGAGCGCGAGGCCGAGCCACGTCTGCGCCACTTCCGTGCGCAGCGGCAGCAACCGCGCGAGCAGGCGCACGAGCGCGCGCGCCGCCTCCAGCACGGGCCGCGACGCGGCCACCACCATCACGACGAACACGAACAGCGGTTCCGCGTAATGGCGCGATTCGGCGTAATCGATGGCGGCGGCGCTGCCGTCGACGAAGGCCATCGCGAGCATCAGCACGAAGGCCCAGAAGCCGAAGACGACCTCCACCTCGCCGAGCAGGTGGAACAGGCCGGCGTGGCGCGGATGGCGGTGGGCCAGGCCTTCGAAGAGGCGCGTGGCGAACGTGTGCAGCAGGGCGAGCACGAACAGGATCAGGGCGATCTTGTGCATGGTCGTGGTCATGAAAAAATCCTTTCAATCACCCGTCGTTCCCGCGGAGGCGGGAACCCAAGTATTTGGGCCCCTGCCTTCGCAGGGGCGACGGTTTTAATAGCTCCCCAGTTTTACCTTGAGAATACGCGGCACCGTCGTGAAATTTAACCCGTAATCGGTCTGGTCGCCGTTCCATACGTGGTGCAGCACCCATTTGCCCTCGGCGTCGAAGCGGCCTTCCTCCACGCGCGCCAGCATGGCATGGCGGCCGTTCCCGGCTGGCGCCGTGAAATCGATGCGCGCCATGCGGCCGGTGACCAGGTACTCGTCCGGGCCCAGCGCCGCGACCAGCACGCCGCCTTCCGGCCCCAGCGGATTCGCGGGGCGCGGCTTCATCCACGACCAGTCCGACGCGCCGAACGTGCCTTTGTCGTAGTGGACGCGCGCCTTCCAGTTGCCGAGATCGAGGTCGACGGGCTTGCGGTCGTCCGGTTCGCTCGCGCCCCACACCTGGCCCTCGAACGCCCGTTGCGCCCAGATACGCATGATGGGCGCGACGAGGCGGTAGTTGCTGGCGAACGGCTCCAGCATGTCCCACGCGCTCTTCGGAATCGCGGCCGGGTCGTTGGCTTCCTTCGTGAAGTCGACGCCGAACGGCGAGAAGCCGATGCCGCCCCGGCCCATCACGTCGAACAGGTAGCGCGCATAGGCGAAGGTGTGGCCCGTCTCGGGGACGAACAGCGGATTGTCCGGGCGGTCGTACAGTTTCAGCACGGCGTGGTATTTCGGCGTCTCGGGAAAATAGATGTCGGGGCCGATCGCGTCGATGTGCGGCGCGCCGGCCTTCCACACGTCGATCACGTTGTCGGTGGGGCCGCCGGCCGAGTACGACGTCGGTTCCTGCTGCTTGAACGGATCGCGCAGCGCCACGTTGACGTACATGGGCAGGTCCAGCTCCGCCTTGCCGGCGGCGGCCACCTCGTCGGCGAAGCGGGCGATATACCAGGCGTGGAAGGCTTCGTCGGCTTCCTTGCCGAAGACCTCCGTCCACGTGCCGCCCGTGCGTCCGCGCGCCTTCAGCAGCGGCGCGGGCGCCGGGCCGGCGAACAGCTTGTTGGCTTCAGGCGAGTGGTCGCGCGCGCTGCCGTAGGTGCCCGTCTCGTTCTCGATCTGGACCATGACGACCGTGTGCTGCGGATCCTTCTCGCGGATGTGGCGCATCAGCGCGACGAACGCGGTGCGGTCGGCGTCCAGCGTGGCCGGGAAGACCGGCGACAGCGAGTCGCGCAGCTCGCCCTTCGCATCGACGACGCGCGGATAGCGGGCGTTGTCCAGCTTGACCCACGCCGGCGTATAGCTCGGCCCATTGTTCTTCCATGCGCCGAACCACAGCAGCACGAGGCGCACGCCGTGCGCGCGCGCCTGGGCCAGCAGCAGGTCGAGGTAAGCGAAGTCGAAGGCGCCGGGCGTTGTTTCGATCTGTTCCCACGCGATGGGCACTTCCAGCGTATTGGCGCCCAGCCTGTCGATGGCCGGCCAGACGAGCGGCATCTGCGCGGGCCAGGCGCTGGAATTGTTCACCTGCGCGCCCAGCATGAAGAACGGCTTGCCGTCCACCAGCAGCGCGTGGCGCCCGTCCTTGTGCACGATCCGCGGCAGCGGCGCGTCGAGGACGATATCGGCGCCCTGGGCCGACCAGGCCAGGGCGGACAGCAGCAAGCCGGCCAGCGTTTTTTTCATTCAGTCTCCTGTCGTGGGTTATCCCGGCTATTGTCCCACGACAGGCGCTGTATTAACGCAGGTGCACGCGCAATCCGGTGACGCCGGGCGCGACGTCGTCGGCCAGCACGTGCCGGTCGGGGAAGTCGCCGCCGTTCTGCGGGCGATAGGGAAGCGGCGCATCGTCGAACAGCGTGCGCATGCGCGCCGCCAGGCCGGCCTTCGCGCGTTCGACGCCCCCGGCATCGATGCGGCTCGTGCCATGCACGGCATATGTGGGCAGCACGTCCATGCCGGGGTAGAACAGCGTGCCGTGCGTGATGGGGAACAGCAGTTCGTCGAGCTGGCCGTTGATGCCGCGCGGGCCGTAGTCGGCGGCCGGTCCGCCCGTCGTCACGGACAGCATGGCGCGTTTGCCCGCGAGGCCGCCCTCGCCGTAGCGGTGGCGGTTGCCCGCGCCCTGGTAGCCGTAGGCGAAGCCGAACGCGTACACGCGCTCGATCCAGCCCTTCATGATGGCCGGCATGCCGAACCACCATAGCGGAAACTGGAAGACGACGGCGTCCGCCGCCATCAGCTTGGCCTGCTCGGCGCGCACGTCGTCCGGCTGCGTGCCGGTGCTGAACGCGTGGCCGGATTCCGTCACGAACGACAAGCGCTCCGAGTCGACGCGGTCGGGGAAATCGTGTTCGTCGTAGACCGCCTTCCAGCCCATCGCATACAGGTCGGACTGGATCACTTCATGGCCCTGGGCGCGCAGTTCGGCGCGCGCGGCGGCGGCCATCTGCGCGGTGAGGGAATGCGGGTCGGGGTGGGCGTGCACCACTAAAACGGTTTTCATCTTGTGCTCCTTGGTTGGCGATGAAGACCATTCTGGAGGCGAAAACCACGGCCGGGAATGCCAGCCGGCTTTTGGGGTAGTATCCAAAAAATGGATATCAAGCGCATCGATTTCAATTTGCTCGTGACGCTGGACGCCCTGCTGGCCGAGCGCAGCGTGAGCCGCGCCGCGCAGCGCCTGAGCCTGAGCCAGCCTGCGCTCAGCGCCCAACTGGCGCGCCTGCGCGAGATGCTGGGCGACCCGTTGTTCGTGCCGAGCCACCGCGGCATGACGCCCACGCCGCTGGCACTCGGGATGCAGGCGCCGCTGGCGGCGGCCCTCGCGCAGTTGCGCGACGTGGTGACGTCGGCCCGCGCCTTCGACCCCGCGCGCGACGACTTCACGGTCCACGTGGCGTGCTCGGACTACGTGCAGGCGGCCCTGCTGCTCGACTTCACGCTCGCGCTGCGCGAGGAGGCGCCGGGCCTGCGCATCGCCCTGCGCGCGGCCGATGCGGCGCGCCTGGAAGCGCAGATGGAAAAGGGCGAGATCGACGTCGCGGTGCTGACGCCGGAAGGCATCGCGGAGTCTCTCCGTTCGCGTTCGCTGTTCGGGGAGCGCTACGTCTTCATCGCACGCCGCGGCCATCCGGCGCTGCGCCGCCCGCTGGACACGCAGCGGTTCTGCGAACTCGAACACGTGATGGTCTCGCCGCGCGGCGGCAGTTTTACCACGCCGGTCGACGACGTGCTCGACGCGCAGGGCCTGCGGCGCCGCGTCGTCGTGTCGGCGTCGACGTTCCACTCGGTGCTGGACCTGGTCGAACGCTCCGACCTCGTCGCCCTCGTGCCGGCCCGCCTGGTGGAAGGGCGCCCCAACCGCCTGCGCGTGCTGGAACCGCCACTGCCGGTGCCCGGCTTCGCCATCCACATGGCCTGGCATAACCGCAACCACGGCGACGCGGCGCAGCGCTGGGTGCGGGAGCGGCTGTTGGCGTTCGCGCGCGAGGCGCCCCACATGCAAAAAACGGATTCACGCTGAACGTGAATCCGTTTTTTTGGAGTGGCGACGCCCGCGCTATCTGCGTGGTGCGTGCCGATGAGCACGTCGAAAAACCTGCTGCGCGTTGCATATTTGGTCTGCGATGCTCACTGTACTGCTCGTACAGCTGCGCTTCTCAACCAAATCTGCTGCCGCTCGCGACGGTTTTTCGAGGTGCCCGATGATCAGGCTGACCGATCAGATGGCGCGGATATTTCCCGCTTTTTCGCCTTTGGGACCGGTCGAGCGCACGAACGACACGCGCTGGTTTTCGGCGAGGCTCTTGAAGCCTTCCGATTGAATGTCCTGGAAATGGGCGAACAGGTCGCCGCCGCCTGCGTCAGGCGTGATGAAGCCGAAGCCCTTGGAGTCATTGAACCATTTTACGGTGCCGGTTTGAGTAGTCATTTTTAATCCTTTTTACATGCATGGGCAAAGCGCCCGAAACGCACTTTCGACCAAGGGAGTGTAACGAAGGAATCAAACAGGACCGGCAGGAGCAGGACGGGAGAGAAAGGCCAACAATAACGACGACTTGATGCAGTGCCAGAAGAAAGATACAGGACTTTTCCCTGTTCACCTAATCCTTTC
>JBJMVU010000314.1:0-4794 GCA_045810485.1 Massilia sp. | reverse complement strand
GCTCCTCGCCGGTAACGGTCGGTCAAGCCAGCATAGCATGTTGTCGAGCTGCAAAGTTTACGGACTGCCACGACGGGCAGATCTCGACCCGAAGCGGACGTTTCAAGCGACGTTATCTGATGTACGTCGTCGGTGTCCTCTAGCGAATCTCAAGCGGCCCTCCGACCGCTTGTAGCTGTCTTATGGCCTCGCGGCAGGGCGCTGCACCTTGCCCCCGGATATCAGCTTCAAAGCTGGAGAGAATCTCCGCTTTTTTATCGGCGATTAGCCGGTGAAAAGCCTCGCGATCACTCGTTGATGCGTTTTCTGATGCCCCCACATTGGCACATGCTTCTTTGGCCGCGCTCCCTCTAGCAAGGTTACGCCTGCGCCATGCTGCGAGAGCGTCATCCGCTTGCTTCGAAAGGTCAGGAAACCGACCTGAACATGCCTCGACCATGACCCTATTTATCTCATCCGCTTCACACTCATAAACGGCACCGTAAATTATTCCCTCTGAAGCGATGGCGACGACTGGAACGAGGAGAAGGAGTGCAAGTGGAATCAAGCGAATATGTATGGCGGTTAGTAAGCTATGAATCAAATCTATGAAACTTAGATCAAGGGCAACGTGGGTCTGCTTCTGGCCGAACCTGGCCGACCATGAACGTTCAGACCCAACAAGAATCTACTTGCGGCTACTGGCCCACACAAATAACTTTAGTTTCATACTGTTGGGCATTTTCTTTTTTCTTTGCGGCCCACGTGACCACTTCCTGAGCTTCAGCGGCTGTCATGACGGTTGCTTTCTCTTTATTTTTAATAAACGACACGCCTTCAAACTTGCCTTCCTTGCTACGCATGACTCTGGCAAAGACGGGCGCCGTCTTGCCGTCGCCAGTACGCTTGTTTTGCTGGACGAGGTAACGCTGGTCGATTGTTTCCATGGTAAAACTCCATACTTGTAGAGCAAAGCAGCATTCTACGGCGTGTGAAGCGCCACAAGGAAACCACGGCGGGAGCAATGATCATTCTTGTCCGGATGGCGCCGGTTGCTGAACGTCAGGACCCGACCCGAAGCGGACGCAAATCCGTCTTTAATTTGAAGTCGCCTTCACGGAGCACGAGGCGGAAGCCACGCGGACTCTTGCCGAGTACCAGCGGCAACATGGCGCGGCGCTGGTCGCGTCAGGCCAACAAGGAAAAGACCGCCGGATCGCCGTCAATCATCCACATAGACGGCAGGCACCCGATCGCCCCTGCTGGGGGACATCCCGCGTTCGATGAGCGCACATGCGGCGGCGGCCTGATCACGCCGATTGGCGTATTCCTTGTGTAGGGAACCCCATTGTCTGAGGCGCAGTCCGGCGCGAATCTGGTCGTTGGACAATGGCGCAAGGCGCGCCCTAGCTGCGTCTAGGTCTGCCTCGGAAAAGGTCGGCTTGATCGCTGCGAGTGCGTCCGGTTGCGTGAAACGAAATCTGCGCTCGCGATTTTTCAACGCAATTTCCTTTGCCTGAACGATGCCATCCGGACTCGCCGCGATATGCATCTCCCTGCGTATCGCCAGATTCAGATCCTCTCCAAAAACACAAGTTAGCTGGCCGGGTTCACTTGCGTTTTCGGCGAGCCATATTTGCACGTAATGCGGCGCGGTGCTGGCCTCGCCCAACGCCTGGGCGAAACTCTGCTCCGGCTGCCGTATCACGGGCCGCGCGTCAGGTGTCGGCTGGGCGCACCAGGTCCGCCCAGCCGCGAGCATCGACAACAACACGACAAGGCCCTTCAGGGACGACGCTGACAACAAAGTTTTGCTCATACAAAGTCCCCGTAGGCTATTAGTAGAGGTCGCTGCACAATCTGTGACCACTTCTGGCCGATCTCGGCCGGTTGCGGCCAGCATAGCAGGTTGCCGAGATGGAAAAATCGTGAACGGTCACGACAGGCAACATTCGACCCATATACAGACGTTACTGATCGCAACTGACTAACCAGCCGTCAGTTTCTCGATGCTTGCCAAGCCCAACGGTGTCGAACCGGTCTTTGCCGTCACACGGCTGCACGCCGAGCCAAACGAGGGCATCATTGATGGCGTCGTCTGAGACGTTAACACCCGCGTCAGTACCGTCCTGTGAAATCAGAACATGAGCTTGCGCTCCGCTCCCGCCGAAGAGCTCTGCCTCGATATAGGCCACGGGCCGTTGAGAACCCAGCCTCGAGTGCAGCTGCAATAAGGCCGCCGGCAACTCCTCACTACCGTCATCTGTCAGTGGCAAAACGGGGATCCCGTAGAGCTTACGTGTCGTGCTTCCAATAGGGACAATTTCCGCTCCATTATCGAGCCGGATTACTGTCAATCCCTTGGAGGGATCTGCGTTAAAGGTGCCCTGCAGAGCGACGAAGGCTTGTATTGAATAACTCATTAGATTGCGATGGAACCTTGATGTCGCGACTGGGACGCTACGTCTGCTTCTGGCCGACCTCGGCCCTTCGGCAAGGGCCGCACTCGACCCTTAGCAGACGGACGCATAGCTAGGGACAATCGCCGGGGCCGTCCGCTTCCGGCCGAACTCGGCCATTCGTCTCAGCATATCATCTTGCCGAGGTGGAAAAATCACTGACTGTCACGCCCGATCAGAGCCCGCTCGAAGCCAACAGTTCCAAACGTAAGATATGCCAGCCTGAGCCACTGATTTTGATGATTTTTTGTTATTATTAATCATCGAAACGTCTTTTGGCTGCCATGACCCTCGTTACTCACCCTGACCGACGCGCGGGAGATCGACGTACCGATGGCGTCACCGCAAAAATCTTGCGCACCATGTTCGCCATGCGGCGCGGTTTCGGCAACGCCGCAGCGAAAAACCTACTCTTGCGCAATGGCCTCGAAGAGGAGTTGGTCGAGCGTGTGCTGGCCATTCCCGAGGAGCGCCGCGCACAGCGACGTCGTATCCATGAAGCGCCGCCTGCGTCTGTGGACCAGCCTCCAGCGTCAACTGACGACGACGACGGACCTGTCACGCTCCACGCGGCGGCGATGGCGATCCTGCACCGTCTTCGCTTTGAAGCGGACACTGGCATGCACAGGATGACGGTCGCCGAGTGCCCCGTTGAATTGCAACGGTTCGCCCTGATTCAGCTGGATGACGACGGCAAGCCTGTGATCACTGGAAAAGGTCGGCAAGCGCTGAAGCATTTTGCCTGCGTGCGTGCCCTCAACAGCATTCAATGCGGCCCGGATGCGCCCATGATGAGCGAGGAAATTCGGATCTGGCTGGAATCGAATATGTTTTTGCAACGTATCGGTAATGACTACCAGATCACGGAGCTCGGCAACAGTTGGCTCGAATTTAACCGGTCAATTTCGCAGGATCGGGCAATGGTCTAGCGCGCAAAGAGGACATCGCAGGCTTTGCACTGACAGCCCACGGTCCGTTACTGGCCGAACCCGATCGTTCGTCTCCACATCAGCGCGTGCGCCGGTAATGCATGGCCACCGCGCCATTGCGCAGTGGCTCTGCGGAGATCAACTCGAGCCGTCGCGTGGCCGGCAGGCCGCCCTCGTACAGGGTCGGGCCGTGGCCGGCGATCCTGGGGTGGACGAGGAACCGGTACTCGTCGATCAGGTCCAGCCGATCCAGCTCGGTCGCGAGCTTGCCGCTACCGAGGAGCACGCCGTTATGGCTCGCGTCCTTGAGCTTCTGCACGCTTGAACGCAGGTCGCCGGCGACGTGGTGGCTGTTGGTCCAGGGGAAATCCGTTCGGGTCGAGGACACCACGTACTTCGGCTTGGCCTCCAGCTTGACCGCCCACTCGCGCAGCGCCGGCGGCGCGTCCACGGCGCCGCTGGCGACCGCCGGCCAGTAGCTCTCCATCATCTCGTAGGTGACGCGCCCCCACAGCATCGCCCCGCTCCCGTCCATGAGGCGGGTGAAGAAGGCATGGGTCTCGTCGTCGGCGATGCCTTCCCGGTGGTCGACGCAGCCGTCCAGGGTCACGTTGATGCTGAAGGTCAGGCGCCCCATCATGTCCTCCGTTCGTGGATTCAGTCCGCCGGCCCGTCACAGGGCAGCTTGTCCATGTCCGCCAGCGTCCACTGGTCGCGCCAGCGCACGACGGGATTGCCGCCTTCCCATTCGACCGGCAGCCACACATAGCGCCCGTCGATCGCATTCTCCTTGCGCCAGATGTCGAGCATCAGGATATGCCGCGTGCAGCCGTTGCGGCGCAACGTCAGCGCATACGTCGACTGGCCGCCGAACGTGATCTTCTCCTGCTCCGGCGTCCCGCGCACCGGGTTGCCAAGCGCCTTCCATGGGCCGAACATGTGGTCCGCCACGTACGACTTGGCCGCGTTCGGCGCCCACCCCGTCAGGCCCGACGTCACGAGATAGTACTTGCCGCCGTGCCTGAAAACGGCGGGCGCCTCGTCGTCCCCGTTCGGCGTCATGCGCGCGTACTGCCCCGCCGAACGCAGGTAGTCGCCCGTCAGGCGCGACACGTGCATCGTATGGTTTTCTTCGGAGGCGTACAAGTCGTAGGCCGTGCCGTCGTCGTCCACGAACAGCGTCATGTCGCGCGCCATCTGGCCGCCCGCGTGGTCGCGCGCCAGGAACGAGGTGGCCGGATCCTTGTCCGCCGGCGTCACGTCGACCGGCCACGCCCCCGCGTCCGGCCGGAACGAGCCTTGATACACGTAAGGCCCCGTCACCCTGTCCGCCACCGCCACGCCCGCGCGCGCGGCGTCGTAGCGCTTGCCCTTCAGCTCCAGGTGGAACCACATCACGAACTTCCCGGTCTTTGGATTGCGGATCT
>JBJMVU010000313.1:0-2923 GCA_045810485.1 Massilia sp. | reverse complement strand
GCCCCTTGACGAGCTTCCCGACCTCGTCCGCGTCGTTGGCACGCAGCGCGGCCATGGTCGGCTTGAGGCCTTCCTTGACGAACGCCAGGCGGCTGTCGATGAACGTCTGGGCCAGCACTTTTTCTTCCGGCGTCAGGTAGGTGGCCTTGTACGCATCCCACAAGGTGCTGATTTCCTGGATGCGCGCGTCGACTTGCGCGATCACGGGACCGTTGTCCGGCTCGGCCGCCAGCGCGGCGCTCGACAGGGCGTTCTGGTTCTGCTGCATCAGCGACAGGATGTGGCTGAGCTGGCTGAGAGGCACCAGGCGGTCGTTGTAGACCGTGCCCAGCGCGGCATTCGTGGCGCCCTGGTTGACGAGGCCGACGACGCCCACGGCGATGGAAACCGCGCTCAACAGTACGGTCAGGAAGATGAGACGGGTCTTGATGCTGAGGTCTTTGAACATGGCAATGGCAGGAAAACGACTATTTGTAGGTATGGTGGCGCTACCAAACTGTAGAGCAGTTTCCCGGCCACCGGTACCCATTTGTTGCCATCAATCCACAAAATTGCGCATATCTCTTGCATCTCGCAGCTATTTGCACCTAATTCTGGCATGCATCACCATTTCGGTGCGGCATTTTGCACCGTTATGATGCGCGCCCTATCCCGTAAACGACAACGCCCGCCGCTGCCGGAACGGCGCAGCGGCGGGCGCGCGACGAGTGAAGCTGGTTAGAACGTTTCCCAGCCGTCGCCGCCGACCGGCGCCGGCCGGCGGGCTGCCACGGCGGGCTGCGGCCGGGCAAGTGCGCGCGAGGCACTCGTGGCTGCCTGGTCCAGCTTGAACACGCTGACCGCCTCGGCCAGGCTGCGCGCCTGGTCCTGCATGGATTCGGTGGCCGCCGCGGCCTCTTCGACGAGCGCCGCATTCTGCTGCGTCACCAGGTCCATCTGCTGGATCGCGGCGCCGACCTGTTCGATGCCGGCGCTCTGCTCGCCCGACGCGGCCGAGATCTCGGCCATGATGTCCGACACGCGGCGCACGCTGGCGACGACTTCCTGGATCGTCGCGCCGGCCTCGCCGACGAGGCGCGAACCGGCGGCGACCTTGTCGACGGAGTCGCCGATGAGTTCCTTGATTTCCTTCGCCGCGCCCGCCGAGCGCTGGGCCAGGGTGCGCACCTCGTTCGCCACGACCGCGAAGCCGCGGCCCTGCTCGCCCGCGCGCGCCGCTTCCACGGCCGCGTTGAGGGCCAGGATGTTCGTCTGGAACGCGATGCCGTCGATGACGCCGATGATGTCGACGATCTTCTTCGACGATGCGTCGATCGCGCCCATCGTTGCCACGACCTGCGCGACGACTTCGCCGCCACGCACGGCCACGCTGGACGCCGACGCCGCCATCTGGTTGCCCTGCTGGGCATTCTCCGCGTTCTGGCGCACGGTGCTCGTCAATTCCTCCATCGACGACGCGCTCTCTTCCAGCGCGCCGGCCTGCTGCTCGGTGCGCGCCGACAGGTCGTGGTTGCCGGTGGCCACCTCGACGGCGGCCGTGGCGATGGTGTCGGCGCCGCTGCGTACGCGCGTCACCAGCCCGTTCAGGTTGGCGTTCATGGTCTGCAGCGCGAGCATCAGTTCGCCCGTCTCGTCGCGGCTCGCGACGTCGATCCGGGTCGTCAGGTCGCCCTGCGCGACGGCGTTGGCCACGGCCACCGCCCGGCGCAACGGGCCGGTGATGCTGCGCGAGAGCCACCACGCCAGCGCGGCGCCCAGCAGCACGGCCGCGACGCCGACACTGGCCAGCAGCACGCGCCCGCTCGTCGCGACGTCCTCGACGTTCGCCCTGGCGGCGTCGAAGCGCTGTTTCTCGTGCTCGGCCAGGTCCGCCGCCGCCGTCTCGTACGCGGTCAACGCCGGGTTCATGCCGGCGTCGGCTTCGCGCTCGATCGCGGCCTGGTCGGCCGTGCCGCCATCCTTGAGCGCGAACAGCTTCTTGCGTGCCACCGTGTAGGCCTTGCGCCGCTCGTTGAGGGCAGCCAGCAACGCCTTCCCTTCCCCGCTGGCGACCAGCCGCTGCAATTCTTCATCGACATGGTTGATGTCTTCGCTGTTCGCCTTCATCTTGACGTTGATCCGCTCGCGGTCCTGCGCATCCACCGCGCGCAGACGGGCTTCGGTCAGGGCACGGTTGATGCGGGTATCGGCCAGCCAGCGGTCGGCCAGGCGGGCCTTGCGGACCGATACATCCATGTCCGCGGTCGCGCCGACGACCTGTTGCAGGCGCAGCGCGCCGACCACGGTCAACATCGCCGACAGCGCGAGCACGACGGCGAACGCGAGGCCGAGCCGGGCCCCGATCTTGAGATTCTGGATATTCATGTGTACCTCGACGAAAAACGGTAAAGCAGCGGATGCGCGCGCAGGTCGTGGCGGCGGACCGGAGCGGTGAACCGGGCAAGGATGGGGCCCGCACGCACCGCGCCTGCGAGGACGGGGCCGTGTCACAATTCAATGATACACACCATATTTACTCTTGGAACAGTTAGTTGCAGTGTCGCAACGCTATTTCGTCCCAGAATGGGGTAATGCCTGACGATATAACGTTAAAATTCCAGATTCCGCTCTGTCAGCGATTGCCATGCCCGCCTCGAATACAACGTTCTCTTCCCGCCGCCGGTGCGTCGCCGCCGCCCTGTCGTTGTCCGGCCTGCTGCCGGCGGCGCGCGCCGCCGCGCCGCGGCCCGTGCTGCTGGGGATCGACGCCGAATTCGGACTGGAAAATTCGACATCGGCCCAGGCCGTCGAACTGGGCATGCGCGCGGCCATCGCCGAGATCAACGCGGCGGGCGGCGTGCTGCATGGCCGGCCGTTGGAGGTGGTGACCAAGGACCACCGCTCGATCCCGGCGCGCGGCATCCGCAACATCCAGGAATTCGCG
>JBJMVU010000312.1:0-11303 GCA_045810485.1 Massilia sp. | reverse complement strand
TCCACGCAAAGGGCGCGCCGAAGGTAGTCGACGGCATCGTACGCATGGGCATGGACGCGCATTTCCGCCACCTCGACGAAGGCTTCGCGCTCGTCGAGAAATACCCGGAACTGAAGAACATCCCCGTCATCATCGGCGAATCCGACCCGGAAGGCTGCGCCGCCTGCGGCATGCAGACCAATCCGGAAAACGCCTACCGCAACGGCACGCTGTACGCCAGCTACACGGCCGCGTCGATCGCGCGCGAATACGACCTGGCCGCGCGGCGCGGCGTGAACCTGATCGGCGCGGTGAACTGGTCGTTCGAATTCGAGGACCAGCCGTGGTTCGCGGGCTTCCGCGACCTGGCGACCAATGGCGTCAACAAGCCGGTGCTGAACGTGTTCCGCATGCTCGGCAAGATGCATGGCGAGCGCGTGGCGGTGACGGGCGACCGGGCCTACGACGCGGCTCGCATCCAGGCCGGCGGCGTGCGCGGCGCGCGTACCGACATCGATGCGCTGGCGGCCAGGGATGCGCACAGCGTGTCCGTCCTGGTCTGGAATTACCACGACGACGACATCATCGACGCCGGCTCGCCGGTGGAACTGCGCATCGCCGGCATTCCGGCAAAACAGGTGCAGCTGCAGCACTACCGCATCGACCAGGACCACGGCAATTCGTACGCCGCATGGAAGCGCATGGGTTCGCCGGCCAGTCCGACGGCGGCGCAGGTCGCCGCGCTGCAGAAGGCGAGCGAACTGGCGGAACTCGGTCCGGCATCGACGCTGCAGGCCACCGACGGCACGGCCACGGTCAGGATGCAGTTGCCGCGGCAGGCGGTGTCGCTGCTCGTGCTGACCTACTGAGCTTTTTAATTCTTTCCGCCAACAACCCACTCTCGAAGGGGGTATTTCCACAGGCAAGTTCGTGAGGTAATGACGCATCTCGTCGCTTTCGGCGATACAACCATCAACAAGATTGCGAGAACAGCGTATGGCGAACATTGTCTACTTCACGGGTACACGGGGCGGTTACGACACGGCGTGGTCGGTCGCCGCATTTGGCGCGCAGACGTCCACGAAATTCGACCTGTTGGACGACAACTTCATTGCACGGCAGAGCAACGACGGCGTCGGCTTCACCTACAGCGGCGACACCGTCACGGGCGGGAAGATCACGGCGACGTCCTTCTTCTCCTCGCGCGGCGAGCCGATGGCCGTGTACACGGGGCTGGACGTCGCGGTCACGGAGCGGACCAAGCTCCTGGGCGCGGCGACGTCGGGCTACGCCTATGAACAATACGTCCTGCGCGGCAACGACACGGTCCGTGGTTCCGATTGGGACGACACCCTGGCGGGCTCGAAGGGCAGCGACACGTTTGACGGCGGCAAGGGGATGGACCTGCTGAGCTTCCGCGGTTTCGGCGAGGCCGTCACCGTCAACCTGGCCGCCGGCCAGGCGATCACGACGAGCGGCACGTCGAAGCTGTTGAACATCGAAGACGTCGACGGCACCGCGTTCGCCGACACGCTGACGGGCAACGCGGGCGACAACCAGTTCCAGGGCTACGCCGGCAACGACAAGATCAACGGCGGCGCCGGCTTCGACAGCGCGCTGTACACCGACGCCACGGCGGCGGTGAAGGTGAATCTCGCCACCGGCATGGTGACGGGCGGCAGCGGCAGCGACGTGCTGGCGTCGATCGAACGCGTGGTGGGCTCGCGCTTCGGCGACGTGCTGACCGGCTCCGCCGCGGATGAATTCTTCTCGGGCGGCCTGGGCAACGACACGATCGACGGCGGCGGCGGCACGCTGGACACGATCGAATACGGCACCGCCACCGGCGCCGTGGACGTCAACCTGGCGACCGGCAAATCGTCCGGCGCCGCGGGCATCGATACCATCACCAACATCGAGGGCGTCATCGGTTCGGCCTTCAACGACAAGCTCACGGGCAATGCCGGCATGAACATGCTGATCGGCGGATACGGCGACGACCAGCTCAACGGCGGCGCCGGCATGGACATCATGGTCGGCGGCGACGGCAACGATACATATTACGTGGACGACCAGTTCGACCTGATCACCGAACTCGGCACCGGCATCGCCAACGGCGGCACGGACACCGTGTACGCGACCGTCAGCTACATGCTGAACGCGAACGTCGAGATCCTGCGCCTGGGTTCGACCGCCAACATCAACGGCACGGGCAATGCGCTGGACAATGGCATCGTCGGCAACGCCGGCGCCAACGTCCTGAACGGCATGGCCGGCTACGACACGCTGACCGGCGGCGCCGGCAAGGACACCTTCGTGTTCAATACCGCGCTGGTCAGGAACGTCGACACGATCACGGATTTCTCGGCGGTCGACGACACCATCCAGCTGGAGAACGCCATCTTCACCAGGCTGACGGCCGCGAACGTCGCGCTGTCCGCCGCCAACTTCGTCGCGAACACGGCCGGCACGGCGGTCGACAGCAACGACTACATCGTCTACGACAGCGATTCCGGCGCCCTGTACTACGATGCCGACGGCAACGGCGCCGGCGTGGCGGTCAAGTTCGCGGTCCTGACCGGCCACCCGGCGATCACGGCGGCCGATTTCTACGTCGTGTAAGCCGCCGCGGCGGATCAGGTCACGAGGAAGTCGGCGTTGGTCAGGGCCAGGTTCGTGCCGAGCACGGCGATCCGGACCGCCGCGCCGGCGCCGTTGCCGTCCGCGTCGTAGCTGAGCGCACCCGTCGTCGCGTCGTACAGGATGTAGTCGTTCGAATCGAGGGCCGCCGGGCCCATCCTGAAATAGGCGCCGCTCAGCGTGCCGGTGGCGGTCAGCTTCGTGAAGACCGCGTTCTCCAGGGAGATCGTGTCGTCCGCCACGACGAAATCGGTGATCCTGTCCACGTTGGCCGTGGCGTTGGGCGCGGTGGTGAACGCGAACGTGTCGACGCCCGCGCCGCCCGTCAGCGTGTCGTTGCCGCCCATGCCGTTCAGCACGTTCCGGCCCGCGCCGCCGACGATCAGGTTGCCGATGTCGTTGCCGGTGGCGTTGATGTTGGTGGTCGCGTTCACGCGCAGCGTCTCCACGTTGGCGCTGAGCGTATACGACGCGGACGAATAAACGACGTCGGTGCCGCCGATCACGTCGGCATTCGCCTCCACGATGACGTCGTCCGTGTTGTCGACGTAATACGTGTCGCTGCCGTCGTCGCCGATCATGCGGTCCACGCCGGCCAGGCCGTTCAACACGTTGGCGCCGCTGGTGCCGATCAGCAAGTCGTTAAACGCCGAGCCGCGCGCATTCTCGATGTCGAACAGCTTGTCGTTGCCGGCGCCGCCGGTGGCCTGGCCCGTGACGCTGACCGGTCCGATCGAGTAGCCGGGCGCGGCGTCATACTCGGTCGAGTACCCGACACCGGCGCTGTTGTCGCGCGTGCCGGTCGCCAGCATGACGGTCACGCCCGACAACGCCAGGGAATAATCGACGTTGTCGCTGCCGGCGCCGCCTTCGATGGTGTCGTTGCCGAGATGCGCGATGAACGTGTCGTTGCCGTCGCGGCCGTCGAGCAGGTCGTTGCCGCCGTTGCCGCGCAAGACGTCGTTGCCGCCGTAGCCGCGCAGGACGTTGTCGAGGTTGTCGCCGGTCAGGGTGTCGTTGCCGCTGCTGGAGCCGTTGATGTTCTCGATGCCGTTCAGGGTATCGGTGCCGGCGCCGACGGTATTCTGCGCGCCCAGCAGCTGGAGGTTGACCGCGACGCCCGTGCCGGTCGCATAGTAGTCGACCGTGTCCGTGCCGGAGCCTCCAACCAGCATGTCGTTGCCGGCGCCGCCGTCCAGCATGTCGTTGTCGGCGCCGCCGTCCAGCCGGTCGTCGCCCAGCCCGCCCTTGAGCACGTCGCTGCCGTCGCTTCCGGACAGCACGTCGTTGCCGGCCGCGCCGTCCAGGCGGTCGTTCCCGCCATTGCCCTCGAGGACGTTCGCGAGACCGTCGCCGGTCAGGACGTCGTTCCCGTCCATCGAGCCGGACACGTTCTCGATGCCGGTCAGCGTCTGGTTGCCGGCGCCGCCCGTGGCCTGGGCCGTCGTCAGGGCGAGGTTGATCGTCACCGCGTTGTTGTGCTCGTAATACACGGTATCGTTGCCGAGTCCGCCATCGATGGTGTCGCTGCCGCCGCCCGAATGGATGCTGTCGTCGCCGGTGCCGCCGATCAGGCGGTCGTAGGCGGTGCCGCCAAACAGCAGGTCGTTGCCGTCGCCGCCGTCGAGGGTATCGTTGCCGCCGCCGCCGGTGAGCACGTCGTCGCCGGCGAGGCCGGTCAGCGTGTTGGCGGCGCGGTTGCCCGTGATCTGGTTGTCGAGCGCGTTGCCGGTGCCCTTGAGCTGGGCGGTGCCGGTGAGCGTGAGGTTTTCGACGTCCGTACCCAATGTATAGCTCAGGCTGGTGACGACCTCGTCGATGCCGCCCGCCGCCGCTTCCACGACCGTGTCGCCCACGTTGTCGAGGATATAGGTGTCGTTGCCGCCGAGGCCGATCAGGGTATCGGCGCCGACCGCGCCGTCGAGCACGTTGTCGCCAACGGTGCCGGTGATGGCGTTGTCGAGGTTGTTGCCGATGCCGCCCGCGTCGAGGTTGACGCCCGTGTCCGGGTCGCCGACCAGCACCAGGTTCTCCACGTTGGCCGCCAGCGTGTAATTGCCCTGCACGCCGGCGTAGACCGTGTCGGTGCCCTGCCCGGCCACTTCGATGACGTCCGCGGCGTCGCCGACCACATGATAGGTGTCGTCGCCCGTGCCGCCGACCAGCTGGTCGTTCTCGTTGCCGTAGTAATACTGGCCCGACTGGACGAGATTGTTCGCGTACAGCGTATCGTTGCCGTCGCCGCCGACCAGCGTGTCGGCGCCCAGGCCGCCGACCAGGATGTTGTCGGCGATGTTGCCGGTGATGCGGTTGGCGCTGTCGTTGCCGGCGCCGTTGAGCGGGTCGACGCCCATCAGGACCAGGTTCTCGATGCCGGCGCCGATCGTATGGCTGACCGAGGCGTACACGACGTCGGCGCCGCCGGAGCCGGTGTCGTACGTGACGTCGCCCGCGTTCTCGACGTAATAGGTATCGCTGCCCTGCCCGCCGTTCATGGTGTCGGCGCCGGCCTTGCCGTCCATGGCGTTATTGCCGCTGTTGCCGACCAGGACATTATCCAGGCCATTGCCCGAGGCGGAGAAATTGCCGGTGCCGGTCAGCGACAGGTTTTCCAGGTTGTCGCCGAGCGTGTAGCTGGCGCCGGAATAGACCAGGTCCTTGCCGCCGTCCTTCAGCTCGACGATCCGGTCCTTGCCGTCGATGTAATACGTGTCGTTGCCGGCGCCGCCCGTGAGGATATCGCTGCCGGCGCCGCCGTCGAGCTGGTTCGCCCCCGAGTTGCCGGTGATCTGGTTGTCCAGCGCATTGCCCGTGCCGTTGATGTTCTGGCTGCCCGTCAGCTTCAGGTTCTCGACGTTGGCCGCCAGCGTGTAGCTCACGGTGGCGCTGACCGTGTCGGTGCCGCCGCCATCCGCCTCGACCACGACGTCGCCCGCCGAGTCGATGACGTAGTTGTCGTCGCCGCTGCCGCCCGCCATCGTGTCGGCGCCGCCGCCGCCGTTCAGCACGTTGTTGCCGGCGTTGCCGGTCAGGTGGTTGCTCAGGGAGTTGCCGCTCAGGTTATAGCTGCCCGACCCCGTCAGCAGGGCGTCCTCGATGTTGCGGTCGAGGGTATAGCTGGTGGCGATCCGGACGATGTCGACGCCGCCGTTGACGTCTTCGCTGATCGTGTCCAGCGCATCGGCGATGTAGGTGTCGTTGCCGGAGCCGCCGGCCAGCGTATCGCTGCCGCTGCCGCCGTCGAGGATGTCGGCGCCGGCGCCGCCGGTCAGCGCATCGTCGCCGGCCGCGCCGGTGAGGCGCACCGCTTCCGTGCCGGCGAAATACAGCGTGTTCGGCCCGGCGTCGCCGGTCAGCGAATACAGCACCGGCAATCCCGCCGCGTCGTAACGCATCGTATGGATGTGGTTGTCGGTGCCGGTCCAGGTGACGACGAAGCCGCCGCCGGCCTGGGCCGCGATGTCCAGCTGGCCCTCGCCCGACGCCGTGGCCGGCAGGACGATGTCGGCGCCGACCATCGCGCCTTTCGCGTCGAAGCGTTGGGCATGGGCGGTATTGCCGTAGTACTGGGAGGCTTGCCAGGCGACGAGATAGCCGCCGTCGGTCAGGCTGGTGATCACCGGGCTGGTGCCCTGGTCGTAGTAAGCGGAGCCGTCGAGCTTCACGGCGGCGCCGGCCGCGACGCCGGCGCCATCGAAGCGCTGCACGTAGACGCCGCTGCCGCTGTTCGTCCAGGTCACGGCGAAGCCGCCGTCGGCCAGGGCGGCCACGGAGGGGTCCTGGGCGTAGTTCACGCCGGGCGCGGCCACCTGGATCTCGGCGCCGCTCTTCGTGCCGTCGACGTTGAACTTCTGCGCAAACACGCCCGTGTACGACGTCGACCCATCGCTCGCCGCATACGTCATGACGTAGCCGCCCTTGGCCAGCGTGGCCAGGTCGACATTCACGACCGAGCTCGTGTCGCCGCGGATGTTGGACGTCACCCCGCCACTCTGGACGTTGGATGCGCTGAACTGGAAGACGTACGGCACGACGGACGTGTTGTTGGCGGCGTGGTCGAACGCGACCACGTACCCGCCATCCGGCAACGCGGTCAGCGTGGGCGGGTAGTAATAACCGTAGTCGTTGGTGGGCGCCAACACCGTGCGCGTCCCATCGACCGGCTGGTCGTTCGCGTCGAACCGTTGCAGGTAAACGCCCAGCTGGCTGTACATCAGCTTCCATGCAACCACGTAACCGCCGTCGGCCAGGGCGGTCACGGCCGGCGAATCCGGCCATCCGCTGCCGTTCGCGCCGATCGAGTAAGGAGAACCGAGGCTTTCACCCGCCGCGTTGAAGCGCTGCACCTGGATGCCCTGGCTGCCGGTCACGTCCCAGCTGACGATGTAGTCGCCATTGGCAAGCGTGGCCACCACGGGCGATTTCTGCGCGCCGCTCGCCGGGTCGTTCAGGTTCTGCACGCCGCCGATCCCGAGAGCGATCTTCGAATCCAGGAAGGTGACGCTTTCGATACTCGCCAGGGTATCGACACCCTGGGTGCTGGTCACGATCCAGCGTCCCGTACCATCCAGGCTGAACGTGGTCAACGGCGTCGCGCTGGCAATCACTGCGGAATCTGGACCGATGCCTCCGGTCAGGGTGTCGTTCGAAGGGGTGCCCGAAAAAGTGGTCATGTCTGTCGAAAAAAAGATGGAAACGGGATCGCGTAGGGAGGTATGTCTGGTGCATATTGCACTTGGAGTTATCACAATGATTATTTCAGATTGTCACTATTCCGCAAAGAAAGATCGAACGGCTGTTGTGACAAAACCTTGAAACAAAAATAACTTTTATGCAACGTGCAACATTACGACAACGCTGCCCGTACGTGCTGCTCCGGAAACTGACGTCATACGCTCGTAACGTGCCCATGCGTATGATGAGGCAACGGAATCCGCCCACGACGCCCATGTACAAATCCAGGAAACGCCTGCTGATCCTCGACGCGGACGGCACCACCATCGACGCCTTTTCCGCCATCGAAGCGGCATTCTCGCGGCACGGGCTCGATATCGGCGACGAAGCCCGGTTCCAGAAGCGCCACAACCTCTTCAAGTATCTCGGCGGGCTGAAGGAGTTCCCCTCGATCATCAAGAAGAACCTGCGCAAGAACAGCCGGGCCAGGCTCGTCGACAGCCTCACGGAAATCTACCGCCAGGAAGCGGCGATGTACGACGGCATTCCCGGGCTCGTGCGGGAACTGGTCGCCGCGCCGGACGTCGTCGTCGGCATGGTCACGCGCAACATCACGAACGAACCGCTGGAAACGCTGCGCCAGCTGTTCCAGCGCCACGACATCGACATCAACGCGCTCGACTTCCTCGTCCACATTCCGCTCTCGGAAAAGAAGACGAGCCAGTTCCGCGCCATCCGCGAACAGTTCGGCATCAACCCCGCCCGCGCCTACGTGTGCGGCGACGAGCACAAGGATTTCGCCGCGGCGATCGGCTCGGGCATGCATCCGTTCATGGTGTCGTACGGCTTCGAGGACTACGACCGGCTGACGGAGAAATTCGAGATTCCCCACGAGCTGATCGCGCGCACGTCCGGCGAGCTGTGCCAGCGCATCCGCCATGCGCTCGACCTGGGCAACCGCCGCGCCGTCAGTACCCGTACCAGAACAGCAGCGCGCTGACGACGCCGAACATCCAGTAATCGACGGGCGCCCCGGCGAACCAGCGCTTGTGCCACGGGACGAGTTCGCGCTTGAAGCGGCGCCAGCCAAAGGCGGGGTTGACGACGAACCACAGCCAGTCCTCGACGATCCAGAACATCATGACGGCGCCGAGCGCGCGCGCTTCCAGCTGCGGCGACCATTGCCCCATGAAGGCGAGCGGGAAATGGAAGATCACGCCGATGAAGGAAAACATCCACGCGTGGTAGCCGGTCAGCGCCCGGCCGCCCCAGAAGATGTCGAGCAGCGGATGCTCTTCGATGCGCCAGGTGGGCAGGTTCGCGGCCCAGCCCGCGTCGCCTTCGATCTCGACTTCGACCCGGGCAAAAAAGTAAGCGGCAACGACGACGACGGCCAGGGTCGCGACGAACTGGCCGGCATGGGAAAGTTCAAACACAGGCATCGATGGGTTCGGTCTGCTTCAGGATGGCGGCCAGCACGGCGGCCGCGGCATGGGGACGGCCCAGCGCGAGGGCGCGGGCACGCATGGTGTCGAGTTCGGCCGGATGGGCCATCAGGTAGCGCACGCGGTAGTCCAGCGACGGCCCGTCGAACGCCTTCATCGCGGCGCCATGTTCGAGCAGGAAATTCGCATTTCTTTCTTCCTGCCCGGGGATCGACGCATTCACGATCATCGGCAGGCCCAGTGCCAGGCATTCGGCCGTCGTCGCCCCGCCCGGTTTCGTGATGGCCACGTCGGCGCAGGCCATCAGGCGCTCGACCTGGTCCGTAAAACCCTGCGGCACGAGGCGGCCCGGATGCGCGGCCGCAAGCCGCCGCAGCGCCGCCAGCTCGGCCGCGTTGCGGCCGGCCAGCGCGATCAGCTGAAAATTGCCGGGAAGCGCCAGCAGGCGCTGCGCCAGGGTGGACAGGCCGCCCAGTCCCGCGCCGCCGCCCATCAGCAGGAAGGTCATGCGGCCGGGATCGATGCCGAGTTCACGGGCGCATGCTGCGCGGTCGGGTTGCCCCGTAAAGGCCGGCATGACCGGGATACCGGTGATGTGGATGCCGTCCCGGTCGATGCCCTGCTTTTCCATCAGGAATGCCACTTCGTCGTTGCCCGCGAAGTAACCGGCCATGTGGCGGTGCACCCACATGCGGTGCAGGTCGAAGTCGGTCACCTGCACCCAGACGGGGCAACGCAGCAGACCGTGCGCGACCTCCTGCGACAGGATCTCGGCCGGCAGGAAATGCGTGCACACGATGGCATCCGGGCGCAGCTCGGCGATTTTACGCAGCAGCGGCGCGCAGTCGCGCCGTTCGATGCGGCGCCGCAGCCGGTGCGCCCAGCCGTCCGGCGCGGCGGTGTTGGTGGTGGCATAGATCCAGCTCCACACGGCGGGCGCGCGGCGCACGAGCATGATGTAGAGGTCGGCATAGACCTGGCGCAGGCGCGGCGTCGCGTACGCGGTGGCGTCCAGGTGGATCACGTCGGCGATGCCGGGAACGGCGGCCGCGCCGGCGCGGATCGCTTCGGCCGCGCGCGTATGGCCGGCGCCCGCGGGCACGCTCAGCACGAGGATGCGCTTGCCCGCTTTGCCTTCGCCCTCCATCCAACGCCCACCCATCGCGCTCGCCTTGCCGGACATATCGATGAGAGCAATGTAGCGGTGGAATGTGACGGTGCCGTGACGCGTGCGCCCCTTGCCAAGCGCGGCCGCGCACGCGATCATGGTTTCATGAACCTGCACACCCTACCCCGCACCCTCGCCCGCCTCGCCGGCCTGGCCCTGCTGCTGGCGAGCAGCGCCTGCCGCAGCGATGCGCCGCAGGCGCCATCCACCGCCCCGGGCAGCGCGCCTCTGCTGGCGCGCATCGAGGCCGAGCGCGGCAACGCCGCCTGCGATGCGGACGACCAGTGCCATACGATCGGCGTCGGCCACAAGGCCTGCGGCGGTCCGGAGCGTTATCTCGCGTGGTCCGGCAAGAACAGCGACGGCTCGCGCCTGCGCGCGCTCGTGGCCGAGCATGCGGCCGCGCGCCAGGCCGAGGATACGAAGAAGGGCATGATGTCGACCTGCTCCGTCGTCCTCGACCCGGGCGCGACGTGCACCGCCGGCCAGTGCGTGCTGCGCGCCACGAACAACGGTCCCGGCGGCATGGCACCCGTGGCCCGCTGAGACGCATTCAATAAACGACAAAGCCGCGGCAAACACCGCGGCTTTGTCTTTATGGGCCGCTTGTGGCGGCCCAAGGTCGAGCTGTAACCTGCCGATTACTCGACCTTCGCCTGCTTGTTGCCGGCGTTCTGGAACAACGGGATCGGATCCGTCGTGTCGACCTCGACGATCGTCGAGCCGACCGTGGCGCCGCCGGTCACGTAGGCGACCGAGCCCAGGTGGCGCTTGCCGGTCGCGAGACCGGACCACGAGATCGCCACCGACGCCGTGCCGCCCAGGGCGACCTGGCTCGGTGCGACGGCCTTGAAGTTACCGCCGGTCACGGTCGGGCTCAGCACCCAGGTCGACAGCTTGTAGGTGGCGCTGCCGCCCACGGGGTCGTAGCCGACGACGCACACCTTGTAGTCGCCTGCCGGCGGGTTGGTCAGCGTGACCATTTCGTTCGCCGTCTGGCCGCCGCTGGAACCGACGACGGTCGTGCCGCGCGCCACCACCAGGTCCAGGTCGGACAGGCCGTTGCCGCTCGTGTCGCTGTCGTACAGCGCGAAGCGGGCCGTGGTCGTGCCGGCCGGGATGCTGATGGTGTGCACGTTCACGCCCGTGCCGCCGCCGCCCGTGCAGACGCTGTTGGCCGTGTTCGTCGCGGTGACGATCGTCGAGTTGAACTCGGTGGCCGGGATCAGGCCGGCCTTGGCGATCGACAGCGCGCCGGCGAAGCCGGTGCCGATGGTGATGACCTTGGTGCCGGACGTCGCTTCGCTCGACACCGTGCCCGGCACGGCGATCGTCGAGGCGCGCGCCGTCAGCGGGCTGCGCACGGTGTGCGTGCCGTCGCTCCAGGTCAGCTTGCC
>JBJMVU010000311.1:0-12994 GCA_045810485.1 Massilia sp. | reverse complement strand
CGTGATGCCGAAGCCTTGCAACAGCGACTGGAAATAGCCGGACCAGCCGACGGCCACCGCCGACGTCGCGAGCCCGTATTCGAGCAGCAGGTCCCAGCCGATCATCCAGGCGACGAGTTCGCCCAGGACGACATAGCTGTAGGTATAGATCGAACCGGCGATCGGCACGGTCGAGGCGAACTCCGCGTAGCACATGGCCGCGAAGCCGCACGCGATGGCGGCGACGATGAACGACACCGTCAACGCCGGACCGGCCGTCAACGCGCCGGTACCGGTCAGCACGAAGATACCGGTGCCGACGATCGCCCCGATGCCCATGAGGATGAGGTCGGTTGGCCCCAGCACTTTCTTCAGCCCGCCCGGGGTACGGGAGGCTGCGACCATGTTGTCGAGATTCTTGGTTCTGAAAAGACTCACTGCTTTCTCCAATCGATAGTAGATAGATCCCGGTCCCTGATTGTTATGCGCGGCGGGCAGGCGATAACCTGCACTACATACGCCGAAGGGGGTCTCCTCCTGGGCTCGGACCGCCGGGACTGGCATGCAAGAACAATGCCGGTCGCCAGCCTGGCGGCGTCACATTATCTCCATTCTGTTATCCAGAATCAAAGGAAATACTCAATATTTCAAGTGCCGGGGGATGGGAATCCACAAAAATCGGCCACGGTGGCCTAGTGGAGAGTGCAAATGAGGAGTTCCGGGTCCGCGTTCAGTCGCAGCGGGATGCCGGAACAGCCGACGCCACGGCTGACGATCAGCGGCCCGTTGTCGGGCTGGTCGTAGCGGCCGTAGCAGAAATCGCGCGAACACGGGCCGCTGGGATGGAACAGCGGCGCACCATCCGGGAGCGCGATCTGGCCGCCGTGGGTATGGCCGGCGAAGGCGACGTCGAACCGCTGGCGTTCCAGGCGGTACAACCCGTCGGGGGAATGCGTCACGTAGATCCGGACGGCGCCCGCGCCGGCGAACGTGGCGCTGGCGGACGGCGCGCCCGTCCATGGATCGTCGACGCCGCACACGCTGACGTCGCCGAACGGCGCCGGCAAGGCGACGTTGCGGTTCACGAGCACCTCCACGCCACCCGCGCGCAGCGCGTCCTCGATGACGGCGCGGCCGTTCCAGATGTCGTGGTTACCGATGACGGCATAGGTGCCCAGCGGGGCCCGCGCGCCCGCGAAAAACTCCGCCAGGACGGACACATTCTCCGCGTCGAAGCACACGTAGTCGCCGCCCAGCAGCAGCACGTCCGGCGCTTCCTCATGGATTGCCGCCAGCAGGTCGCGGAACAGGGCGGGATGCGTCGTCGGGCCCGCGTGGAAATCGGACGCGAAGCCGATGCGCAGCGGCCGTGGCAACCGGCGTTCCGGTCCCAGGTCCACTTCCCGACGCGTCACCCGCACCTTGCCGAGGCCGCCGAGCCGGTAGCTCATTCCGGCCACCAGGCCCTTCAGGAGGAAGGCGTTCAGGACGCGTTCGAAGGCATTGCGCAGAGGTTGCTGGTGCTTGTGGCTGGACATAGGAACCGCACTTTACACCAATGCCGGGCGCAGTGCGGTAACATTGCCGTTTTTGCCAGGACCACCCATGTTGACACCCGACCAGTTCTTCGCCTTCCTCGCCGCCGCCATCCTGCTGACCCTGTCGCCGGGGCCGGACAACATGATGGTGCTGAGCGTGGGCGTGGCCAAGGGCCGGGTGCGGGGCATCGCGTTCGGGCTCGGGTGCGCGTTCGGCTGCCTGTCGCACACGCTGCTGGCGGTCGTGGGCGTCTCCGCGCTGATCGCCGCGTCGCCACTGGCGTTCACGACGCTCAAGGTGTGCGGCGGCCTGTATCTCGCCTGGATGGGCTGGCACGCCATCCGCAGCCGCGGCGGCGCCCGCGTCGACACGGCGCACGCCGCGGCCGACCCGGCGCGCGCGCTGTTCTTCAAGGGCCTGGTCGCGAACGCCATCAATCCGAAGGTCGCGCTGTTCTTCCTGTCGTTCCTGCCCCAGTTCGACGTCGCGCAGCGCGGCGACGCTAACCTGCAGACGGCACTGCTGGGTCTCACGTTCACCTTGCAGGCCGTCGTGCTGTTCGGCCTGCTCGGCTTCTTTTCCGGCGCCATCGGCCAGTGGCTCGCACGCCGTCCCAAGGCCGGGCAGTGGCTCGACCGCATCGCCGGCACCATCTTCATCGCCCTCGGCCTGCGCCTGATCGTCTCGCGCTGACGTCTCGCGCTGACGTTTCCCGCTGCCGGCCCCGGCCGCAGATGCATAGTCGCTTTTCGTTCTAACGTTCGTCAGATATCGAACGGCGAATATCTTCGTTCACGCGGCGTCCCCCGTTTGCAATACTGGGGCGACTTTGCTGAAGGATATCGACCATGCACCTGGCACTGCACCCAGTTCCCGCATCGTCGGACGGCCACGCCCACCAGGCCCCGGCCCCCGACCCGTTTGACCCCATCGCGGCCGCCCACGACCTGGCCGCGCGCCTGGCCGCCGGCGCCGTCGAACGCGACCGCAGGGATGGCCAAGTGAGCGGCCACGCGGCGCGCGAACGGGAATGGATCCGCGCTTCCGGCCTGCTGGCGCTGTCCGTGCCGCCCGAATTCGGCGGCCCGGGCGCCAGCTGGAAGACGATCGCGGACGTCGTGCGCATCGTCGCGCGCGCCGACGGCGCCCTCGCCCACCTGCTCGCTTTCCACCACCTGCAGATCGCCGGCATCCGCCTGGCCGGGAACGCGCGACAGCAGCGCCGGCTGCTCTTCGAGACCATCGAGCACGACGTGTTCTGGGGCGACGCCCTCAACCCGCTCGACAAACGCCTCGTCGCCAGGCCGACGGCCGGCGGCTACGTGCTGGACGGCGTCAAGGGATTCGCGGCCGGCGCGGTCGGGTCGGACTGGCTCACCGTGTGCGCCCGGGACCCGCTCGCGCACGGGTCGCTCGTCGCCGTGCTGCCGACGCAGCGGGCCGGCGTCGCGGTCCACGCCGACTGGGACGCGTTCGGCCTGCGCCAGGCCGACAGCGGCACCGTGTCGTTCACGAACGTGCAACTGACGGAAGACGACGTGCTGCAGCCGGCCGTCCGCGCGGCCACGCCGCAGGCGACCCTGCGCGCACAGGTGGCGCAGCTGATGCTGACGAACGTCTACGTCGGCATGGCCGAGGGCGCACTGGAAGCGACGCGCGGCTACCTGCGCGGGGAAGCGCAGCCGTGGTTCGCGTCCAGCCTCGACGTGGCGAGCGCCACCGACGACCCGTACGTACAGCACCGCTTCGGCCAGTTTCGCGTGCTCGTGCGGCCCGCGCAGGTGCTGGCCGATGCCGCCGCGTCCGAACTGGACGACGCCTTCGCGCGCGGTCCCCACCTGACGAAGCGTGAACGGGGTGAAGTCGCCGTGGCCGTCGCCGAAGCGAAGGTCGTCGCGCACAAGGCCGCCATCGAGATCGGCAGCCAGCTGTTCGAACTGACGGGCGCGCGTTCCGCGTCCGCGCGCCACGGGTTCGACCGCTACTGGCGCAACGCGCGGGTACACACGCTGCACGACCCGGTCGACTACAAGCTGCGCGACATCGGCCGCCACGCCCTCGACGGCACGCTGCCGGAACCCACCGCGTACGCGTGACGGTGAGCGCCATGGGCATCATCCGTATCGACCACGTGACCAAATCGTTCGGTCCCGGCGCCGTGCTGCGCGACGTGTCGCTGCACGTCGACCGCGGCGACATCTTCGGCATCGCCGGCCAGAGCGGCGCCGGCAAGTCGACCTTGCTCCGCATGATCAACCTGCTGGAGACGCCCGATAGCGGCAGCGTCGTCGTCGCCGGCCGCGACCTGACGCGGCTGTCGAAGCGCGACCTGCGCGCCGCGCGCCAGAACATCGGCATGATCTTCCAGCGCCGCAACCTGCTGCGGAACCTGACGGTGTTCGACAACGTCGCCTTGCCGCTGCGCCTGCACGGCATGCTGAATCCGCCGCGCCTGCGCCGGCGCGTGCACGAGTGCCTGGAGCTGGTCGGCCTGGCGTCCCGGGCCGGCGAGTATCCGGCGCGCCTGTCCGGCGGCCAGCAGCAGCGGGTGGCGGTCGCGCGCGCGCTCGCCGGCCAGCCCGAGGTCCTGCTGTGCGACGAACCCACGTCCGCCCTCGACGCCGAAACGACGCGGTCCGTGCGCGACACGCTGCGCGCCGTGAACGCGGACCTGGGCGTCACGATCGTCATCGTCAGCCACGAACTGCCGGCGCTGGGCGCGCTGTGCGACCGCGTGGCCGTGCTCGAACACGGCGTGGTCGCCGAGACCTTCGACCCGGCCGACACGTCGGCGCCCCGCGTCACGGCCCTCGGCCGCGAGGTCGCTTTCTACGGCACCGAAGGCGGCGCCCTGTTCGATCCGGGAGTCCTCCATGCTTGACAGCCTCATCGACCTGCTGCCCGACCTGGCCGTCGCGCTGGGCCAGACGCTCACCATGCTCGGCATCGGCGTCGCCGCGGCCGTGATCTTCGGCGGCCCGCTCGGCATCCTGCTGTTCCTCGTCGGCGCCGGCCAGTCGCTGCAGAACCGCCCGCTCGCGCTGCTGCTCGGGTGGACCGTGAACACGATCCGCTCCTTCCCGTTCATCATCCTGCTCGTCGCCCTCGCGCCGCTCACCCGGGTGGTCGCCGGCAGCTCGATCGGGCCGGTGGCGGCCTCCGTGCCACTGTCCATCGTCGCCGTGCCGTACTTCGCGCGCCTCGTCGAACAGACGCTGCGCGACGTGCCGCGCGGCGCGATCGAGGCGGCGCAGGCAATGGGCGCGTCCGGGTTGCAGATCGTCACCCGCGTGCTGCTCGTGGAAGCCCGCTCCGGCCTCGTGCTGGCGCTGACCGTCCTCGCCATCAGTTTTCTCTCGTACGCCGCGGTGGCCGGCGTCGTGGGCGGCGGCGGCATCGGCGCGTTCGCCATCCGCTACGGTGATGACCGCTTCGAGACCGACATCATGGTGTTCACCGTCGCCGTCCTCGTCGCCCTCGTGCAGGTGATCCAGCTGACGGGCGCCCGGTTCGCGCGCCGGCTGGACAAGGGCTGACGCCACGGCAGGCCGCGCCACGCGCCGGGGCAGTCATGCCGCCGGCTGGCCTTCGCGCACGCCTTCCAGCAGCAACCGCTGCAGCGCGGCCAGGTCGACCGGCTTCGTGAGGTGGTGGTCGAAGCCGCTGGCGCGGGTGCGTTCGCGGTCGCCGTCCTGCCCCCAGCCGGTCAGCGCAATCAGCCGCGGGCCGTCGTCGTGCGCCTCCGCGCGGATGGCGCGCGCCACCTCGTTGCCGTCCATCCCGGGCATGCCGATGTCCAGCACGACGACGTCGGGGCGCAGCTGCGGCAGCCGGCGCAACGCTTCCTCGCCCGCGTAGGCGCAGTGCGCGTCGACGTCCAGGGAGCCGAGCAGGAGGCACAGCGAATCGGCCGCGTCGCGGTTGTCGTCCACGACGAGCACGCGCATGCGCGCCAGCGGCCGGCCGCCGACGGCCGGCGCTTCCGTACGCACCGGCGCCGCCGCCGCCGCCGGCACGAGCGGCAGGCGCACGACGAATTGGCTGCCCTTGCCCGG
The DNA here is from genome assembly GCA_045810485.1 of Massilia sp. Lineage (GTDB taxonomy): Bacteria > Pseudomonadota > Gammaproteobacteria > Burkholderiales > Burkholderiaceae_D > Telluria. The sequence goes on along the minus strand of JBJMVU010000311.1, from coordinate 7,421 downwards.
CCCGTCGCTGAGCGCCCGGACGCTGCCGCCATGCATCTCGACGAGCTTCTGCACCATCGCGAGGCCGATCCCGAGCCCGCCCTGGCTGCGCGCCCCCGCTTCCTCCACCTGGGCAAACATGCCGAACACCTGGGCGAGCTTGTCGACGGGGATGCCGATGCCGCTGTCGCGCACCGTCACCATCACATCGTCGCCGTCGCGCCGCGCGGACAGTTCGATGCGGCCGCCGGGGTCCGTGTACTTGGCCGCGTTGTTCAGCAGGTTCGAAAAGACCTGCGTCAGGCGCACCTTGTCGGCATCCAGCACGAGGCGCTCGTCCGGCACGTGCTGGACGAACGCGTGGCGGGCGCCGTCCAGCGCAGGGCGGCTGGTCTCGACGGCGCTCGCGAGGATGTCGGCCAGCGTCACGTGCTGGCGCGCCAGCTCGATCTTGCCGCGCGTGATGCGCGACACTTCCATCAGGTCGTCGACCAGGCGCGTGATGTGCTTGACCTGGCGGCTCGCCATCTCCATCACGCGGTCGGACTTGCGCTTGCCGTCCTGGCAGCGCAGCATCTCGACCGCGTTGCTGATCGGCGCGAGCGGATTGCGCAACTCGTGCGCCAGCACGGCCAGGAATTCGTCCTTGCGCCGGTCCGCCTCGCGCAGCGTGTCTTCCGCCTGCACGCCGTCGGAGATATCGATGCCGATGCCGACGTGGCCCCGGTACGCCCCGTCCGGCGCGAACCACGGCGCGCAGTGCACTTCGAACCAGCGCCACTGCCCGTCGTGGGCGCGCACCCGCAGGCGCAGGTGGAACGGCGCGCGGTCGTCGAGGGCATCGCCGGACGCCGCCAGGAAGTACGGCAGGTCGTCCGGGTGCATGCCGGCGCGCCAGCCGTCCGGCAGCAGCTGGTCGGGGGTGGCGCCCGTCACCTCGGCATAGCGCCGGTTCACGTAGGCCACGCGGCCGTCCGGGCCGAACTGCCAGATCAGGGCCGGCGCCGCGTCGGCCAGCGCGCGGAAACGGCCCTCGCTCTCCTGCAGCAGTTCCTGGGCCTGGCGCCGGTCCGACACGTCGATGACGAATTCAACGACCAGGTGCGCGTCGAGCCGGGCGGCGGCGCACAGGATCCACACGTGGCGGCCGTCCGGCCGCACCCACGCGCGCTCGAAGGGCTGGCTGCGGTCGCCCCGCTCGGGCCATTCGGGCGGCGCCAGCTCGTCGTAGCGCAGCAGCCCGGCGTCGAGGGCCTCGCGCGTACAACCGACGATGGCGAGGAACGCGTCGTTCGCCTGCACGACGGTGCCCTGCGGGTCGAAGTGGACGATGCCGACCGTCGGAATATCCAGCATGCGGCGCAGGCGCGCCTCGCCGACGCGCAGCGCGGCCTCGGCGCGGGCCCGCTCGAGCGTCACCCACGTGCACTCGGCCACCTCGTGCACGAGCGTGATCTCGTCCTCGCGCCAGTCGCGCGGCGTCGTCGAGTGCACGACCAGCATGCCGACCGGCTGGCCGTGGGAACCGATGCTGGCGCCGATGAGCGCCGCCACGCCGTCGCGCGCATAACTGGCGCGGTCGATGCTGGGCAGTTCGCGCGGATCGGCCGTGTCGCGGATCACCAGCAGGCGCGCTCCCTGGGGCGCGTACAAGGCGGTCGGACGGCCGGTGCCGGCCGGATAATGGCCATCCATCGGCGCCATGCCGTCGAGCCAGCCCGTGCGCACGTCCACGCCGTGGCGCGAGAACTCGGCGAACATCACGCGCTGCACGCCGAGATGGCGGCCCAGCAGGCGGCTCGCGGTGTCAAGCACGCGCTCGGGCTGCACGAGCGGGCGCAGCGCGTCGGACAGCTCGAGCAGGAACGCCTGGCGCGCGGCCCGCGCGGCGCTAGCGAGTTCCATGCGCTTGCGCTCCGTGATGTCGTCGAACACGACGGCGACCTCGCGGCTGCCGGCCCCGCCCACGCGCGCCGCGTAGGCCGAGTACCACGCGCCGTCCATGCCCGCCACGCAGCATTCGAAGCGCACCGGCTCCCCGGTGGCGGCGACGCGCCCGTACCGGTCGACGACTTCCTGCTCCAGGCCGGGCACGAGCGCGCGCGCGCACCGGCCCGTGGCGTCCGCCAGGCGGGTCTGCCGCTCGAACGCCCGGTTGACTTCGAGGAAGCGGTAGTCCACCCAGTTGCCCGCCTCGTCGTGGATCATCTCGATCAGCGCGAACGCCTCGTCGATGGAATCGAACAGCGACCGGTACTTCTGCTCCGAGCGCAGCAGGGAATCCTCGGCGCGGGCCCGTACGACGAAGGCCCAGGTGCGCTCGGCCACTTCCTGCATCAGGCCCAGCTCGCGCCGGCGCCAGTCGTGCGGTTCGGCGAACAGCACCGACAGCATGCCCACCAGCCGGCCATCCTTCACGAGCGGCACGATGGCCCAGGCGCGCACGCCGTCGGCGCCGAACGCGGCGCGCTGGGCAGGGGTCAGCACCGGATCCGCCTGCGCATCCGCGCGGGCGACGATGCGCCCCTGGCGCAGCTCGGCCGCAAGCCCGCCGTCGTAGTCCGCCATGCGATAGCGGCCCGCATGGCGCGGTACGCCCTCGGCGTAATCGGCGCCGGCGGGCGCGTACGCGTCGTCGCCCCGCGCTTCCCAGTACACGACCGCGGCGGCGCGCAGGTGCCCGCGCAGCACCCGGCTGGCGGCGCACTGGATCGCGACCGGGTCGGCCAGCGCGCGCAGGCCGTCCATCAGGCGCAGCAGGAACGATTTGCGTTCGCGGCTTTCGCGCAGCGCGCCCTCTTCCTGCTTGCGCGCGGTGACATCCCTGCACAGCAGCCCCACCGCGCCGGTGCCGGGGACGGGAAACGCGTGCACGTCGAACCAGCCCCCGCCGTCCGACGCGCGGCACTCGAAACGCTCGGCCGCACCGCCGCGCGCGACACGGCCGACGGCGTCGCTCCACGCGCCTTCCGGCCCGGCGTCGCCCGCGGACCAGCCTTCCGCGTCCTGCGCACGCCGGGCCAGCGCGAGGTAAGCCGGATTCGCGTCGAGATAACGGAACCCCGTGCAGTGTCCCTCGGCATCCAGCCGCACGCCGCCGGCCACGCAGAACGCGTCGTCGAGGTGCGCGGTGAGGGCCGCGTATGCCGCGCCCTGTCCGATGTCCGGGTCGGCGCCTTGTTTCGTGTACCGGTTCATTGCTCCTTGCCGTAATAGTATGGATTCTTCGAAAGTTCAGAATAGCATCACGTTTCGCTGTCGTATCGCACGTTACCGGCGGTTACGGAGTCATCCGTGAGCGGGTTTTACTAATTTCTTCAATGAAATTTGATTGCCGGCCACGTTTTTTGCTACATTGGCGGTTTTACCTCTACGGGATGGCCGTCATCCACGCCGCCGGCCGCGAATGCGCGATTCCACTCTGTTCAAGCACCTGACTTCCAGCGCGATCGTCACCGCCTGCTGCGTACTCGGTCTACTGTATTTCGGGCGCGACGTCCTCGAACCGCTCGCACTGGCGGTCATCCTCAGCCTCGTGATCGCCCCGCTGATCCGCACCCTGCGCCGCATCGGCCTGGGCCAGGTGCCCGCCACGATGCTGTCCGTGCTGATGGTGGGCACGTGCGTCGTCGGCCTCGGCATCGTCCTCGCGTTCCAGCTCGTCGCCGTGACGGGCGACCTGCCGAAATACCGCGCCGCGATCCGGACCAAGGTCGCGGCCGTGCGCGAGCTGACGGAGCGGCCGTTCGCCCGCATCGAGGCCGAGATCAGCGCCGTCCAGCCGCAGGCGCAGCAAAGCGGCACCGTCAGCAGCCGGCGCGGCATGAGCACGGTGACCGTGAGCCCCACGCAGCCGCTGCCGGTCGAGATCCGCCCGCCGCGCCTGACCACGCGCGACTCGCTCGCGCGCCTGTTCGCAATGGCCTGGGGCCCGCTGGGCGAAGCCGGCCTCGTGCTCGTGCTGCTCGTCTTTATTTCGCTCGAACACGAATCGCTGCGCGACCGCCTCATCCGCCTCGCCGGCCAGACCGAGATCAACCGCACGATCCGCACCCTGGGCGACTCGGCGCAGGGCGTGTCGCGCTTCTTCCTGTCGCAATTCACCGTCAACCTGACGTTCGGCACCCTGATCGGCGTGCTGCTGTGGCTCGCCGGCGTGCCGCACGCGGGCCTGTGGGGCGCGCTGTCCGGCATGCTGCGCTTCGTGCCCTACCTGGGCGTGATGGCGGCCGGCGCCGTGATCGCCGTGTTCGTCGCCGCCATCGATCCGGGCTGGCAACTGGCCCTGTCGTGCATCGCGCTGTTCGTCGCGCTCGAACTGTTCGTCGCCAACGTCGTCGAACCGAAAGTCTACGGCCACAGCTCGGGCCTGTCGCCGCTCGCCGTGATCGTCTCGGCCTTGTTCTGGGGCGCGATGTGGGGACCGGTGGGCCTGCTGCTGTCGACGCCGCTGACCCTGTGCTTCGTCGTGGCCGGCCGCCACGTGCGCGGCCTGGAACCGGTGACGATCCTGCTCGGCGACGCCCCCAACGTCTCGGGCGCCCAGCGCCTGTACCAGCGCCTGCTGACGGCCGACAGCGACACGATCGTGCGCGACGCCCACGCCTACCTGCGCCGCGCCAGCTTCGCGCGCTACTGCGACAAGGTGCTGCTGCCGGGCCTCGCCCTGGCCGGCGCCGACATGCGCGCGGGCCGCATCGACGCGGGCCAGATGGAAACCATGCGCGCCGCCATGGGCCGCGTGGCCGCCACCCTGAACCCGGAAGGCCGCGCGCCCGCACGCACGCGGCGCCGGCGCGACGTCTCGCTGCTCGACGCCAACCTGGGCGCCTACCTGAGACAAATGCGCGAGACCCGCCAGGGCCGCTGGCAGGGCTCGCTGGACGTGCCCGCCCACTCCGTCGTGCTGTGCGCCGCGCTGGCGGCGGAACGGGACGAACTGCTCGCCGAGCTGCTCGTGTCGGCCCTGCGCGACGCCAATATCGATGCGCGCAGCACCTTGCTGGGCGCCGCCGACCGCCCGGGTCCCGAAAAGGCGGAGCTGATCTCCACCGTGATCCTGCCCTACCCGGTGGAAGACCGGCTGGGCGACTGGCTCAGCGCCGTCACGGAACTGCGCACCCACCTGCCGGATGCGCTGCTGGCCACCGTCAAGCTGCCGTTCGACCAGTCGACCGTGCCGCAGCCGACCGTCGAGGAACATGTCGACATCGTGCTGCGTTCCTTTGAGGAGGCGCTGGCGTTCGTGGCGCCGGAAAGGGCGGCGCGCAGCTGAGGCGGCCGGTTCCCGGGCCCTGTACCTGTCCGTACCGGTCGACGGCGCGCTCCGCAGTTCCCTCGCGTCCAACGACACCGGCGGGCGGCTCACGCCGACCGCCTGAAACGGCCGGGTCGGTTTGACTACGACATGTCCGGCTCGATTCCACTTCATCCGCGCCATCTTTGACGTCCGCCGCAACGGCATGGCCGATACGTCCTTGAACCCTTGGCAGAAGACGACTCGGACGCGGCCGCCGACGACGCGCAATCGACCTCCAACTGAGCCGATCCAGCTAAGGAAGAACAATGAACAAACCATTGCTCATCCCCGCAGTGTTGGCCGCCACCGCCTTGTCCGCACTTGTTGCTGCGCGCTTGCAGCGCCGCAGAACTACCGGAAATGCAAGTCGGATCCAGGATCGTTTCTTCCGACGCGGCCGCCGCGTCCACAAATGTCACCGACGATTCCGCCGCGGCACCCGATGAGCCGCAAACGGACGAATCCGCAACCTGCGTTTAACATGGCGTACCTGCACCAGCGGCCGGCGAATCATGAGTTCCAACCCGCGATGTGTGCGGGCCGGGGTTCCCGAAACGGCTACCGCTGCAAGCTGCGTCTGGTCAGATCGATACAAGTAATGCATCGCCGGATGCCGTCGGCAATACTATCCTGTTCGCCATCGGATTCCCGACTTCCGCCGCAATGAGGCTGGCAGCTCGCAAAAATAGTTGTCGAAGCAATCGCGAAATCGCTTCCATATAGTTGCCTTGCCACTATAATGTTTCCATACATCACACTTTTTCGGACATGGCGGCTTCCACTTTCCCTGATGCGACCGGCGTAACGGACGTCGTTCCCGGCCCCGCTCATCCCGACCATTATGAGCTACGCGCCCGCCTCGGCGAAGGCGGTTTCGGCGAAGTGTACGAAGCCTGGGACACGCGCCTCCACCGTAGCGTCGCGATCAAAACCATACGCCACGGGGGCACGGCGAGCAACGACCTCGTGCGCGAGGCCCGCCTTGCAGCATCGCTGCGACACGCGGCCTTCGTCAAGGTGCACGCTGTCGAAGACACTGGCGTGCGCCAGTTCATCGTCATGGAACTTGTGAATGGCCGAACGCTGAAACAGATTCTCCACGATGGCGCAGTCCCGCTTGCAACAACTCTCGACTGGGTCGGCCAGGTGGCAAACGCCATGCAAGACGCGCACGCGTCCGGCCTCGTGCATGGCGACATCAAGCCGTCGAACCTGATGGTTGAACAGGATGGGCGGGTGCGTATCCTGGACTTCGGCCTAGCTCTGCGGCAGGACGCTCTTGCCACTGAGACCGTATCTCTCGGCGAGGTCGCATCCACGGGACAGTCCGATCCGCAAGGCACGATCGCCTACATGGCGCCCGAACGCCTGCAAGGCGCAACGCCCGATCCGCGCGCGGACGTGTACGCACTCGGCGTTATTTTGTACGAACTCGTCTGCGGCAGGCGGCCCTTCGCAACCCTGCATGGGCTGGCACTGGCGGCTGCGCTGGTCCAGACGTCGTCGGACGGATGGGATTATCCGGAAAGCCTCGATACGCAGTTGATCGCATTGATCAGGGCCATGACGGCGAGGCAGGCTGAGCATCGGCTTGCGACCATGGATGAAGTCATGCGACGCCTGACCGAAATGACAGGCAAGCCCGGCGCGGCTCGACCAAAGAGCCGTTTCTCACGCCGCGCCGTGCATATTGGAGTCGTGACGATGATGGGCCTCGCGCTTGCGGGAGGGTTGTGGTGGCAGGTTCCATACAGGCTCGGCACGCTCACCCAGGCGTTGGCACCCTATTCCGAAGCGGTCGAGATGGAGCAGGGCCTGGCCGCTCTCAAAATTCTGGACCTTCCCGGCAGCCTTGAGACCGCGGAAACCCATTTCAACCGCGTATTGAAACAAAGTCCGGACAGTGCAGCTGCGGCCGCGGGCCTATCACTCGTCAACATCATCCGCTACAGCAGTGATCGTCAAGATGACACATGGTTGCGCAAAGCCGATGCCAGTGCGCAGCAGGCGTTGAAACTGAACGATCAGCTGGCGCTTGGACGCATTGCCCAAGGCTGGGTGCGCGATCTCCAAGGCCATCGTGACGACGCCCTCGTGAGCTACGATCAAGCGCTGCACCTCGATCCAACCAACTTCTTTGCGT
>JBJMVU010000310.1:0-54697 GCA_045810485.1 Massilia sp. | reverse complement strand
ATCAAGAGCTTCATGTTGTATTCGATCTATTCGATCCCGCTGTCCGCGCTGTATTTGCTGGGCATCCTGCCGGCCGTGCACGGTTTCGAGGCGTTCGTCCTGGCCTGCGCCCCGACCTTCCTCGTGCTCGGCGTCTTCCTCGCGCGGCCCACGACGTTCGGCCGCGCCATGCCCTTCCTGTTCGGCATCTGCGGCACCTTGGCCATGATCGACACGCACAACGCCGACATGGTGTCGTTCGTGAACAGCACGCTGTCGCAGGTCGTTGGCTACGTGGCCGCCGCCGTCACGACGAGCGTGTTCCGCCGCGTCGGCGCCGGCTGGACGGCGCGCCGCCTGCTCAAGGCCGGCTGGAGCGAACTGGCGCGCATGGGCCGCGGCGAGCGCGTGCCGTCGCTGCCGGAATTCTCGGCCCGCATGGTCGACCGCGTGGGCCAGTTGACCCCGCGCCTGGCGCTGGCCGGCAAGGACCAGGACCTGCAGGCCGTCGACGCCCTGCGCGACCTGCGCATCGGCCTGAACATGACGCTGCTGCAAAGCGTGCGTGCGCGACTCGGTCGCGGCGAAGCGGCCGTCGGCCCGCTGATGAAGCAGCTCTCTCGCCATTTCGCGCTGCGTCCGCGGGTCGACGCCGGTTGCGAACGCAGCCTGCTGGACACGCTCGACAACGCCCTGCGCGCCATCTGCGCCGGCGAGCGCGACGCGGCCCAGCGCGAGGCGCTCGCGGCCCTCACCGGCATGCGGCGCGACCTGTTTCCCAAGGCGGCGGCCTATCAACCGTCGCTCGTAACTGCAATCTGAAGGAGATCCGATGATCGGCGAAGTCAGCATCTACGGCCTCTACGTTCCTCCGCTCCTGCTGCTCACGCTGGCGGCGCTGGTGGTCTCGCGGCTCATCAACCTGGTCCTGGCGAAGACGGGCTTTTATCGCGTCGTCTGGCACCCGGCCCTGTTCGATTTTTCCCTGTTCGTCATCGTGCTCGGCGCACTGACGTATTACACACGCAACTGGTCCTGAAATGGCAATGAAAACTATTTTGTCGGCGATCGGCCGGGTAACAATCACGGCGGTGGTGACCGCGGGCGCGGTCTACGCGGGCTGGCAGCTGTGGCGCCACTATGAGGTCGAGCCCTGGACGCGCGACGGCCGCGTGAAAGCGTATGTCGTGCAGGTCGCGCCCGACGTGACGGGCCAGGTGACCAAGGTCTACGTGCACGACAACCAGCAGGTGAAGGCCGGCGAACCGCTGTTCGACATCGACCGCGCCCGCTTCGAACTGGCCCTGCGCCAGAGCGAAGCCCAGGTGACGGCGGCCCAGGCTGCGCTGGCCCAGGCGTTGCGCGAAAACCAGCGTAACACCCAGCTCGACGACCTCGTGTCTCAGGAAACCCGGGAACAAGGGCAGACCCGCAGCGACCAGGCCCGCGCCGCGCTGGCCCAGGCCGTCGTCAACCGCGACACGGCCAAGCTGAACCTCGAACGCACGCGCGTCGTCTCCAGCGTCAACGGCATCGTGACGAACCTCGACCTGCGCGAGGGCGCCTACGCCACCGCGGCGCATCCCGTAATGGCCGTCGTCGACAGCGGCTCGTTCTACGTCGAAGGCTATTTCGAAGAGACCAAGCTGCCCGGCATCCAGCTGGGCGACCAGGTCGACGTGACGCTGATGGGCACGCGCCAGCCGATCCGTGGCCACGTCGAGAGCTTCGCCGAAGGCATCACCGACCGCGACCGCACCACCGGCGCCAACATGCTGCCGAACGTGAACCCGACCTTCAACTGGGTCCGCCTGGCCCAGCGCGTGCCGGTACGCATCGCCATCGACCAGGTGCCGGCCACCGTGCGCCTCGTCGCCGGGCAGACGGCGACGGTCAAGGTGTTGCCCGCTGTGGCCAAACCTGCGGCCAAACCCGCTGCACCGGCCAAGGCGGTGGCTGCCGCTCCCGCTGCGACTACCACGCATTAAATGTCATGAACCGCTATCGATCCTCCGTCAAGAAAGTCTTCACGCTGTCGCTGCTGGCGGCCGCGCTCGCCGCCTGCACGACGGTCGGCCCCGACTACCATGTGCCGAAAGAGGCCGTGATCAAGCGCGACGCAGCCAACGCCCCGTTCATGGGCGCGGCCGAGCAGTCGTTCAAATCCGAGCCGCTGCCCGCCGACTGGTGGCGCCTGTACCAGGACCCGCTGCTCGACAAGCTGGTCGCCAAGGCCTTCGCCAACAATGCCGACCTGCGCGTGGCCGCCGCCAACCTGCAGCGCGCGCATGGCGTGCTGGAAGAGGTCGAGGAAAAGAAGCGGCCCGAAGTCGAGATGAGCGCCGCCCCGCAATACGGCCGCATCGCCGGCGCCCAGCTGGGCATCCCGGAACAACTCCCTACCGACGGCTTGTACGACGCCGACGTCAAGATCGGCTACACGCTCGACCTGTGGGGCCGCATCCGCCGCGCCGTCGAAGCGTCGGAGGCGGACGTCGAAGCCGCGCAGGCCGCCAGCGACCTCACGCACGTGATCGTCGCCGCCGACACGACCCGCGCCTATGCGGAAGCGTGTTCGGCCGGCTACCAGCTGAAGGTGGCGCAGGACTCCGTCGACTTGCAGCGGAAATTCGTCAAGCTCACGGCCGAACGCGTCCAGCGCGGCCGCGGCATCGCCATCGACACCACCCGTGCACAAGCCCAGTTCGAGCAGCTGCGCGCCAATCTGCCGCCGCTGGAAGCGCGCCGCCGCACGGCGCTGTACCGTCTTGCTGTTTTGACCGGCGAAGTGCCGAGCCAGTTCCCGGCCGAGGTCGCGCAATGCGCCACGCCGCCGCGCGTGGCCGCGACGATCCCCGTCGGCGACGGCGCAGCCCTGCTGCGCCGCCGTCCCGACGTGCGCCAGGCCGAACGCCAGCTGGCCGGCGCCACCGCGCGCATCGGCGTGGCGACGGCCGAGCTGTACCCGAACATCAACCTGGGGGCGTCGGTCGGCATGATCGGCATGATGAACCAGTTCAACGATGCGAACACGTGGAAGTTCAGCCTGGGTCCGCTGATCTCGTGGAGCCTGCCGGCGACCAGCTCGGCCCGCTCGCACATCGCGCAGGCGGAGGCCAGCACGGCCGGTGCGCTGGCCCGTTTCGACTCGGTCGTGCTGAACGCGCTGCGCGAAACGGAAAGCGCGCTGACCGTCTACGCCCGCGAGCTCGACCGCAACTCTGCCCTGCGCGCCGCACGCGACCAGAGCGCGCTGGCGTCACGCCAGTCAGCCAGGTTGTACCAATTCGGCCGCACCGATTTCCTGTCCCAGCTCGACGCCGACCGCACGCTGGCCAGCGCGGAGAGCGTCCTCGCGGCGTCGGATGCGCAGCTGGCGGCGGATCAGGTGCAGCTGTTCCTCGCGCTGGGTGGCGGGTGGGAAAACACGCGTGCCAAACACGGTGAAGAGCACGCGGGCAGGGTGGACGGCCCTGCCGTCCACGCGTCCAACCAGCCTTGACGATGGGGATCCGTCGCGTATCACCGCGTGGGCGGCGGTAACGTCACCGCGGTGCCCGCACCCGGGTGCAGCCGCCCACCCTACAACAACTTGTCGAGTGTGATCGGCAAATCCCGCACCCGCTTGCCCGTCGCGTGGAACACGGCGTTCGCGATCGCGGCGCCCACGCCCGTGATGCCGATCTCGCCGATCCCCTTGGCGCCCAGCGGGTTCACGTGCGGGTCGTCCTCGTCGACGATCTGCACGTCGATCGCCTGGATATCGGCACTCGTCGGCACGTGGTACTCGGCCAGGTTGCCATTCACCGCGCGCCCTTCGCGCTTGTCGATCAGCGTCTCTTCGAACAACGCCAGGCCGATGCCCCAGACGATGCCGCCCATCAGCTGGCTGTAGCCCGTCTTTTCGTTCATCAGCTTGCCGACGCCGTACACGCCCACGACGCGCGGCACACGGATCTCGCCCAGGTCCTCGTCCACCGTCACCTCGACGAACACGGCGCCGAACGAATGCATCGAGTACTTCTGCTTCTCGTCACCGGGCTCCGCCTTCGCGGTCACTTCAACGGGGCCGCCGTGACGCGCGGCGATGGCCTGCATCGCTTCGCGCCGGGCCGGGTCGGCCAGCAGATAGAGCTCGCCGCCATCCGATGCGGCATCGACGCCCACCAGGTCGGCCGTCGCGCCGAACAGGGGCGAGCGCTCGTCCGCGGCGGCGATGCCGAGCAGTTTCAGGCGCAACGCCTTTCCCGCCGCCTGCACGGCCGGCGCCACGCTGGCCACCGTGGTCGAGCCGCCCGAGACCGGCGCTTCCGGCATCTGCGAATTGCCCAGCTCGAAACGCACGCGGTCGACGGGCACGCCGAGCGCATCCGCCGCCACCTGCGTCATCACGGTATAGGTGCCGGTGCCGAGATCCTGGGTGCCGGAGCGGAACAGCGCGGTGCCGTCCGCCAGCAAAGTGGCATAACATTCCGCCGGCGAACGGTTCGTTGGATAACTCGCCGTCGCCATGCCCCACCCGACCAGTTTATTACCCTGCCGCATCGAGCGCGGCTGCGGATCGCGGTCGCGCCAGCCGAAGCGTTCGGCGCCGATCTCGTAGCACTGGCGCAGCGATTTGCTGGAAAACGGCAAGTCCTTGCCGGGGTCGCGCTCCGTGTAGTTTTTCAGGCGCAGGTCGAGCGGGTCCATGTGCAGCTCATGGGCCAGCTCGTCGATGGCGCAATCCAGCGCGTACGAGCCGGTGGCTTCGCCGGGCGCGCGCATGAACGTGGGCGTGCCGAGGTTCATGCGCGCCAGCCGGTGCGACGTTTCCTGGTTCGGACTCTCGTACATCATGCGCGTGACGAGGCCGCATGGCTCGATCCAGTCCTCGATCATCGACGTGTAGGCGATCGTGTCGTGGCTCGACGCCGTCAGGCGCCCGTCCGGCAACGCCGCCATGCGCATGCGCTGCTCGGTGTTCGGGCGGGCGCCGACCGGGCCGAACATCTGGTTGCGGTCCAGCGACAGTTTTACCGGACGCCCCAACTGCTTCGCGGCCATTGCCGCCAGCACGACATGCGACCACACGGACCCTTTCGAGCCGAAGCCGCCGCCCACGTAAGGGCAGATCGCCGTGACGTTTTCCGGTGAAATGTCGAAGATGCTGGCCACGATGCGCTGCACGCCCTTCATGTACTGCGTCGAGTCGTACAGCGTGAGGCGGTCGCCGTCCCACCTGGCGATCGTCGCATGCGTTTCGAGCGGGTTGTGGTGTTCGATGGGCGTCGTGTAGGTGACGTCTATCCGTGCGCTACCGGCCAGCAACCCGGCCTGCAGGTCGCCCCGCTTCGTGTCGGTTTCTTCCGTCAACACCTTTTCCGGCGGATGCACGGATTGCCTGGCCTGTCCGAAGTCGAGCACGGCCGGCTTGCGTTCGTACTCGATGCGCAGCCGGGCGCCCGCCTCGCGCGCGCGCTCGAAGGTGTCGGCCACGATGACGGCGACCGGCTGGTTGTTGTAGTAGACGTCGTCTTCCTGCAGCAGGGTCAGCCTGCGCCCGATCGGCGGCTGGATCTTGCCGTCTTTCATTTTTGGCGGCAGGCGCATGGCGTTCTCGTGCGTCATCACGAGCAGCACGCCGGGCACCTCGCGGGCCGCGCTGTCGTCGATGGAAACCACGCGTCCACTGGGAATCGTGCTCGTGACGAGGACCGCATGGGCCACGTTGTCGACGGGATGCTCGGCCGAATAGCGCGCCGCGCCGCTGACTTTCGCCCACGCGTCGACGCGATTGATGGGTGCGCCCGTGATCGTCATGCCATGCCTCCCATCGCACCCGTGGCGATCCGCAGCGCCCGCGCGACCGCGCGTTGCGCCAGTTCGACCTTGAACGCGTTGTGCACGTACGGCTGCGCACCGGCGACGGCATCCGCCCCGGCCTTGCCGAGCACCTCGTCGGTAAGCGCATCGAGCGCATGGCCGCGCAGCCTCTGCTCGGCATCGAGCGCGCGCCAGGGTTTGTGGGCCACGCCGCCCAGCACGATGCGCAGGTCGCGGATGGTGTCGCCGTCCAGGTCGACGGCGGCCGCCACCGACACGAGGGCGAACGCATAGCTGGCGCGGTCGCGCACCTTCAGGTAGTGCGCATGCAGGGCGAATGGCGACGGCGGCAACACCACCGCCGTGATCAGTTCGCCCGGGCGGATCACCGTGTCGTCCTGCGGACGGTCTTCGGGCAGGCGGTGGAACTCGGCGACGGGAACTTGCCGCGCGCCGTCCGGCCCCTCGAGATGCACCACCGCATCGAGCGCGACGAGGGCCACGCTCATGTCGGATGGATTGGTCGCGATGCACTGCGGGCTTGCGCCGAGGATCGCATGAATGCGGTTGTGGCCGTCGATGGCGTCGCAGCCCGAGCCGGGATCGCGCTTGTTACAGTGCGGGAAGGTCGGGTCGGTGAAGTAATGGCAGCGCGTGCGCTGCAGCAGGTTGCCGCCGACGGTCGCCATGTTGCGCAGCTGGGTCGACGCGCCGTTCAGCAGCGCCTCCGACAGCAGCCGGTAGCGCTGGCGCACGAGCGGGTGATTCGCGGCCGCCGTGTTGCTGGCCATGGCGCCGATGCGCAGGCCGCCGCCCGGCAGCGCCTCGATGTCGGCCAGCGCCAGCCGGCTCACGTCGATCAGGCGTACGGGTTGCTCGATGCCGCTCTTGTACAGGTCGAGCAGATTGGTGCCGCCGCCGATGTATTTGGCGCCCGGCTGGCGCGCCAGCTCGAGCGCGTGGTTCACATCCCTGGCACGGTCGTAGAAGATCGATCGCATGCACGTCCTCCTACGCCTGGCGCAAGACCACGCTGTGGATGGCCTTGACGATGTTGGGATAGGCGCCGCAGCGGCACAGGTTGCCGCTCATGCGCTCGCGGATCTCGTTTTCGGACAGCGCGCCCGCCGCCAGCTGGTCGCCTTCGGTCAGCATGCTCGCCTGCCTTGCCTTTACCTCGTCCAGCAGCGCCACCGCGGAACACACCTGCCCTGGTGTGCAATAGCCGCACTGAAAACCGTCGCAATCCATGAAGGCCTGCTGCATCGGGTGCGGCTGCCCTTGCTCGCCGAGGCCTTCCACCGTCATGATCTCGCGGCCGTCGTGCATCACCGCCAGGGTCAGGCAAGAATTGATGCGCTGCCCGTCCACGAGGACCGTGCAGGCCCCGCACTGGCCACGATCGCAGCCCTTCTTGGCGCCGGTCAGGCCCAGCACGTCGCGCAGTGCGTCCAGCAAGGTCACGCGGGGCTCGATCGTCAGATTGTGCTCGGCGCCATTGATCCGCAAGGTGAGCGGTTGCGGCGGCGCATGGGGCGGCGTCGCAACCTGCGCACGCGGCTCCGTTAGACTCAGGTCGTCGTCTGGCATTGCTTTGCTCGCTTTCGGGGAGATGGATTGCCAGGTTCATCATCTCCGAAATCGAAAAATCGCGGAGCGCGCCAGAAGCGTGCCGTTGCGGCAAGTGTTTGAAGCGCTCTATACTCGCGCAGTGATGCACAGAAGCATCGCCAACCCGGAAATGACCATGCGCTCCACCTTGCTCCTGTTGACACCGCTCTTGCTGCTGGCCGGCTGCGTCAATGAATCGGCCAGCTATACCATCGACGGCAACGACCACGCCCTGACCGTGGTCGTCACGCAGGATTATTTCTGGAGCAAACAGGTGGGCCTGCGCGTGATCGCGTCGCGCCTGCCGGATTGCCAGCGCCAGTTCGACCTCGGCAAGACGCCGCTGGCCGACCTGAACGTCGAGCTGTTCTCCACGGGCGACGACAGCTTCCTGCTGCGCTCGGGCGACGAGATGTGGCAGCTGGAAACGCGCGAATGCGCCCGGTTGCCGGAACCGTCGGAGAATGTCCAGGCCCAGCCGATCGGCGTGTTTCACATGGATGCGAAAAAGAAGCTCGTGTTCGAGCCGGCGGAAGGGTCGGCCGCGGCCGCCCGTTAGGCGCGCACAGGCGCCGCCGGCACAGTCCGGCCATGCCGCGTCGCGGCCCGGTTCAGCGCTGCCCGGTCAGCTGCCGCAGCCGCGCGATCTCGGGCGCGCGCCCGAGCCGGTCGAGCGCCTGCTCCAGCAGGGTGCGGTCGCCGTCACGCAGCATCGTCCATTGCGTGAAATATTCATGCACGGTACGCCAGGGCGGGAACTCGGGGGGCATGCTGCGCCAGGCGCTGCCGGTGTGGAGGAAATACAGGACGGCGCAGAACACATCGTACAAATCGTGCTTGCGCGGCCGGGTCTTGCGGCGGGCCGCTTCCAGCATTTCACGCACGGTCTCGAACTGTTCACGCGGTACATCGCTTGGAAAGGTTTGCCTGGCCATGTCGATCGCCTCAAATTCACTTGGAGACACGTGATCCGGAACAGGTTCCCGATCATCGACGGGGCGTAGCGCATTGTCGCGACGGATTCGAACACGGCGCCCAGTAAATACAGTCTATCAGCGTGTTCGGGATCATGGCGCCTTTTTTTGGGCGCCATGCGTGCGGGATGAGGCAGGCCGTCAGTCGCGGGCCAGCGACAGGAACTCGGTGCGCAGCGCCAGGTTCGGCTGCAGTTCGCCCAGCAGGGTCGACGTGATGGTTTCCTCGCCCGGCGTGCGGATGCCGCGGCTTTCCATGCACATGTGGCGGCACTTGATGACCACGCCCACGGCTTTCGGCTCCAGCACTTCCATCAGCGTGTTGGCGATCTGGACCGTCAAGCGTTCCTGCACCTGCAGGCGCTTGGAGAACACGTCGACGAGACGCGTCAGCTTCGACAGCCCGACGATCTTGCCGTTCGGCAGATAGCCCACCGTCGCCTTGCCGAAGAACGGCGCCAGGTGATGTTCGCAATGGCTGTAGACCGGAATGCCGCGCACGACGATCAATTCGTTGTATTCCTCGGCGCCGTCTTCGAACGCCTTGAGGATCTCGACCGGGTCCTGGTCGTAGCCGGAGGTCCAGTGTTTCCAGGCCTTGGCGACACGCGCGGGCGTCTCGTGCAGGCCGGAGCGGTTGGGATCTTCGCCAAGGCTTACCAGCAGGCGGCGCCAGTCGTTCTCGGTGAAGACTTCTTTGTCAGACATGGTTAACCCTAAAATTTTCGATTGCCGAGAGTATATAGAAAATGAAGCGGCTCCACCGATGGCGGCAGCTTCCTTGCGCAAAACGAAAGCCAGACCGTGGCGGATGCGCTAGCGTAGTCGAGGTCCTTGTCACTGCGCGGAGAACAGCCATGCTCGGAAGCACCGTCCTGGAAGTCGCGATCGGCCTGACATTTTGTTATGGCACGGTCGCCCTGATCGTCAGCACCCTGCAGGAAGCGCTGGCCGCGGCGTTCCGGCTGCGCGCCAACACGCTGCTGGCGGGCGTCAAGAGCATGCTCAACGACCCGCGCTTCGACGGACTGGCGCGTGCCGTCTACCAGCATCCGCTCGTCAATCCGCATGCGGACGGCACCCAGCCGAGCGAGCGGGACATGCGTACGCGGCCATCGTACATCGAACCGGCGCATTTTGCGATTGCGCTGGTGGACAGTCTGTGGAAAGTGCCGGGCGACTTCGTCCAGCTCTCCAACGCGATCGAAGCGATCCCCGATCCGCAGGTCAGGCAGGTGATGCGCGGGCTGTACGGGCGCGCGCGCGACCTGCAGCAATTCCAGGACATGCTGGCCGGCTGGTTCGACAATGCGATGGCGCGCATGTCCGGCACCTATAAACGGCGCCAGCTGCTGATTTCCCTGCTGCTGGCGCTGCTGCTGGCGATCCTGTTCAACATCGACAGCATCCATCTGTTCCGCACGCTGTGGCAGCAGCCGGCCCTCACCGCGCACCTCCATGACGCACCCGGCGCGCTCGACCCGGCCGTGTTCGACGCCCTGATGGCGCTGCCGATCGGCTGGACGCGGTTCCCGCCCGTGGCCAATGCCGATTTCGCGCTGCAGGTCGCCGGCTGGATGGTCACGGCGTCGACCGCGCTGTTCGGCGCGCCCTTCTGGTTCGACCTGATGCAGCGCGTCGTGCGCATGCGCAGCACGGGCACACGCCCGGAAGAAACGCCGCTGGCGCTGCGCGTGGAAGGCAGGATCGCGGCCACGCCGGCGCCCTGAGCGGGCCGGGTCCGAACGCGTATCAGCGTCCGGGCGGGCGGTGGCTGTCGACCAGCATGCTCGAGATCGACACGTGCGGCACGCGCTCCGGCCACTCGTCGCCCGGGCCGAACCAGCGCGCCTCGCTGATCTCGTTCGGGTCGGTACGGATGTCGCCGTCGAGGTAATCGGCCGTGAACGCGATCATCAGCGAATGCGGGAACGGCCACGACTGGCTGCCGAAATAGCGCAGGTTGTGTACGCGCAGGCCCACTTCCTCGAACACTTCGCGGTGCACGGCCTCCTCGATCGCTTCGCCCGCTTCCAGGAAACCGGCCAGCGGCACGAAGCGTTTTACCGCGGACTGGGTATGCAGCGCCAGCAGCACCTTGTCGCCGTTGCGGATCAGGACCATCATCGCCGGCGAAATGCGCGGGTACGCCATGTGCCCGCAGTTCACGCACTTGAAGCAGCGCTCGCCCGCCGCCAGCACGGTGCCGCTGCCGCAGGCGCCGCAAAAACGGTGGGTGCGGGCCCATTCGGCGATCTGGCAGGCGCGCGCGGCCACGCCGAGGTGGCCTTCGTCGAACTCGCCGAACAGCGACCGTAGACCGCGCCACGCATGGCCGGGCGGCGCCAGGGCCTCGTCGTCGACCCAGGCGGTCTGGCAATAGCGATCCCCCAGCAGGCCCACCGGCTGCAGACGCGGCGGGTCGAGCGCGAGGCTGCGCACCGCGGTTTCGTCGGGCAGGCCGAGGTCCGCCTCGCGCACGAGCAGCCGCCCGCCATGGAAGACGAAGGACAGCGGTGCGGCATCCTGCTGCGGAGCCATCAGGGGCGTGAACGAGGTGGGCGTCTGGAGCATGGAATATCCGGTCATCAAGGGGACTGCCGTCGATGATACCGTCTTTCGCCGCACCGTTCAGGCCGCCGCATCGAACGCCAACGACCGCACGAATGGATGAACTAATCCAGCTCATCGTGCTCCAAGACGTAGCTGGACCGTAATCGCAAACCAACGCGGAGGTCCATGCCCCTCACCGGAACAACGCGCGCACGACTGCACGTTCTCAAGGAGGAAGAAGTGTACCGCCGACCGCTGCTTCAACGCCTCGATCCGCCTTCGGTGATCGTATTCCGTGCCCTCCACCTGGGCGACATGCTGTGCGCGGTGCCGGCCCTGCGTGCCCTGCGCGCCGCCGTGCCCCACGCCCATATCGCGCTGGTGGGCTTGCCGTGGGCGCAGCAATTCGCCGACCGTTTCCACAACTACGTCGATGAATTCATCGCGTTTCCCGGCCACCCTTTGCTGCCCGAGCAACCGGTGAGGCAGGAGGCGCTCGCGCATTTCTACACCAGCCTCTGCACCCGCCAGTTCGCGCTGGCGCTCCAGTTGCACGGCAGTGGCGACGTGAGCAACGACATCGTCAGCGGCTTCGGCGCGCAGGCGATTGCAGGATTCTGTCGTGGTGGTCACGTCGTCCGCGACCGCACCGTCCTGTTTCCCTATCCGGAAATCGGGGCGGAACCGGAGCGGCTCCTGTCCCTGATGGAACAGCTGGGCGCGCCATCGACCGGGGTGCACCTGGAATTTCCGCTCTCACGCGAGGACGAAGACGAATGGCATGCCAGCGGCCTCGGCAACACGCTCGCGCCCGGCGACTACCTGTGCATCCACCCGGGCGCGCGCAAGCGCGACAAATGCTGGCCGGCGCAGCTGTTTGCCGACGTCGGCGATCGCCTCGCAGCCGAGTTCGGCCTCAAGGTGGTGTTGACAGGATCGGCCACGGAAGCGGACCTGACCGCCGACGTGGCGGCCCGCATGCACCACACGCCACTCGACGCCGCCGCGCCAATCTCGATCGGCGCGATGGCCGCCTTGATGCGAAATGCCAGGCTCTTGCTCTGCAACGATACGGGCGTGTCCCACATCGCGGCCGGCCTCAGGCTCAAGAGTGTCGTCGTGTTCAGCAAGGCCGACATCGCCCGCTGGGCGCCACTCGACCGTCATACGCACCGCTGCATCTGGGATCCGGGTGCGGAACGTGCACAGGTGGTCCTGCAACACGCACGTGCATTACTGGCCGGCACGGCGCCGAGCCGCCAGCGCAGTGTCGGCATGTGGCCCTACTGGTAACTTGCTGGAAAATTCAGTGCCGCACGGGCCAGCGCCTCCACCTCGTCGATGCCGACATCGGCGACGAAGCTCGGATCGTGCGGACAGCGCGTGCGGAGGTTGTCCTGATCGCAGGCAGGGCAGCGTGTCCGCGCCGCCATGGCCGCGTGCAAGGCCGACGGCCGCAGCGGCATGCCTTCGATCAGGTTCGTCAGCCAGAAGATGCCGACACTCGGCACACCCAGGGCCAGCCCCAGGTGCAGCGGGCCGGTGTCGTTCGATACGAGCAGGGCGGTACGCGCCAGCAGTCCGCACAGCCCACCCAGGCTCAGCCGGCCGGCGAGCGCGATGGCTGGTGCATGCATGCGTGCCACGACCTCGTGCACAAGGTCCACTTCGTCCGGCGAACCGTTCACCGCGATACAGGCACCGTCCTGCGCGAGCCGGTCGCCGAGCGCCGCGAACGATTGCGCCGGCCAGCGGCGGCGCGGATCGGTCGACCCGGGCTGCAGCACGATGAGACGTTGACGGGGCAGCACGGGCATGATCGTCGCCGCCTCGTGCCGGTCGGCGTCCGTGAGCGCGAGTTCCGGCTGCGCGGCAGGCGATATCCGCATCTCGGCGCCGGCCAGGCCTGCAATCTCGAGCAGGGCCAGCCTGCGCTGGCTGGGCTCGCGAAACGGGACCCAGCGATCGAGCAAGGGCACGCCCGGCGCACATGCCCCCGCCGTCAGTCGCGCACCGAAGCGCAACAGGAACGGATTCAAATAACGCCCTCCCCCGTGCATCTGCAAGGCGATATCGACACGTTCGGCGCGCATCGCGTCGACGAAGCGCTCGGCCTCTTCTTTCGCAGTCTCTTGTGCCCCAACGCCTTGCACGGCCGGAACCTCGACGACGCGGTCGACCGGGCCTGGCCTCCCCCGCAGGAACGCGCGATGCCAGGCTTTTCCCGCCACGACCAGTTCGGCCCCGGGATAGGCCTGCTTCAGCGCATGCAAGGCAGGCAGCGCGAACACGAAGTCGCCCACCGCACCGGGTCGCAGCACGACGATCTTGCGCACGTCGTGGACACGCATGTCGTGGACACGCATGTCGTGGACACGCATGTCGTGGACACGCATGTCGTCGAGACGCTCACAGGTCGGTCGCATCGTGCGGCTCGGTCAGCGGCAGCACATACGGCGCGTCGATGGCCCGTGCCGTGATCGTCGTCGGCAGTTCCATGTGATACGCGCCGGAAGGCAAAATCGCGCAGCCGCCGTGGCGCGCCATCACCCGCTGCTGGGTCAGTACGTCCTCGCCGCAATGATGCGCCGGCAGGTCGCGCCAGAACTCGAAGCCGCCCGCGGCCCGCAATTTGATCGTGTCGAACATCACGCATCCGCCGACCCAGGCAATCTTGTAGCGCCGCGTCGCCCCGGTCTCGTCCTTCAGGCGGGTCTGCACGTGGAACAGATTGGCCGCGCTGTGCAGGTGATGGCGCGCCCACGCCGGGCTGCCGGGCCGCACGGTTTCCGGCAGCACGGGGCCGTCCCAGAATTCGATCGTTTCCTGCATCGGCCGCAATTGCCCCAGATAGCTCAATCCGTGCAATGCACTGCCGACGAGGCCACATTGTTCTTCCCGGAGGACGGCGTGCAAGCGGGCGATCAGGTCCGGTTCGAGGATCACGTCGTCGTCGACGAACAGGCAGCACGACGAGCGCGCCTGGGCCAGCAGGAAGGCGCGCTGTTCGGCCATGCCGCGCCGGTGCGGACGGCGGAACGTGTCCACGCTGCGGCCGGTGGCGCGCAGGTAGCGCAATACCGCCCGCACCTCGGCATGCGTGCAGGCGCCATCGCCATCCGACTGGTCGGCAAGCACGATGCGCAGGGCCGGCCAGGTTTGCGCACCGAGCGCCGTCAGTGTGACCGCGAGCGCCGCGGGCCGGTTGCGGGTCGGGATCAGGACGTCGATCGTCTCGCTCACGGCGTCGCCCTTCCACTCCCCTGCGCCTGGCCATTCAGGTAGGGATTGAGCGCGGATCGTTGTACATCTTGAACTGGCGATAGAGCTTGAAATAGGCCTGGCCGGCCCGCGCCTCCGTCAGCAGGAGGTCGAGGCAGGACATCAGGTCCTGGCGCTGCGTGAGCAGGCGGTCGAGCTTGGCGGTGCAGACGCGGACGTGGTCTTCGTCGGTGTCGGCGCGTTGCGTCTGCGCGCGCATGTGGTGGATTTTGAGGGCGAGGATCGACAGGCGGTCGGTCATGGCGCCGGCCGTTTCGCTGGAGAGCCGCGCATCGGGCCGGCAGACGACGTGGCGCAGGTCGGCCAGCAGCGCTTCGTCGATGGATTCGACCGCGTCGTTGCGCTTCTGGTTATAGCGGTCGATCAGGTGCTTGCCGGCCGCGATCTCGGCAGGCGGCACGTCGAGCCGGCGCGCCCGGTCTTCCTCGCGCCACAGCAGGCCGTTGTAGCGGTGGTTGGCAGCGATCCGTTCCCATACGCCCAACCCGCCCAACCTGCCGGACTCGCCGGCGACATGCGACATCACGGGCCAATCGCGTTCGCGCAGCTGGCGGTCGTGGAACCAGACGACGGACACGGCATCGATTTCGCTTTGCATGAAGACTCCGATCCAGGGCAGACGAGCGACGTATGCTTGGAGTACGCGGGCGTACTGGAGTTCTTCGGAACGAACATGGGTTTGGCACAGCGCAAACCCGGAAACGGCTTACTTCAGCAGGCGCGAACGGCTGGCCACGAAGGCGATCAGGCAGGCCAGGCCGCCGATGTAGGCGATGGCGATCTGCATGCCCATGCCCTGCGCGATGGCGCCGATGACCGGCGGGCCCATCAGGCTGCCGCTGTAGGCCAGGCTGGCCACGCCGGCCAGCGCCGCCGGACCTTGCGCGCCCGCCGCGCTGAACACGAACGGGAACACCAGCGCCATGCCCATGCCCGCGACGGCGAAGCCGAACAGGGCGAGGTAGGCATTCGGCGACAGCACGGCGAAGAACAGGCCGGCGGCGCCCAGCATCGAACCGCTGGTGACGAGCGGACGGGCGCCGTAGCGGACCTTGAGCCTGTCGCCGACGAGGCGGGCCAGCAGCATCATCACGGAGAACGACGACAGGGCCAGCGGCGCCAGGCCGTCCGACGCACCGAAGTGTTCTTTCAGGAACACGCCGCTCCAGTCGGCGATGCTGCCTTCGGCCATCGAGCCGAGGAAGCCGAGCGCGCCCAGGAACAGCAGCGGGCCGCGCGGCAGCGAGAACGATTTTTTCTCGACGACCGCGCCGACGTCGTCCGCCTCCAGCGAAGCATGACCGTAGTACAGCGCGAGAGCCAGCGGACCGGCCAGCATCACGAAGTGCGTGAGCGGCGCGATGTGCAGGCCGGCCATCAGGCTGCCCAGCGTCGCACCCGCCAGGCCACCGGCGCAGCCGAGGCCGTGCAGCTTCGACAGTTCCGACTTGCCCGTCTCCTTTTCGCGGCGGGTGGCGGCCGAGTTGACGGCGACGTCGAACGTGCTGGCCGTGATGCCGAGGCTCAGGACGGCCATCATCAGCAGCGGCACGGTCGGCGCGGCGCCGATGGCGACCAGCACGGCCAGCAGGGCCAGGCCGGAAAACAGCATGGTCTTGCGGGCGCCGAGCGAGCTCATCATGCGCGATGAAATAGGGTACGACAGAACGGCGCCGAGGCCGCCGCACAGCAGGACCATCGACAACGCCGAGTGCGATACGTGCACGCGTGCGGCCATGGCGGGAATGCGGCCGGCCCACGATCCCATGATCACGCCGAATACCGTGAACAGGAGCGGCAGGGCGAACGACTGCGATTGCGCGAGCGGGAGACTGCGGGAGCGGGCGGTGGTGGTGGCGGGCAGATTATTTTGCATTTAGTAGATATCTGTTTTTAAACAACTGTCTGGAATCCAAAAGCAAACGCCAACCGATTGGTTGGCGCGTGGAAAGCTGATGGGAGGCAATTTTACGCGCTTTACGCGCCCTTTGCTTTGCCGCTCGGAAAAAACTTTTAGCCGTTGCGGGATGCCGACAAACGCCGGCAGTTTGTAACCAGATGTGAACAAATAATGAGAAATAACCGCAGGCGTTGTAAAAAATGTAGTGAGATGAAAACGATTCCAAACTAGAATGGCCGGGCCCAAAACGGACAGGAATACCATGACGTCGTCACCCGACATGCCCCGTACCGCTTCCCGCCTCGACCTGGTCGACGCCCTGCGCGGCTTTGCCATTGTCTCGATCATGCTGCTGCATAACATCGAGCACTTCGATCTCTATTTTTCGCCGCCGGGCGACCCGGCCTGGCTGAAGGGGCTGGGGCAACACATCTGGGACACGATGTTCGCCGTGTTCGGCGGGAAGTCGTACGCCATCTTCGCCCTGTTGTTCGGCCTGACGTTCCACCTGCAGGACGATGCCCGCGCCAGGCGCGGGGAGGATTTCCGGCCGCGCTTTGCGTGGCGGATGCTGCTCCTGCTCGGATTCGGCCTCGTGAACTCCGCGTTCTACCAGGGCGACATCCTGGCGATCTACGCCGTGTTCGGCCTCGTGCTGATCCCGGTCGCGCGCCTGCGCACGCGCACCGTCTTCCTGCTGGCCTGCTTCCTGAGCCTGCAGCCGCTCGCATGGCTCGACGCGCTGGCGGCGCTGGACAGCGCGCCGGGCAAGCTGCCCGATCCCGCCTCCTGGGCCTACTTCGGCCGCGCCGAGGACTACCTGAAGCACGGTTCGCTACTCGATGTCTGGATCGGCAACCTCACGAACGGCAAGCACGCCGTGCTGCTGTGGAGCTGGGAAATGGGCCGCGTCCTGCAGATTCCCGCGCTGTTCATGTTCGGCATGCTGGCCGGCCGCGCCGGACTGTTCGCCATCAGCGACCGGAACCGCGCCATTTGGCGCCGCGTCTTTGTCGTGGCCTTGCTGCTGCTCGGTCCGCTGATCTTCATCCATGGCCACCTGGAAGCGTGGATCCCCGCCGAGGCCCTGCGTCGGCCGCTGGACGCCATCTGCGCCCCGCTGCTCAACCTGGACATCATGCTGCTGCTCGTGACGGGTTTCGCGCTGTTGTTCCGCCGTTCCGCCGGCGCGCGCGTGCTGGGCGCACTCCGCTGGATGGGACGGATGAGCCTGACGAGCTACATGATGCAATCGATCGTCGGCACGACCTTGTACTACGGCTTCGGCTTCGGCCTGTACGCGGTGACCGGCACCGTCGCGGCGATCTCGATCGGCATCGTGCTCGCGGTGCTGCAGGGCGCCTTCAGCGCCTGGTGGCTCAGGCGCCACAAGCAGGGTCCGCTGGAAACCGTGTGGCACCGCCTGACGTGGATCGGCGCGGCGTCAGGCGAAACCGCTCAGCCCGCGACGCGCGTAAACAATCCCTCGTAACGCAGCACGAGGCCGTCGTCATCGATGTCGAGGTCCGCGGCGAACGGGCGCGACAGGCTTTCGAACCGCACCCGGTCGGGCGCCACGCGCGCGTATGCCTGCGCGGCGGGCTGGACGTCGAGCTTGGGCAGGTCGATGTACGCGACGCGGATTTCCTGGCGTTCGTCCAGCGCGTCGCCCAGGCGCCGGATCGGCAGCGTGTTGGTGAAGGGACTGCCGGACAGGTCGACGTCCGTACAGCCCTGCAGCGCCGGCAGCGGCGTGCCGCCGGCGTCGAGCCAGTTGCCGGCCCCGTCGGCGCGCAGGCTCACTGAACCCTTGCCCGCGACATGGACGTCGATGCCGCGCACCCGCCATTGCTCGTCGCAGCGCAACAGATAACTGCAGGCAAACAGGCGGCCGCCGGCGGGGCCGATGAGGACGCCTTCGGCCGTGACGCCGGCATCCCCGGTGTCCAGTTCGACATGCTCCAGGCCGCCACCCTGCTCCGTTGCCCAGCGATAGCTGCGTTTCACGTCGTCCTCCCCGTGTTCCGTGCATGCTTAATGTAGCACCGAATGTAGCACCGCCAGGCCGAGTTGCGCGCCAGCGATACGGCCCTCGCCGTATCATCATGACAAGGTCGGCCGCTGCGGCAGGCCGCTATCGGGAGAAGCCGTGTTCGGTATCGATGCGCGTACGGCCCGCGTGGTGTGGACGGCCGCGCTGGTCATTGCAGGTCTGTATGGCGTCTTTCTCGTGCGGACGACGCTGCTCGTGATGCTGATCGCCGCGCTGTTCAGCTACCTCATCTATCCGCTGTTCGTGCTGGCCCAGCGCCTCGTCGGCGGCCGGGTGCCGCGCACGCCCCTGCTGTGCCTCGTCTACCTCGTCGTCGTCGCGCTCGTCGCACTGGCCGTCGGGCTGTTCGGCAACACGGTGGCCGAGCAGGCGACGGCGTTGGCGCACCAGTTGCCGACCCTGCTCGATCCCGCCACGCTGGAACGGCGGCTGCCGTTGCCAGGCGTGCTCGAACCCCTGCGCGCGCGCCTGGCCGCGTTCCTGCGCGACCTGTTGCAGGGCGGCTCGGCGCAGGCGATGCCGTTCGTGCGCAATATCGGTTTCGGGTTGATGCACCTGGCCGGCAACCTGATCTATGTCGTCGTCGTCCCGATCCTGAGTTTCCTGATGATCCTGCAGGCCCCGGTCTTCGACGAACTGCTCGTGACGATGCGCCACCGCCGCAACAGCGCCTTCTGGACCGACGTGCTGCACGGCCTGAACACCGTCCTGTCGAGCTATGTACGGGCGCTGGCCCTGCTGTCGCTGGCGACGCTCGTCACCTACGGTCTCGTGCTGTCGCTGATGGGGGTGCCGTTCGCGCTGCTGCTGGCCGGCGTCGCGGCCGTGCTGGAAGTGATTCCCGTGCTGGGCCCGCTCGTCGCGGCGGCGGCCATCGTGGGCGTCACCCTGTTCAGCGGCTACGAGCACGTGGGCTGGACGATCGCCTTCATCGGCGGCTACCGCGTGTTCCAGGACTATATGCTGAACCCGTACCTGATGAGCGAGGGCGTGGACGTGCCGCCGATCCTCGTCGTGTTCGGCCTGCTCGCCGGCGAGGAGCTGGCCGGCGTGTCCGGCATTTTCCTCTCCGTTCCCTTCCTCGCCGCGCTGCGGATGTTTGTCGTGCAGATGCGCCTGCACCGGACCAAGGTGACGACCGCGCCGACGCCCGGCGATGCAAACGTGTTGTAAACGCCACACGCCATTCACACATGCCGCTGCGCACAACTGATAGCGCTATCAGTCCATTTTCGATGGTTTCCCTCTGGCGCGGCGGCAAGATACCCGTCATTCCATGCAAATCGCATGGATCGCCCCGCGTACGTTTCGCTCCGCAACATGAATAACCCTTTACAAACAGGCCGCCTTATTGAAGACTTGGCAAAAATGATAGCGCTAACGGTCGCTGCGAATTGACAGAAAGAGAGAACGAATGGCATCACCAAGCGATGTATCCAACCAGTCGGGCGAAGGCTACCGCTGGGTCATCATGGGCGTCTGCGGCTGCGGCAAGAGCACGGTCGCTGCCGCCCTCGCCGCGGCGTTCGGCGTCGCCTTCCTCGAGGGCGACGCGTATCACCCGGCGCCCAACGTGGTCAAGATGTCGGCCGGCATTCCGCTGACGGACGACGACCGTGCCGGCTGGCTGCAGGCCCTGGCCAACGAGATCGGCGCCGCGCGCGAACGCGGCACGGGCGTCGTCGTCTCGTGCTCGGCGCTCAAGCGGCGCTACCGCGACATGCTGCGCCAGGCCGATCCGAACCTGCGCTTTGCCCACCTGGCCGGTCCGCGCGGCACGATCGCGGCGCGCATGCAGACGCGCATCGGCCACTACATGCCGATCACCCTGCTGGACAGCCAGCTGCGCGACCTCGAGCCGCTGCGGCCGGACGAAGCCGGCATGACCCTGGACATTACCCAGCCGCCGGAAACCCTGGTGGCCAGCATCATCGCATCGATCAATCAGTAAGTCGTCGCCCGGCCCAGCCGCCCGCCATCCGAGGCGGCACGCCAACCACACGAGAATAATGGAGACTACCATGCGTACACCACTGCAACGCACCCTCATCAACCTGGCCGTCGCCAGCGCCTGCGGCATGCTCGGCGCCGCCCATGCCCAGCAGACCGAACCGGCACAGCAACCCGCGGCCGACACCCAGGGCGCAAGCCAACCGGCCCAGGCGCCCGAAGCCGCGCCCGCCGTCCCGGAAGCGAACGTCGTGCGCATTTCCGGCTCGCGCATCGCGGCCCGCGGCTTCTCGCAGCCGACGCCGACGACGAGCCTGTCCAGCGCCGACCTGGAAAAGGCCGCGAAGCCGAACCTGTTCAACACGCTGGCCGAACTGCCGGCGCTGCAGGGCAGCACGGGCCGCACGACGAGCACCAACAGCACGTCGAGCGGCATCCAGGGTTTGAGCTCGCTGAGCCTGCGCGGCCTCGGCACCATCCGGACGTTGACCCTGCTGGACGGCCAGCGCGTCGTCGGCGCCAACGTCACGGGTGTCACGGACGTCAGCCAGTTCCCGCAACTGCTGGTAAAACGCGTGGACGTCGTCACGGGCGGCGCGTCGGCGTCGTACGGTTCCGATGCGGTGGGCGGTGTCGTCAACTTCATCACCGACAAGAAATTTACGGGTTTTAAAGCCAACGTCGAGGGCGGCCAGACGCGCTACCACGACGACAAGAGCGGCACCCTGCAGGCCGCCTGGGGCAAGGGCTTCATGGACGACCGCCTGCACGCGACTGTCAGCGGCGAGTTCAGCAAGGAAAACGGCATCGATTCGCCGGGCTTCGGCGAAGTGGGCGCGGGTGGCCGCACGTGGTACCGCAGCACGGTGTTCCAGCGCCGTCCGCTGTCGCAAACCAATGACGGCAAGCCGGAATACCAGGCCATCGACCACGCCCAGCAATACCAGTATTCGAAATACGGCCTGATCACGAACGGTCCGCTGCAAGGCACCGCGTTCGGCGACGGCGGCGTGCCCTATCAATTCGCCTACGGATCCAATGGCGTGCCGACGCGTACGGGCCAGGTCACGAACTGCGTCAATCCGTTCTGCGTGGGCGGCGACCTGTCGGGCAGTGTGGGCGCCGGCACGAACCTCGCGATGAATTTCAAGCGGCAAGTCGCGTACACGCGCCTGTCGTGGGATCTCGACGCGGATAACGAGATCTATTTCACCGCGAACTATGCGCAGGTGAAATCGCACTTCTCGCCGAACCCGGGCGCGGCCAAGCAGGCCAACCTGACGATCCAGTGCGACAACCCGTTCCTGCCCGCCTCCATCGCGGCGGCCTGCGCGGCCAACAACATCAAGAACTTCCAGTACGGCACGGCGAACGCGATCTTCCCGGACAACATCAACGTCCATCCGACGCGCACGCAGCGCCGTTTCGTCGTCGGCGGCGACGGCAAGTTCACCCTGTTCGGCAAGGACTGGTCGTACGACGCGTACGCGGAACACGGCGAGAACACGACGAACATCAACGTCCACGACATCACGCTGAACACGCGCTACAACAACGCGATCGACGCCGTGCGCGATGCCAGCGGCAGGATCGTCTGCCGCAACGCCGTCGCCGCCGCGAACGGCTGCGTGCCGCTGAACATCATCGGCAACAACCCGGTCGATCCGGCCGCGTGGTCGTACATCGCGCCGGCCGCCGGCCCGATCCAGCGCACGACGCAGAGCCAGGACGTGGCCAGCGCCAACTTCAACGGCGAAGTGTGGGAAGGCTGGGCGGGCCCGCTGTCGATGGCGACCGGTGCCGAATGGCGCCGCGAAAAGTACGACGTGCACGGCGACCCGTACGGCGCCGGCGTCTCGCCGGACTCGATCTCGGCAGCCGCCTACCCGGCCGACCCGACCCTCAACAGCACGGTTGGCAACAACTGGTATGCCGGTAACTATCACAACGGCGCGGGCTCGTACAACGTGCGCGAGGCATACGTCGAGCTGAACCTGCCCGTGTTGAAGTCCGACACCTGGGGCGAAGCGAACCTGAACCTCGCCGACCGCCAGACCAAGTACAGCACCGCCGGCAGCGTCAGCAGCTGGAAGATCGGCGCCACGTGGAAGACGCCGATCGACGGCCTGCGCTTGCGCGCCGTCAGCTCGAAGGACGTGCGCGCGCCGAACCTCTCCGAACTGTTCGCGGCGCCGGTCGTCGTCAACAACCAGGTGCAGTACCAGGGCAACACGGTCAGCGTGCAGCAGCGCACCGTCGGCAACACGGACCTGCGCCCGGAAATCGCGCGGAATAATTCGTTCGGCATCGTGCTGAGCCAGCCGAGCTGGGCGCCGGGCTTCTCGACGTCGCTCGACTACTACGATATCAAGGTCAACGACGTCGTCTCCACGCTGTCGATCCAGCAGGAAGTCGACCTGTGCGTGGCCGGCAACCAGGAGATCTGCCAGGCGATGGTGCTGAACAGCCCGGGCAACAACTACGTCACGGTGCAGAACTTCAATCTCGCTTCGCTGCACCTGAAGGGCTTCGATATCGAGTCGGCGTACCGCATGAACCTCGACAAATTCAGCCTGCCGGGCCGCTTCACCGTGCGCGCGCTGGCCACCCGAACGCTGCACTTCATCACGGATTCGGGCGTCGTCGGCACGATCCCGTCGGAAGGCGCGGGCGTCAACCTGGGCAACACGCCGAAATGGAAGGTGCTGGCCACGCAAAGCTGGGATAACGACAAGCTGAGCCTGACCCTCACCGAGCGCTGGTTCAGCGACGGCAAGTACAGCAACGAGTACATCGAGTGCCAGACCAGTTGCCCGGTGTCGACGCTGATCCACCCGACCATCTACGACAACAAGATGAAGGGCGCGACCTACATCGACTTCGGCGGCAGCTACAACGTGTCGAAGCAGATGATGGTCTACTTCAAGATCGACAACCTGGCGGACCGCGATCCGGAACCGGCGCCGCAGGCCAACCCGAGCTTCGCGATCAACCCGGCCCTGTACGACGTCGTGGGACGTACCTACCGCGCCGGCCTGCGCTACAACTTCTGATCGGAGGCCCGCCGTGTGGAACCTGCTGTCCGTACTGCTGGCGGTCGGACTGCTGACGGTGATGATCGCGTGGGGCAAGATCCAGCCGCTCCTCGCGTTCGTCGTCGCAGCCATCGTCGCCGCCTTGATGCTCGGGATGCCCGCCGCGAAGATCCCGGGCGCCATCGAAAAGGGGATCGGTGACCTGCTCGGGTCCCTGGTCGTCGTGATCTGCCTGGGCGCCGTGTTCGGCAAGCTGATCGCCGACAGCGGCGCGGCCCGGCGCATCGCCATCAGCCTCGTCGACCGGCTCGGCATGGCGCGGATCCCGGTGGCGATGACCGTCACCGGCTTCGTCGTCGGCATGCCGCTGTACTACAACGTCGGCTTCGTGCTGATGATCCCGCTGATCTTCTCGCTCGTGTACCAGTCGGGCCGTCCGGCCGTGGCGCTGGGCATGCCGCTGCTGGCGGGCCTGTCGATCGCGCACGGCTTCCTGCCGCCGCACCCGTCCGCGACGGCACTCGTCGTCGCGGTCCATGCGGACATGGGCAAGACGCTGCTGTATGGTCTCGTCGTCGCGATCCCGACCCTGATCATCGCCGGGCCGATCTTCGCCATGTCGCTGAAACACATCCGCGCGGAGCCCGCGCCGATGTTCCGCAACGCGCAGGAGGCCATTCCCGACAGCGAGCTGCCGGGTACCCTCAACAGTTTCGTGACGGCGCTGCTGCCCGTCGTGCTGCTGGGCGCCCTCACGCTCGTCACCCTGGCCCGCCCGGACCTGGCGAAACCGCTCGCGTTTTTATCCAGCCCGCTCGTCGTGATGCTGCTGTCGTACTTTGTTGCGGTCGTCACGCTCGGTATCGGCCGCGGCCAGCCGTTCAAGCGCGTGACCGACAGCGCCGCGGGCGCACTGCGCGAGATTTCTCCGATCCTGATGATCATCGCGGGCGCCGGTGGCCTCAAGCAGGTGCTGATCGATTCCGGCGTCAGCGCGGAACTGGGCACGCAGCTCGCACACATGCCCGTGCATCCGCTGCTGCTCGGCTGGGCCGTGGCGACGCTGATCCGCGTGTGCCTCGGCTCCGCCACGGTGGCCGGCATCACGGCGGCCGGCGTCGTCGGGCCGCTCGTGGAAAGCTCCGGCGTCGACCCGAACCTGATGGTGCTCGCGGTCGGCGCGGGGAGCCTGATGTTCAGTCACGTGAACGATTCGGGCTTCTGGATGTTCAAGGAATACTTCGGCCTGTCGCTGAAGGATACGTTCCGCTCGTGGACGATGATGGAGACCATCGTCGGCGTGTTCGGACTGCTGTTCGTGATGTTGTTGTCGCTGTTCGTCACTCAAGGATAAAAATAAATGAAGACTACGCTTTCAACGCTTTTACGCCCGCTCCCGGCGGCGCTGGCGCTCGCGTTCGTGCTCGCCACGCCCGCGTCGGCCGCTTCCGTATCGGCTTTCCAGACCATGCCCGAGGACCCGCACGCCGTCGTCGTGCATGCGAAGGGCGACGGTAAAACGGACGATACCGCCGCCATCCAGCAGGCCATCGACGCCGCCGCCAACAAGGGCGAAGGGGGCGTCGTGTTCCTGCCGTCGGGCCGCTACCGCATCACGAAAAGCATCCTGATTCCGCTCGCCGTGCGCGTGTACGGCGTGGGCGCGACGCGTCCCGTGTTCGTGCTGGCGCCGAAGACGCCGGGCTTCCAGCAGGGCGTCGCCAACATGGTGATCTTCACCGGCGGCGACCAGTACACGGTGGGCAAGGTGCCGATGCCCGTCGCGGGCGCCGTCGGCGCGGACAAGGACGTGCGCGACGCGAACTCCGCCACCTTCTATTCCGTGCTGTCGAACGTCGACTTCGAGATCGGCGACGGCAACCCGGCCGCCACCGGCGTGCGCATGCACACGGCGCAGCACTCGAACCTGTCGCACATCGATTTCCATATCGGCAGCGGCCTCGCCGGCGTCTACCACGTCGGCAACATCGCGTACGACCTGAAATTCCACGGCGGCCGCTACGGCATCCTGGCCGAAAAGACGTCGCCCGCGTGGCAGTTCACGCTCGTCGACGCGACGTTCGACGGCCAGCGCGACGCCGCCATCCGCGAGCACGAGGCCGGGCTCACCCTGGACAACGTCGACATCCGCGACACCCCGGTCGGCATCGACATCGACCGCGGCTACGGCGACTGGCTGTATGCGAAGAACGTCCGCTTCGAGAACGTGGCGAAGGCCGCCGTCGTCATCAGCAACGAGGACAACGTCTACACGCAGATCGCGTTCGACCACGCCAGCGCGAAGAACGTGCCGACCTTCGCGAGATTCCGCGACAGCGGCAAGACCCTCGCGGGCGCCGGCCGCGCGTACGAGGTCACGGAACTGAACTACGGCATGAAGCTCGACCAGCTGGGCGCGCCGGGCCGCTTCACGACCAACTACAAGACGGGACCCATTGGCAAGGCTGCGCCGCAGCGCGTGCTGAAAGCGCTGCCGCCCACGAAGGAATGGGCCAACGTGCACACCTTCGGCGCGAAGGGCGACGGCCGCGCGGACGACACGGCCGCCATCCAGAAAGCCATCGACAGCCACCGCGTCGTGTACCTGCCGCAGGGCTTCTACATGGTCAACGACACGATCCGCATGAAACCGGACACCGTGATCGTCGGCCTGCACCCGGGCCTGACCCAGCTCGTGCTGCCGAACGGCTCGCCGCTGTTCCAGGGCGTCGACACGCCGAAGGCGCTGCTGGAAAGCGCGCGCGGCGGCGCCGGCATCGTGTCCGGCATCGGCCTCGCGACCGGTGAAGTCAACAACCGCGCCGTCGCGCTGCTGTGGCGCGCGGGCGAACACTCCCTCGTGGACGACGTCCGCATCCAGGGCGGCCACGGCACGCGCCTGTACGACGGCACACGCGCCGATCCGTACCAGAAGTCGGCGAAGTGGGACACGACCCTGTGGTGGGACCGCCAGTACCCGAGCGTCTGGATCACGGACGGCGGCGGCGGCACGTTCACCGGCATCTGGTCGCCGAGCGGCTATGCGCAGGCGGGCTTCTACGTGACGAACACGAAGACCCCTGGCCGCGTGTACGAACTCTCGGCCGAGCACCACATCCGCAATGAGATCGTGCTGGACGGCGTCGAGAACTGGTCGTTCTATGCGCCGCAGACGGAAGAAGAAGTCCGCGACGGCATGGATTCCACATCGCTCGACATCCGCAACTCGAAGAACATCCTGATCGCGAACTACCACGGCTACCGCGTCACCCGTTCCATCAAGCCGGCGGTAACGGCCGTGCGCATCGCGAATTCCAGCGACATCCGTTTCCGCAACGTGCACGTGAACGGCGAGAGCGGCTTCGCCACCTGCGACGAGAACGGCTGCACGACGTATGCGCGTGCGTCGAAGTACCCGTACGAGAACGCCATCACGGACGTCACGCACAATATCCAGGTGCGCGAGCGCGAATTCGCGATCCTCGACTACACGGGCCAGCAGGCCAGCGCACCGGCGCCGCTGGGCAAGGTCGAGAAGGTCGCGGACGGCTTCTATTCCATCGCCGGCGCCGCCGTCGACGCGAACGGCAAGCTGTACTTCATCGACCGCCACTTCAAGCGCATCCACGCGTGGAGCCATGACCGCGGCCTGGAGATCGTGCGCGACGCCCCGCTCGACCCGATCAACCTCGCCATCGACCGCAGCGGCAACGTGATGGTCCTGTCGCACTACGGCCAAAGCGCGAGCGTGTATGCGTTCAAGCCTGACGTGCCGCCGACGCCGGAAGGTGTCGCGATGATCAAGCCGACGGCCGTGGCAAGCCATGCCGATGCGCGCGTGGCCATTCCCGTCAACTTCTGGCAGAACGGCGAGTTCCAGGACCAGATCGATCCGAAGACCTACGAGTTCACCACCTTGAGCGAGATGTTCGCGCGCGACGTCGCCAAGCCGAAGGCGCAGGAA
This sequence comes from Massilia sp., assembly GCA_045810485.1. Taxonomy (GTDB): domain Bacteria; phylum Pseudomonadota; class Gammaproteobacteria; order Burkholderiales; family Burkholderiaceae_D; genus Telluria. The sequence continues at coordinate 27,591 of JBJMVU010000310.1, read as the reverse complement.
TACGTGTCGCCGGATGGCAGCCTCGTACTGCCGGCGTGGCGTGTGACGCGCCAGGGTCCGACGGACCATATGGGCTACCGCTGGTCCGACACGCTCGACACGCACGGTTTTACCAGCGCGCGCGTGGGCGAGCGCGTGATCTTCGCGAACGGTTCCGAGAACCGCACGTTCAGCGGTCTCGTGGGCCAGGGCGGCGCCATCACGGACCTGAAACAGGTGGCCGACCGCGGCGGCGAAAGCGCGACGCTGGGCCCGGACGGCAACGTCTACGTCGCCAACGGCCAGGTGTTCGTCTACGGCCCGGACGGCAAGGAACGCGGCCGCATCGACGTGCCGGAGCGCCCGCTGCAGCTGGTCTTCGGCGGCGCGGACAAGCGCACCTTGTTCATCCTCACGCACCACAGCCTGTACACAAGCCATGTCGACTAAGCGTATCGTTGCATCGGCCCTGCTGGCGCTGGCCTGCGCCGGCAGCGTGCTCGCCCAGCAGGCCGCGCCGCCGGTCGTCCAACTGTGGCCCGACGGGGCGCCGGGGTCCGAAAAGCGCCACGGCGAACCCGAGAAGCTCACGGACGGCGCGTACGTCAGCAACGTGCACGACCCGTCGCTGACGGTGCTGCGCGCCGATCCGCGCCATGCGAACGGCGCGGCGATCGTCGTCGTGCCGGGCGGCGGGCATCGCATGCTCGTGTTCCAGAACGAAGGCGTCGTGGCGGGCAAGCTGCTGAACCGCATGGGCGTCACCGCGTTCGTGCTGAAGTACCGGCTCGCGCGCGATCCGGATTCCGCCGGGTACAGCATCGAAGGCGACGGCGCGGCCGACCTGCGCCGTGCCGTGCGCTGGGTGCGCGCGCACGCGAGCGAGTACGGTGTCGATACGCAACGCGTGGGCATCATGGGCTTTTCGGCGGGCGGCGAACTGGTGTCGCTCGTGGCCGACAATCCGGAGCCGGCGCAACGCGGCAAGACGGATGCGCTGGACCGCCAGAGCGCGCGTCCGGACTTCCAGGTGCTCGTGTATCCCGGGCCGCTGGGCTCTCCCGCCAAAGCCGTGGACGGTGCGCCGCCCGCGTTCCTCGTCGCCGGCTCGCGCGACACGTGCTGCATGCCGCCGACCATCACCTTGTACCAGCAACTGGTACAAGCCGGCGTGTCGGCCGAGCTGCACCTGTACGCGGACACGGACCACGCGTTCAACGTGGGCCAGCGCGGCGAGCGCATCGCGCTGCAGCACTGGCCGGACCGGCTCGCCGACTGGTTGTCCGACGGCGGCTGGCTCGTGCCCCGCAACGGCCGCAAGCCGGAAGGCGTGCCCGCACCCTGAAAGGATTCATATGAAACGCATCGTATCGACCTTGGCGCTGGCCGCCGCCGTGGCCGCGCCGGCCGCATGGGCCGCGGACGTCCAGTACAAGCTGCTCGTGCTGGCCATCCCCAACAAATACCACTACGAATACATCCCGATCGCGCGCGACAGCCTGGAAAAGCTGGCCAGGCTGCACGCATTCGAGTTCAACTACACGAACAAGCCCGAGGTGTTCGACGGCGACCTGAAACAGTATGCGGCCGTCGTCTTCCTCAACACGCCGGGCGAGGAACTGAATCCGGCGCAGCGCGCGAAATTCGAGGCGTACATGCGTGACGGCGGCAATGCCGTCGTCGTGCACCGCGCCGCGATCACGCCGCCGAACGGGTGGGTGTGGTACGAGAAGCTCGTCGGCCGCTCGTTCAAGACGCACCCGATGCTGCAGACGGGCGCCGTCGACATCGTCGACAAGACGTTCCCCGCGACGTTCGGCATCCCGCCGCGCTGGATCTGGAGCGACGAGTGGTACGAGACGACGAACCCGTACAAGGTCGCCATCCACCCCGTGCTGAACGTGGACGAGTCGAGCTACGACCCGACGAAGATCTGGCCCGGCCAGGTGTCGACGGGCATGGGCCGTGACCACCCGGTGTCGTGGTATCACACGGTCGAAAAGGGCCGCGTGTTCGTGACGCTGCTGGGCCACAACGGCGACATGTACCGCGACCCGCAATATCTCGCGCACCTGATGGGCGGGATCTGGTGGGCGGCGACGGGCAAGGGCCAGCAGCGTTAAGGCCTGGCCCGCTGCCCCCGGAGCGTCGTTCCCGCGCAGGCGGGAACCTGATTTTCACGCATCGCGATAACGCGTACAAATCGGGCCCCCGCCTACGCGGGGGCGACGGTCTAGGTCAGTCGTTGAAGCCCGCGCGGATGCCGACCGTTCCCGACAGCGAGCAGCGCAAGCGCATCTGATCCGTAAGCGCTCAATAGGCCAGCGAACTCTCCAGCGCGGTCTGCACCAGCGCATCGATCTCGCCGGTGATATTGGTCATCGTGCTCGCCACCACGGCGAACTCCTTGCCGACCGGGCCCGCGCGCGCCGCGACGATCTGTGCGTTGAAGGCGACCATGCGCGCCTCCCGCGCGATGGTCTTGATGTCACCCATCAATTCCTGCATCTGCCGGCGCTGCTGAAGCGCATGGCGCTTGGATTGTTCCTCGTACACGAGAGTCAGGGCATTGAGCACGCTGAGCAGCGGCGTCGCGCTGCGCACCAGCTCATCGAGCAGCGCCGGCGCGCGCCGCGACGTCGTGCCGATGGCGTCCAGCGTACTCTCGGCCAGTGCGATGAAGTCGCGGATGACCTGGTCGCCCCGCATCTGGCCAAAATACGCGTCGCGCAATTGCTGGCAGAAGATGCCCGGCAAACCCTGCTTGCCCTGCACGAGCGTCATGTGCGCGTCCCTGAAGGCCGCCAGCGTGTCGCGGGCCGTCTTGTCCGCACCGTCATGGCCGAGCGAGGCCAGGACCGAATACAACACCACCCGCTGGGATGTGAAGCGGCGCCGGCCGGACAGGTTGATCAGGGCGCCGAACATGTCGCCGGACAGTTTGACGTCGGACTGGGCGGTGGATAGGGGGAGGGTTTCTGCGTGCATCCTGGGCTCCGATCGGGTTGACCGCTGGCGGCGGCTGATGCGGTACCCGATGCAGGTTTTGTGCCAGCTTGAGACGTCGCTGGCGTACTTACGTGCACTAACTTGAATCAAACGTGGGCAAGATTTGCACGCAAGGCGTGAGGCAGCCCAAATAGTGGGCGCGGCCGTGCGCTTGTGTTCACTATTTTTTTCTTGTTCACGTAACGTGAACACCGAAAAACCATGAACAACCTATTCGTACCAGGGAGAGAGGCCGCGTTCATGCGGTAACGGGAGACCTCGGCTGCCGGCATCGAATCGGATATGGCGGACAAGCTGCTGAAGCAGTTCGAGCTTGGGCTTCGCAACTAGCTGCTCAGCACCGCCGTCCGCTCGTAATGCCGCATCTCCTCGAGATTGCCCACGAACGGCCTGACGCTCGCAAAGAACTCGCGAAACTCGGGACTCTTGCGGAACCCGGCCATATGGCCTTCCACGGAATCCCATTCGATCCGCAGGATGAACGACGTCGGCTCTTCCGTACATCGGCTCAGCTCAAAGCCCTGGCAGTGACTGGACTTGCGCAGCGCTTCGCCGGCCGTCGCATAGGCGGCAATGAACTGGTCGGCCTGCTCGGCCGGTATCTTGTAGCGGACATATTCGATCACCATCGAGTGCTCCTATCCTGTTCAGGCGGACGTAAAAAGAAAAAGCCCGCTGTTCTTGCGAAGAGCGGGCTGTCATCAGCGGAAAACGAATTCCCGATCAGAACGGGATATCGTCATCCATATCCGAGAAGTTCGGCGCCGGTTTCGGCTGCGGACGTGCGGCCGGTGCCGGCGGGGCCTGGCGCGGGGCCGGGCGGCTCGGCGGGGCGTCGTAGCCGCCCATGTCGTCGCCACCGCCGTAGCTGTCGCCGCCGCCCATGCCCTGGCGGCCGCCCAGCATCTGCATGTTTTCAGCGATGATGTCGGTGGCGTAGCGCTCGATGCCGTCCTTGTCGGTGTACTTGCGGGTCTGTAGGCGGCCTTCCACGTAGACCGACGAACCCTTCTTCAGGTACTGGCCGACGATTTCGGCGAGGCGGCCGAAGAACGAAATGCGGTGCCACTCGGTCAGCTCTTTCTGCTCGCCGGTGTTCTTGTCCTTCGATTTGTAGGACGTGGCCACGGCGATGTTGGCGATGGCGTCGCCGCTCGGCATGTAGCGGATTTCCGGATCGCGGCCGAGGTTGCCGACGATGATGACCTTGTTAACTGATGCCATTTTGTAAAGCTCCTTTGGATAGTCCCTGACTCTGCGTGATGTCTAAGCGTCGGGGAAACTGTTGAATGCGGCCCGCTATTATGCTGGTCAGTCGCATGAGAAAGCAACTGATTCCGCGCTGATCGGGCACCCGGGTTGCAGCACCTGATCAGACCCGAAGATGGGGGCGAAGTGCCCGAATTGGAAGAGATGCGCATCAATACGGAGAGACGAAAAATTTTTCGGTTTTCTGGTGAGTCTGCCATTGAATTGCCCCTCTCCCGGACCACATACGGAACGCGCACCTTCCTCCGGCGCGGCAGGTCTTGACAAGTCGTCATATCATGCTGACTAGCCTCGCAGACTTTTTCGAGGGCCGGCATACCACTGTAAATAAAAACAGGTAAACTAGTGCGCTTTCCCGTTCGGCCCGCTCACCTGTGCCATTCGTGCGCCGGCCCCGCAACCATTCGAAAGCCTTCAAACAACAATGGAAGAAATCCGTATCCGCGGCGCCCGCACGCACAATCTCAAGAACATCAACCTTGACCTGCCGCGCAACAAGCTGATCGTCATCACCGGCCTGTCGGGTTCCGGTAAATCGTCGCTCGCCTTCGACACGCTGTATGCCGAGGGCCAGCGCCGCTACGTCGAATCGCTGTCGGCCTATGCGCGCCAGTTCCTGCAGCTGATGGAAAAGCCGGACGTCGACATGATCGAGGGCCTGTCGCCCGCGATCTCCATCGAGCAGAAGGCGACGTCGCACAACCCGCGCTCGACCGTCGGCACCGTCACCGAGATCCACGATTACCTGCGCCTGCTGTACGCGCGCGTCGGCACGCCCTACTGCCCGGACCACCCGGAAGAGCCGCTGGCCGCGCAGACCGTGTCGCAGATGGTCGATGCCGTGCTGTCCATGCCGGAAGGGACCAAGCTGATGATCCTGGCGCCCGTCGTGGCGAACCGCAAGGGCGAGCACAGCGACCTGTTCGAAGGGATGCAGGCGCAGGGTTTTGTCCGCTTCCGCATCCAGAGCGGCACGCACGCGGCCAAGATCTACGACGTGGACGACCTGCCGAAGCTGAAGAAGACGGAAAAGCACACGATCGACGTCGTCATCGACCGCATCAAGGTGAACGCCGAGATCAAGCAGCGCCTGGCCGAGAGCTTCGAGACCGCGCTGCGCATCGCCGATGGCCGCGCCGTCGCGTACGAGATGGACACGGAGACGGCGCACGTCTACTCGAACAAGTTCGCGTGCAACGTCTGCGGCTATTCGCTGCAGGAGCTGGAGCCGCGCCTGTTCTCCTTCAATAACCCGATGGGCGCCTGCCAGGAATGCGATGGCCTGGGCCACATCGAGTTCTTCGATCCGAAGCGCATCGTCGCGTTCCCGAACCTGTCGCTGGCGTCCGGCGCCGTGAAGGGCTGGGATCGCCGCAACCAGTTCTATTACCAGATGCTGACGAGCCTCGCGTCGCACTACGGCTTCGACCTCGACAAGCCGTTCGAGCAGCTGCCGAAGCCCGCGCAGGAAGCCGTGCTGTTCGGCTCCGGCAAGACCGCCGTGCCGTTCGCATACGTGAACGAGCGTGGCCGCACGGTGATCCGCGAGCACACGTTCGAGGGCGTCGTGAACAACCTGCAGCGCCGCTACCGCGAGACGGATTCGATGGCCGTGAAGGAAGAGCTGGCGAAGTTCATCAACGAGAAGGAGTGCCCGTCGTGCGGCGGCGCGCGCCTGCGCACGGAAGCGCGCTACGTCAAGATCGGCAATGGCAAGCAGCAGCGCGCCATCTATGAAGTCGCGAGGACGCCGCTGCGCGATTGCCTGACCTACTTCGACGACCTGAAACTGACCGGCGCGAAAAAAGACATCGCCGAGCGCGTGATCAAGGAGATCGTCGCGCGCCTGAAATTCCTGAACGACGTCGGCCTCGATTACCTGTCACTGGACCGCAGCGCCGACACCTTGTCGGGCGGCGAAGCGCAGCGCATCCGTCTCGCGTCGCAGATCGGCTCGGGCCTGACGGGCGTGATGTACGTGCTGGACGAGCCGTCGATCGGCCTGCACCAGCGCGACAACGACCGCCTGATCGCGACCCTGAAGCACCTGCGCGACATCGGCAACAGCGTGCTCGTGGTGGAGCACGACGAGGATGCGATCCGCACCGCGGACTACATCGTCGACATGGGTCCGGGCGCGGGCGTGCACGGCGGCGCCGTGATCGCCGAGGGCTCGCTCAAGGACATCATGAAGAGCAAGGAGTCGCTGACGGCGGCCTACCTGTCGGGCAGGAAGAAGATCCACGTGCCGAAGAAGCGCACGCAGGCCGACCCGGACCGCCAGCTCGTGATCACGGGCGCCACCGGCAACAACCTCAAAAATGTCTCGCTGGAGCTGCCGGTGGGCCTGCTCACCTGCGTGACGGGCGTGTCGGGCTCCGGCAAGTCGACGCTCGTGAACGACACGCTGTACCCGGCGCTGTCGCGCCACCTGTACGGTTCGCAGACGGAACCGGCGCCGCACGACGCCATCCACGGTCTGGAGCACTTCGACAAGGTGATCTCGGTCGACCAGGCGCCGATCGGCCGCACGCCGCGTTCGAACCCGGCCACGTACACGGGTGTGTTCACGCCGATCCGGGATTTGTTCGCGACGGTGCCGACCGCGAAGGAACGCGGCTACTCGGCCGGCCGCTTCTCGTTCAACGTCAAGGGCGGCCGCTGCGAAGCGTGCCAGGGCGATGGCGTGATCAAGGTCGAGATGCACTTCCTGCCGGACGTGTACGTGCCCTGCGACGTCTGCCACGGCAAGCGCTACAACCGCGAGACCTTGGAAGTCCAGTACAAGGGCAAGAACATCACCGAAGTGCTGGACATGACGGTCGAGGATGCGCACGAGTTCTTCAAGCCCGTGCCGGTCATCGCGAGAAAACTGCACACGCTGCTGGACGTGGGCCTCGGCTACATCAAGCTGGGACAGAGCGCGACCACGCTGTCGGGCGGCGAGGCGCAGCGCGTCAAACTGTCGCTGGAACTGTCCAAGCGCGATACCGGCCGCACGCTGTACATCCTCGACGAGCCGACGACAGGCCTGCACTTCGCCGACATCGACCTGCTGCTGAAGGTGATCCACCGCCTGCGCGACCAGGGCAACACGCTCGTCATCATCGAGCACAACCTGGACGTCATCAAGACGGCGGACTGGATCGTCGACCTGGGTCCGGAAGGCGGCGCGGGCGGCGGCACGATCGTCGCGCACGGCACGCCGGAAGACGTGGCCGTGAACCCGGACAGCGTCACCGGCAAGTACCTCAAGCCGCTGCTCAAGGCGTAACGATGGGCGCCGGTGCGCTGGATCCGTCACGGACCCTCGCGCTGGCGCTCGTGCACGTGGGCGCCGACCTGGAATCCATCTGGGACGAACTGGCCGCCGCCGGCTATGGTGAAGAAGCCGCCATCGGGCGCGAGCGGATGCTCGCCTTCGCGCCGACGCTTGACGCCAAGGCGCAGTTGCGCGCGTACTGGCGCGACTGTGCGATGGAGCGGCTGTCGGCGCTGCGCGGGCCTGTCGACGTGCTCAAAGGCGTCTACTCACCCACACAACCCTATCGCTCGGCGCTGCTGGACGCACTGCGGGAACGGGCGCCCACGCTCATCTCGCCGACGGACCTGGTCGCGCCGCAGATCGAGCCGGCCATCAAGCTGTGTCTCGAAGACTACCTGAACCCCATCCACGAGGAGTCCGTGCGCTGGTCGCGCCAGGTCAAGGCGCGTGCGATCCGCGCGGCCGGCCTGCGCGACGATCCGCAATTCGACGCGCTGCCCTGGGCCGGGCGCGTCACACTGCTGCGCGAGCGGTTCGCGCAGATGCTGGCGCCGCATGGCTTCACGGTCAGGAACAAGGGCAGGAACGTCGTGGTCGCCGAACGGTCCACGACGGACGGGCGCTTCATCTATGCCCTCGTCGACGACGGCGGCGCGAACCTCGGCAGGTATGGCCAGCTGAGTCACTGGATCGCCATCCGCGCGCCGCGGCAGCGCCTCTCGCACGACCCGGACAAGGACGAGTCGCTCGCGCGCTTCGGCATCGGCGATCTCGTACCCGAGTTCCACTGGTCGGCGCGGCATTTCAAGACGTATCCCGAATTCTGCCGCGCCGTCGATACCGCGGCGTATGCGGCGCTGTGCATTTTCCGCAAGGTGGATGCGGCGCTGCTGGAGAATGCCGCGCCTTAGTCGGCCGTGTAGAACGGCTGCCGCACCCGCACCGGCCGCACGTCCATCCTGATCCGGTAGATCGAATACGCATCCTCGCGGTTCGTCACGTATTCCGCGGTGTCCGGCACACGCGTGAACGTGAACTCGAACCCGCGTTCCGGCGACTGGCTGTCCGGCCCTTCGAACGCCACGCCGATGGCGCGCTGCAGATCGCTGTCCACCAGCTTCTCGAGCAGATCCGCCACGGCCGTGTTGCCGAGGATGTCCGTATAAAAGATCGGCGCGCGGTGCTCGACGTATTTCCTGTCCACGGGCTCCTTGTCCGGCCCCGGCGTGTATGTGCGCGTGGCCAGGTTGAACCGGTCGCCGCTGTCCAGGTAGCTGATGCGCGCGTTGGTGAGATTGAATCCCGGCTTCGATGTGTCGGTGCCGGCATCGTGCAGGTCGAGCACGAGCGCGCCCCGGTAGCCGATCACCGTAACGTCGCGCGCCGGGCCCACGACGGCGGCCGTGTTCTCGTCGATGCCCAGTCCCAGCGTATAACCCTTGGCCAGCATCGCGGGCAGCATGCGGCCGAAGCGGCCGCGCGTGAGCAGGTGCTGGTCCACGAAGACGTCGGCGCCGATGAAGCCGAGGCCCGGCGCGACGTCCTTGCCGTCGACAACGCCGTTCTTCAGCACCGGCATCACGTCCAGCGGCGGATCGTTGAACATGGTGCTGCTCATGATGGCCGCGCCGGCGCTCGTGCCCGCGATGACGCCGCCGCGCCGGTACAGCGCCCACAGCGCGTCCAGCACGGCCGTGTTGCCGCCGTCGGCGCGCCGCAGCGAACCGGTGATGCGGGCCTGGTCGCCGCCCGTGAAGAACGCGCCGCCGGCCTTGCGGATGGCGTCGGCCAGCGCGGGATCGTCGGCGGCCTTGCGCACGTCGGTGCCGGCCAGCAGGGGCGCGACCGGTACGACGAACGGCCGCGCGCCGTAGCGCGTCAACGCATCCGCCGTGAGCTGGGCTTCCTTCGCGGGATTCTGGGCGGCCGTCGGCAGCACGGCGATGCGCGCCCCCTTCCCGCCCGCCAGCGCAACGATTTTTTCCCATACCTCGGCATTGTTGGCGCGCAGGCCGCCGCCGATGATGACGAGCGATCCCTTCGTGTCGCCCGGCGCGGCTGCGGCCCATGCGCTGACGCCCGCGAGCGCCAGCGCGAAGCACAAGCGCTTCAGCATGTCAGCGGAACGAGTAGTTCACGCTCACGAACGCGCTGCGGCCGCGCGGGTCCGTGTAGCTCGGGTCGTACCCGGCCAGGAAGAACCAGGCCTGGTTCGAGAACGGCGGGTCCGCGTTGAACATGTTCAGCACGCCCGCGCGCACCTTCAGCTGCTTGCTGACCGTCCAGCTGCCCGTCAGGTCCCACAGCGAGTAGTACTTCACGTGGTTCGGCGGCAGCAGGGTGTCGGTGTACGGGTCGTAGGTCGTGTTCTGGTCCGTGTAGCCCATCGAGTACTGGTTCGCCAGCGTCAGCGTGACCGGGCCGTTGTCCCACTCGAAGTTCACGCGGTGGCGCCACTTCTGGATCGCCTGGTCGTTCAGGAACACGCCCAGGTTCGTACGGAACGGTTCCTGCGGACCGAACTGGCGGTCGTAGTGCAGGATCAGGGTGCCGGACAGGTTGACGCCGAAGCGGCCCCACGGTCCGCGTTCGCTGCGCCAGTCGCCGGCGATGTCGAAGCCCGACGTCTTGAGCTTGCCCTGGTTTTCCTTCATCAGGAGGATGTTGGAAATGAAGCCGTCCTCGTCGCGCTGGATGTACTTGCCGTTGTAGGCTGCCGGGTTTTCGATGATGACCTGTTCGCCCAGGGTGCTGATCACGTCGCGCTTCTCGATGTTCCAGTAGTCGATCGAGAGGCTCGTGCGCTTGACGGGTTCGAACACGACGCCCAGCGAGAACTCGCGGGATTTTTCCGGTTTGAGGTCCGGGTTTGAACGGCGTTCGACGTTCCACTGGTCGGTACACGTGTCGATGCTGCCTTCCTGCTTCACGCACTGCGGGTCGGTCAGGATGCCGGCCGTCGTGCCGAAGATCGTCGGGCGCTTCAGGTCCGACAGCGACGGCGCGCGGAAGCCCGTGCCGGCCGACGCGCGCACAAGCAGCGACTGCATCGGCTGCCAGCGCAGGCCGATCTTCGGATTGGTCGTGTTGCCCACTTCGCTGTAGTGGTCGTAGCGCACCGCGAACTGCATCTCGAGTTCCTTGGTAAACGGCGCGACCACCTCGGTGAACACGGAGGCCACTTTTCTCGTGTTGTCCGCGGTCTCGACGTCGGCCAGCTCGCCGGCCGGGATGGTGCTGTCGCGGTCGCCCTGGATGTTATTCGAGCGCAGCAGGTCCGACGGCCTGAACGTCTGGTGTTCGTGCCGCAGTTCGCCGCCGACGGCCAGCGCCAGGTCGCCGCCGGCCAGCGCCATCAGCGAACGCGACATCTTGCCGTCGAGGGAAGTCGACACGCCCTTCGCATTGCGTGCTTCGTCGTTGATCCGGATGCTGTTGACGAGGTCCAGGCCGGCCTGCGACGACGGCCCGAACGGATTGATCGCTCCCGAGCGCACGCCGGCCTCGAACTGGTCGTACAGGAAGTAGCCGTCGACGTACTTGTCGATGGCCTTGTTCTCGGCGCGGCCCAGCGCCACGTCGTAGTCCCAGCCTTTCAAGGTGCCGGTCGCGCCCAGCAGCAGGCGCTGGCCGGTACTCGTCACGTCGTTGGTGCGGTTGCCCGCTTCCGCCATCCGGTAGCGGATCCGGTTGACCGTGGCGGGCAGGCCGGGCGCCGACAGCGCGTTGCGGTACGCCTCCGGCAGGATGCTGACGGGCAGGTTGCGCAGGGTCGACACCGGGTTCGGCGACAGCACATATTTGGTCTTGGCCTGCGTCTGCACCAGCTCCGCGAACAGCTGGTTGTCCGGATCGAGCTGGAAGGTCGCGCGGCCGATGAAGCCGATCTTGCGCGAGTCCGGATAGATCTCCGTGTCTTCCATGTAGTCGTAGCTGCAGCCGGCCACGCCGCCCGGGCCCTTCTCGGCATACACGGTGGCGGGCGGATTGCACTTCGGCGCGCTCGGGTTGACGCGGCTCGCACGGCTGCCGGCGGGCAGCAGGCCCGCGCCGATCAAGGCGGCACGCTGCGCGGCCGAGATGTCGATATTGGCCGGGAAGGTGTTGCTGGACATCTGCGCCGGCAGCGTCGTCGCGAGCGGGTGCTCCGAAATGAAGCGGCGCTGGCCGGAACGCAGGCGGTCGAGCTGCTGGATGTCGAGCACGCCGAACACGTTGAAGCGGTCGGTGTTCAAATCGCCCGTGCCGCCGCTGAGGCTCAGCGTGCGCTTGCCCGCCCCGCCCTGCTGCGTGCCCGCGGCCGACGCGGCCAGGTCGATGCCCGTGTAGTCCTTGCGGGTGATGAAGTTGATCACGCCGCCGATGGCATCGGTACCGTAGATCGCCGATGCGCCGTCCTTCAGCACCTCGACGCGCTGGATCGCGCCGGCCGGGATGTTGTTCAGGTCGACGCCCGAGTTGTCGCCGGGCGACGCGAAGTTGGCGAGACGGCGGCCGTTCAGCAGGATCAGCGTGGACGACACGCCGAGGCCGCGCAGGTTGGCGCCGTTCAGGCCGCGCTGGCCGGACGTGCCGTCCGTGATGCTGGGGCCGTCCGTCACCGGCGCCGTGTTCGCGCTGATGTTCTTGACCAGTTCCGCGGCCGTCGTCGCGCCCATCTTCTCGATGTCCTCGCGCGAGATCAGCTGCACGGGCAGCGCGGTCTCGGTGTCGATGCGTTTGATGGACGAGCCGGTGATCTCCACGCGGTGCATCTTCGGTTCGTCCGCCTGCGTCTGCGCATAGGCGTGCTGCGCCATCAACGCGGCGACAGCCGCCGCGAGCATGGTCGGTTGCAGGGCTCTCGAAATGTGCTTGGTCATGCGGTGCTCTCCCTCTTGGTGTCTTGTGGGTGACTCAGGTTTTTTTGACGAGCTTGCGAATCTGGTGTTCGCCGTGGAGATACGCGGCGATCGCCTCGGTGTGGCGGGCCGCCTTGGCCACGTTGGCCTTGTTCGACGTCATCAGCGATACGGCCAGCGCTTCGATGACGGCCAGCGCGGCGCTCGAACTGCTGGGCAGCACCGGGTGCGCGCTGTGCGCGTACAGCACGTGGTGACCCAGTTCGGCGAGCGGCGACGCGGGCGAATCGGTGATGGAGACGATGGTCGCGCCGGTATCGCGCGCGAACCGCGTCAGCGACGCGGCGTCCAGCGTGTAGCGCGGCAGCGAGATCACGACCAGCACGTCCTTGTCGGTGATGGTCGCGAGATGGCTTGCCGCCACTTCGGTGCCGCCGCTCGCAGCCGCTTCGACGACGTGGCGGCAGAACGGCTGCAGATGCATCGCGAGCGCGCCCGCGAGGAACGACGACAGGCCGAACCCCAGCACGTACACGGTGCGCGCCTTCGTGAGCACCGTGCCGACGCGATCGATCTCGGTGCCGGCGAGCGCGCGGCTCGTGGCCGTGATGGCCGCTTCCGCATAGCCCAGGCTTTCCAGCGCCGGCGACACCTTCGCGGTGCGGCGCGCGATCGTGCTGCGCAGCTTTTCGACGGGCTGCAGCACCGACTGCAGCGTCTCCGCCACCGCCCCGCGCATCGCCGCGTAGTTCTTGAAACCGAGGTCGCGCGCGAAGCGGCTGATGGTCGCCGTCGACACCGCGCACGCGTCGGCCAGTTCCTCGATGCCGAGCGCCGTCACGCGCACCTGGTTGCGCAGCACGTAATCCGCGATCGCACGGTTCGACGCCGAGCCCTCGGCCAGCACCCGCAGCAGCGACTGGCCGAGCGAAGACTCGGCGAAACCGATGTCGGGGGAAGCTCTGGACGGGGAGGCAGGCGCCATCGTAACCGGATGTCAATGAGTTAATGTTTTTAAATGTAAAACAGTTACGGCGCCCAACTCAACAACATTTTGAAAATAATCTTTCATCGATTTACGTTGTGTAAAAATTCATACATAATCGGCCGCAGCCCCGACGCCAGGAGACACGTCCGCATGCATACGAAGACCCATCCGATCGCGACCGAACCGGGCGTCGCCAGCTACCAGCTCACGTCGTACCACTACGGCGGCGCGGGCAGCGGCGGCAAGGTCTATATCCAGGCGTCGCTGCACGCGGACGAGGTTCCCGCGATGCTCGTCGCGCACTTCCTGCGGCGCGAACTCGAACGGCTCGACCTTGACGGCCGCATCCGCGGCGAGGTGATCCTCGTACCCGCCGCGAATCCGATCGGCCTGTCGCAGATCGTGCACGGCGCGCCGTCCGGGCGTTTCGACCTGGCCAGCGGCACGAATTTCAACCGCGCCTTCCGCCACGTCGCCGACGAACTCAAAACAGCGCTGGCCGGCCGGCTCGGCCCCGACGCCGCCGCGAACGTCGCCGCGATCCGCGCGGAGGCGCGCGCCGCCGTCGGACGGTGGGAGCCGACGGATGCAACGCAGGTACTGAAAAAAACGCTGCTGGGGATGGCGATCGACGCCGACATCGTGCTCGACCTGCACTGCGACAATGAGGCGCTGCTGCATGTCTACACCGGTCCCGCGCTGGCCGACCGCGTGGCGCCGCTGGCGACGCTGCTCGGCGCGCGCGCCTATCTGCTGTCGGCCGGTTCGGGCGGCGAGCCGTTCGACGAAGCGTGCAGCCGGCTATGGTGGGACCTGGCCGCGCATTTCGGCCCGTCGATCCCGATTCCGCCCGCGTGCGCCGCCGTCACGGTCGAACTGCGCGGCGAGATGGACGTGCGCTACGATTACGCGCAGCAGGATGCGCGCGCGCTGCTGCAGTTTCTCGCGCGCGAGGGCATCATCGACATCCCCTCGGCCCCGCTGCCCGCGCCGCTGTGCGCGGCGTCGCCGCTGGAAGCCGTGGAGCCGCTGCTTGCGCCGCAGACGGGCGTGCTCGTGTTCCTGAAAGCGCTGGGCGACGAGGTGAAGGCGGGCGATGCCATCGCCGACATCGTCAACCCGGTCACCGGCGACACGGCCACTGTGCACGCGAGCCGCGACGGCCTGTTGTTCGCGAGCACCGCGCACCGCCACCTGCTGCGCGGGATGCACGTCTGTAAGATCGCGGGCACGGAGCCCTTCCGTTCGGGTTCGTTACTGAGTCAATAACGGAGCAAATGAGGATGCGACTACGAATTCCCAATACCTTCGTGCTGCTGTTCGCGATCCTCGCGCTGATCGCGCTGGCGACGTGGTTTGTCCCGGGCGGGAAGTACGAGACGCATCTCGTCAACGGCAAGCAGCTCATCGATCCGGCCTCGTTCCACTACGTCGCGAACGCGCCGCAGGGCCTCGTGGCGCTGATGAAGGCGCCCATCAAGGGCTTCGTCGAAGCGGCGCAGATCATCGGCTTCGTGCTGGTCGTCGGCGGCGCGTTCGCCGTCGTGCAGAGAACCGACGCGATCGATACGGGAATCCGCTCGATCGCGCGCATGCACGAACACTCGGCGCTCGTGCGCGCCGCGCTGATTCCGGTCTTCGTCACCCTGTTCTCGCTCGGCGGCGCCACGTTCGGCATGAACGAGGAGGCGATTCCATTCGTCCTGATCTTCGTGCCGCTGGCGCTGGCGCTCGGCTACGACACCATCGTCGGCGTGTCGATTCCCTTCCTCGGTTCGCAGGCCGGTTTCGGCGCCGCGTTCCTCAATCCGTTCAACGTCGGCATCGCGCAGGGCATCGCGGGCGTGCCCGTGTTTTCCGGGATCGGGTATCGCCTCATCGTGTGGGTGGCGGCGACGTCCGTCACGATCCTGTTCCTGATGTGGTACGCGGCGCGCGTCAAGCAGAACCCCATGCTGAGTCCGACCTATGTGCTGGACCAGACGCGGCGCCAGGAACAGCCGGCGGCGACAGGACTCGACCGCATGACCGGCCGGCACCAGGCTGTGCTGGCGATCTTCGCGCTGTCGCTGGGTGCGATGGTGATCGGCGTGGTGAAATTCGACTGGTACATCGACGAGATCGCGGCGCTGTTCTTATCCATGGCGATCGTCGTGGGCGTCGTCGGGCGGCTCGGGCCCGACAACTGGGTGGCGGCGTTCATGCAGGGTGCGAAAGACCTGGCGCCGACGGCGCTCGTGATCGCGATCGCGCGCGGCACGATGATCCTCGCGCGCGACGCCCATATCATCGACACGATGCTGCACGGCCTGATGCCGCTCGTGCAGTCGAGCCACCCCGTGTTCGCGGCGCAGAAGATGTATTTGATCCAGTCGGTGATCAACTTCTTCATCCACTCGGGCACGGGCCAGGCCGCGCTGACGATGCCGATCATGGCGCCGCTCGCGGACCTCGTGGGCGTGACGCGCCAGACCGCGATCCTCGCCTTCCAGCTGGGCGAGCTGTCGACGCCGATGATCCCGACGTCCGGCATCACGGTCGGCGTGCTCGCGCTCGCGCGCGTGCCGTGGATCACGTGGGCCAGGTGGATGATCCCGCTGCAGCTGATCTACCTGGTGCTGGCCCTCGTGCTGCTGGTGCCGCCCTGTTTGATGCAGTGGAGCTGAGCTCCACCGCGTCAAATCACTTCGCGATCTTCACCAGCACGACGTCGTTCACGCGCATCGGCACCTGCACGTTCGCGGTGCCGTTCGCCGCGACCTTCACGGTGCGCGTCTCGGGCTTGTCCACCGTCTGCGCCTGCAGCTGCGCGAGCTGCGTACCGGTCAGCGTCTTGGGCTTGCCCATCTCGATGTAGGCCGTATACGCATCGTTGGCCTTGAAGCCGGTGCGGTACACCTGGACTTTATAGGTGCCCGGCTTCATGCCCTTCAACGACAGCGTCAACGGCGTGCCGTTCTTCGTCGGCTGGACGGCGCCGAAGAACGGGCGGTTGGTCTTCTTGCCCATGTCCGGCGTCTGGAAGTCCCATGCCAGCACCTGCACGCCGTTCGCGTCCTTCGTCACCCAGCTTTGCTTGTCGGTGGTCTGCACCTGCTGTTCGCCCAGCGCATTCATGTACTTGTAGGCGAACCAGGCCGGCTTGCGGATGCCCTGCGGGTTCATCAGGCCGAAGCCGCCTTCGAACGGCGCGGTCGGCGGACCCGGCTCCTCGAACAGGTCGGTATAGGTCCAGTAGCTCATGCCCTGCGCGATGCCTTCCGTCGCCTTCAGCTTCGACAGGATGTACGCGGCGCTCATGTACGAATCGTGCACGAGGTCGCGCGGGTTGTAGCTCGTGCTCCATTCCGTGAAATACAGCGGCAGCTTGGGCAGGTAGGAGGCTTCGATCTCCTTGCGGACCTTGCGCACGTCGCCGACGATGCCGTCCGGCGACGGCGACAGCTTCTGGTCGCCCTGGCCGTTCTCGTCCAGGAAGCCGCCGTCCACGCCATAGGTGTGCGTGGCGATGAAGTCGACAGCCGCACCGCTCTTCTGCGTGTGTGCGAGGAATTCCGGCACCCAGGCCGCACCCGCCGTCGCCGGACCGCCCACGCGCAGGGTCGGATCGATCGCCTTGATCGTCTTCGACGACAGGTCGTACAGCTCGAAATAGGCCTTCTGGTCGGCCTTTTCCCAGAAACCGTCCAGGTTCGGCTCGTTCCACACTTCGAAGAACCAGGTGCGCACTTCTTCCTTGCCGTAGCGTTGCTGCACATGGCGCACGAAGGCGTCGACGAGACCCGCCCACAGCTCAGGTTTCGGATGCGAGGAATTGCCCTTCCAGTAGAAGATCGTCTGGTCCGACGTCTTCATCGCGTCCGGCGTGAAACCCAGCTCGACGAACGGCTTGATGCCCATGCCCAGCAGTTTGTCGTACAGGTAATCGAGCTTCGTCCAGTCGTACACGGGCTTGCCGTCCACGACCTTGTACGTGCCGAGGATGTCGTGGAAGATGGCGTGGAAGCGGATGTAGCGGAAGCCCAGCTCATCCTTCGCGATCTTCAGTTGGGCCAGGCTGTCGTCGCGGATCAGCGTGCCCGGGTAATCGGAGCCCACCGACAGGTCGGCGGCATGGTCGCGCGCGACGGTCGGCGCGTTGGCGTCGATGACGATCTGGCGCGCGGCGTCCGCGGCCAGGGCCGAGGCGGGCAGTGCGAATGGGGTGGAGAATGCCAGCGCCAGAGCGGCGCGCAGCACGGTGCGGCGGTGTCTCATGTTTATTGTCCTTTTACGTCGAAGCTCGCTTAAATTAAATAATGTTTGCGCTAACAGTGCGAGTTGACGACAGGATAGAGGATAAGCGTAATTTAGTAAAATCAAAAAACCAAATGGCTTTCCGCAAGGTGATGGGTTTAATCGGTTACGGAAGCGATGCGCGACGACAGCGCTCCGAACAGTATTTCACTGATCCCAGTCGCGCTTCCATTTCTTGCGCCAGCTGAACGGCAGTCCGCAATGGGCACAGGTCTTCGACGGCCGGCCGGACTTCTTACGCATTTTCATAAAGACCCCAATCCGTCGGTTAGTTGCAGTATTGATGAGAACAGGCGCTTGACGTGATGAGGCAATAAAAAAGGGACAAGCCGCCGGCCTGTCCCTTTCCGTTTTGTCGCGGCTGCATCGTCATGCGTGCAGCCGTCGTCTCCTCGCTAACGTTTTTTACTCGGCCAGGCGCTTCTCCAGCTGCTGCTTGGTGGCCACCAGCTCCTGCGGCAGGCGGTAGGCCAGCTTGTCGAACAGTTCGCTGTGCAGCTTCAGTTCTTCGCGCCAGGCGTCCTTGTCGATCGAGGTGATCTTGTTGAACTGTTCCTCGCTGAAGTCCACGCCGGTCCAGGTCAGGTCGCCGTACGTCGGCGTGGTGCCGAACATGTGCTCGACGCCGCCGCCCTGGCCCTGGCTGCGGTCCAGGATCCATTTCAGGACGCGCATGTTGTCGCCGTAGCCCGGCCACACGAACTTGCCGTTGTCGTCGGTGCGGAACCAGTTGACGCAGAAGATCTTCGGCAGCGCTTGCGGGTTCTTGTCGGCCACTTTGCGACCCAGGTCCAGCCAGTGCTGGAAGTAATCGCTCATGTTGTAGCCGATGAACGGCAGCATGGCGTACGGGTCGCGGCGCACGATGCCCATCTGGCCCGCGGCGGCGGCCGTCGTTTCCGAGCCCATCGTGGCGGCCATGTACACGCCTTCCGTCCAGTTACGGGCTTCCGTCACGAGCGGCACCGTCGTCGAGCGGCGGCCGCCGAAGATGAAGGCCGAGATCGGCACGCCGGCAGGATCGTCCCAGGCCGGGTCGATCACCGGGTTCTGGGTTGCGGCCACGGTGAAGCGCGCATTAGGGTGCGCGGCCTTGGTGCCCGACGCCGGGGTCCAGTCGCGGCCCTGCCAGTCGATCAGGTGCGCCGGGGCTTCCTTCGTCATGCCTTCCCACCACACGTCGCCGTCGTCGGTCAGCGCCACGTTCGTGAAGATGACGTTTTCGCGCAGCGAGGACATGCAGTTCGGATTGGTTTTTTCGTTCGTGCCCGGGGCGACGCCGAAGTAACCTGCCTCAGGGTTGATGGCGTACAGCTTGCCGTCCGCGCCCGGCTTGATCCAGGCGATGTCGTCGCCGATGGTCGTGACCTTCCAGCCTTCGAAGCCGGCGGGCGGGATCAGCATCGCGAAGTTCGTCTTGCCGCAGGCCGACGGGAACGCGGCCGCGACGTATTTCTTGTCGCCCTGCGGCGATTCCACGCCGAGGATCAGCATGTGCTCGGCCAGCCAGCCCGGGCCGCCCTGCTGTGCGTCCTGGTACCCCATGTTGGAGGCGATGCGCAGTGCGAAGCATTTCTTGCCCAGCAGCGCGTTGCCGCCGTAGCCCGAGCCGAACGACCAGATCTCGCGCGTTTCCGGATAGTGCACGATGTACTTGGTCGAGTTGCACGGCCAGCGCACGTCCTGCTGGCCCGCCTGCAGCGGCATGCCGACGGTGTGCACGCACGGCACGAAGTCGCCGTCGCTGCCCAGCACGTCGTACACGGCCTTGCCCATGCGGGTCATGATGCGCATGTTGACCGCGACATACGGCGAATCGGACAGTTCCACGCCGATATGCGCGATCGGCGAGCCCAGCGGGCCCATCGAGAACGGCACGACATACATCGTGCGGCCGGCCATGCAGCCGTCGAACAGGCCGTTCAGGGTCTGGCGCATCTCGTTCGGGTCGACCCAGTTGTTGGTCGGGCCCGCCTGCTCCTTCGTGGCGGCGCAGATGAAGGTGCGGTCTTCGACGCGCGCCACATCGCTCGGGTCGGAGCAGGCCAGGTACGAGTTCGGGCGCTTCTCCGGGTTCAGGCGCTTCATCGTGCCGGCCTCGACCATCTGTGCGCACAGGCGGTCGTACTCTTCTTCGGAACCGTCGCACCAGTAGATGGCGTCGGGCTTCGTGAGGGCCGCGATCTCGGCCACCCAATTGATGAGCTTGTTGTGCTTGATGTAAGCTGGGACGTTCAGTGCGGCGACGCCGCCCATCACGGGCTGGTTCATACATACCTCCAATGCCAATTAAGAATCCCTGGCGATTCCGATGGCCTCGAATGCGGCAGAGGCGGCGGCCTACAATGCGCGCGGCGGTCGGAATCCCGTTAATCTTGTCCCGGCAGGATCGTCGTCAAGGATGGCCTCGTGGGCCCGCACCTGGGAAGCCGTGCGGTTCACGGCGCAGTGCTACGGCGGTCATGTCGCCAGCCCGGGTCGCGTGCGCGCGGATACCGGCGGGCTGGTTGGAACGTGTGCTACTGGCCTCAAGTAATATCAATCTGACATCACGGGCTCTTATGTCTGGTCGATTCTACACCTGCGCAAAGGCGTTTCAAATGCTTCAATAACAAAAATGTAGGAATTTTGGTTGAGTAAAGTAGTAGGCTATTTCCTATCGTTCAAATTCTGTCATTTCATTACTTTCTTGCTGATAACATCCGCTAACATCCATGAAAATTGCGATCCTTGACGATTATCAAGATGCCGTCCGCACCCTCGAATGCTTCCGCATGTTGGACGGCCACGAGGTCAAAGTGTTCAACAGTTCGACCCGTGGACTGGGCCAGCTGGCGATCCGCCTGGCCCCATTCGACGCCCTCGTGCTGATCCGCGAACGCACCACATTCCCGCGCGCGCTGCTGGCCAGGCTGCCCAATTTGAAACTGCTGTCGCAGACGGGCAAGGTCGCCGGGCACATCGACGTGGCGGCCGCGAGCGAGCACCGCGTCGCGATCGCGGAAGGCGTCGGCTCGCCGGTCGCGCCGGCCGAACTGACGTGGGCGCTGATCATGGCCGCCAGCCGCAAGATCGTGCCCTACGCCAACAACCTGAAGGACGGGCTGTGGCAGACGGCGTCGATCAATCCCGAACTCAACGGCCTGGGCCGGGTGCTGAAAGGGCGTACGCTGGGTATCTGGGGCTACGGCAAGATCGGCCACCTGATCGCGGGGTATGCGCAGGCGTTCGGCATGCAGGTGATGGTGTGGGGCAGCGAAAAAAGCCGGGCCGCCGCGGCTGCCGACGGTTTATCCGCCGCGCCCTCGCGCGAGGCGTTCTTCGAGCAGGCCGACGTGATCAGTGTGCACCTGCGGCTGAACGATGCGACGCGCGGCATCGTCAAGGCGGACGATTTGGCGCGCATGAAGCGCGACGCGTTGTTCGTGAACACGAGCCGTGCGGAACTGGTCGAGGAAGGCGCGCTGGAGGCGGCGCTGCGCAAGGGACGGCCGGGCTACGCGGCGCTGGACGTGTTCACCAGCGAGCCGCTCGCGGGCGACGCGGATATCCTGAAGATTCCGACCGTGCTGGCGACGCCGCACCTGGGGTATGTCGAACGCGACAGTTATGAGCTGTATTTCCGTGCCGCGTTCGAGAACGTGGTCGATTTCGCGAACGGCAATCCGACCAATATCTTGAATCCCGATGCGTTGGCGCGGTAACGCCTGCGTACGTTGAACGCGTGGTCGGCTTGCCGACCACCCGTTCATGCGGCATCAACACATCAACGCAACTCGGGTTCGCCGGTGAAGTTGGGCTTGCGCATCGGCATCTCATGCCGGCGCGTCCACAGCCCGGCCCAGCCCGGCGGCCATTCGATCACGGGCCCGGCATACCCGGGCAACCCGGCACGCACGGGTACGATGGGCACCGGCGGCATCTCGATGAGGCCGCCGTTCGCGTTCTTTTGCATGGGCGCCATGTCGAAGGAATACATGTAGCCCGGCAGCAGCGCATCGCACACGTTCGCGAACCACGCGGTGTGATCCTCGTCGCGCCCGAGCGCCTGCGCGAGGCCTTCGGGGTCGAACTTCGCGAGTGCGTGGATCAGCTCGTCGGTGGTGGCGCCGGGCGCATCGCCCCAGCCCATCACGGGATTGTTGTTGTAGTCGGCGCCGGAGCCGTACCAGCCTTCGCGCCACGGCCGCTGCATCCAGTCGCGCTGGCCCATGAACAGATGCCAGCGCCAGTGCAGGCCGGACGGCTTGGGCCAGGAATGCAGGTACAGCTTTTCGTAGCCGGCCTTGTGCAGCTCGCGCACCATCGCCATCAGGCGCGCATGCGGCATGCGGTCCGGCGGCGAGCGGCGGAACAGGATCGCCTCGCCATCGGCGTGCTGCACCTCGTCGGTCGACAGGTTCAGGTCGAGCGTGCGCGACTCGTTGCCGAAGCGCGCGGAAATCCAGCCCGTCAGCAGGTTGACGTGCGTGATGACGCCATAGCCGCGATGGCGATGGAAGATGACGGTTCCGGGTGCGACGGGTTTCATTGGGAAGGCGGGCTCGGCCCAAAAAGGAGTAAGGATACTCATCCGATCCGAACGATTCTAGCGCAGTCACATACGGATACACTACGGTTTGCGGCTATCATTACCCACCTTTTTTTACCGAGTTTTCAAATCATCATGACTTTGCGGATCATCGCCACCGGCGGCACTTTCGACAAACACTATAACGAACTCAATGGCGTTCTGGGCTTTGCCGAAAGCCACTTGCCGGAGGTCATCGCGCGTTCCCGCATGACCATTCCCGTCGAGCTGCAGGTCGTGTCCCTGCTCGACTCGCTGGACATGCAGGACACCGACCGCCAGAACGTGCTGGCGGCCTGCCGGACGGCGAGCGAGAAGCAGATCGTGATCGTGCACGGCACCGACACGATGCGCGAAACGGCCGAGGTGCTGGGCGCGGCAACGTCGGACAAGACCATCGTGTTCACGGGCGCTATGATCCCATATGAAATCGCCAACTCGGACGCGCTGTTCAACTTCGGCTTCGCCTGCGCCGCCGCGCAGATGCTGCCGCCGGGCGTGTATGTGGCGATGAACGGCAAGGTGTTCACGTGGGATAACGTCACGAAGAACCGCGCAGCGGGCGTGTTCCAGGCGCTCTAAACGGCGTGTCGGGCGCTGCGCGATTTCGTCAATTCCTATAATGGGTTCCCCCACGAACCAGGAGGAACCAGCGATGAGCGAGCAGCGCCCCACCCTGACCACGCGCCAGGGCCATCCCGTCCGCGACAACCAGGCCATGCGTTCCGTCGGCGAACGCGGTCCGGCCACCCTCGAGAACTACCAGTTCATCGAAAAGATCACCCACTTCGACCGCGAACGGATCCCCGAGCGCGTGGTGCATGCGCGCGGCACGGGCGCGCACGGCTATTTCGAGGCCTACGGCAAGATCGGTAACGAGCCCGCCAGCAAGTACACCCGGGCGCGCGTGCTCAACGAGACCGGCGTGCAGACGCCCGTGTTCCTGCGCTTCTCGACCGTGATCGGCGGCAAGGAATCGCCGGAGACGGCACGCGATCCGCGCGGCTTCGCCATCAAGCTCAAAACGGTCGACGGCAACTGGGACCTCGTGGGCAACAACCTGAAAGTCTTCTTCATCCGCGATGCGATCAAGTTCCCGGACATGATCCACGCCTTCAAACCCGACCCCGTCACGAACCAGCAGGAGCCGTGGCGCTTCTACGACTTCATCTGCAGCCACCCGGAAGCGCTGCACATGGTTACGTGGGTCAAGAGCCCGTGGGGCGTTCCGGCCAATTACCGCGAGATGGAAGGCTCGGGCGTCAACACGTATAAACTGGTGAACGACCAGGGTATCGCCCACCTCGTCAAATTCCACTGGCAGCCGAAACAGGGCGTGCGCAACCTGACGAGCCAGCAGGCGGCCGAGATCCAGGCGCACGACACGAGCCACGCCACGCGCGACCTGTACGACGCGATCGAGCGCGGCGAGTTTCCGGAGTGGGAATTCTGCGTGCAGATCATGAGCGACGGCGAGCATCCGGAACTGGAGTTCGACCCGCTGGACGACACGAAGCGCTGGCCGGAAGACCGCTTCCCGCTGCTGCCCGTGGGCCGCATGGTGCTCAACAAGAACCCGGACAATGTGTTCGCCGAAACCGAGCAATCGGCCTTCGGCACGGGCGTGCTCGTCGATGGCATCGACTTCTCGGACGACAAGATGCTGCAGGGCCGCACGCTGTCGTACTCGGACACCCAGCGCTACCGCGTCGGGCCGAACTATCTGCAATTACCGATCAATGCGCCGCAAGAAAGAGCCGTGGCGCGCACGAACCAGCGCGACGGCCAGATGACTTATTACATCGACGGCGGCGGCGAAGACAAGCACATCAATTACGAGCCGAGCCTGCTGGGCGGCCTGGATGAAGCAGCGCAGCCCGAGAAGGATTACCACCAGCACGTGGAGGGCCACCTCGGCCGCTACCAGACGCGCCGCACGGCCGACGACTACCAGCAGGCCGGCGACCGCTACCGCACGTTCGCGGACTGGGAGCGCGACGACCTCGTCAACAACGTGGGCGGCGATCTCAAGAAATGTCCGGAAGTGATCCAGCTGCGCATGGTGTGGCACCTGTGGCACTGCGACGAGGATTACGGCCGTCGCGTGGCCGAG
This sequence comes from Massilia sp., assembly GCA_045810485.1. Lineage (GTDB taxonomy): Bacteria > Pseudomonadota > Gammaproteobacteria > Burkholderiales > Burkholderiaceae_D > Telluria. The sequence goes on along the minus strand of JBJMVU010000310.1, from coordinate 3,261 downwards.
ATCGCCGGCATCGACCTGGAAAAGGCGAAGGCGTTACAACCGCTGCCGGGCAAGCCGGCGCCGGGAGAGAACCGCCCGGACTCGACTTACACGAGCGGCCAGCCGGAAAGCGGCGGTGGCAGGAAGGAGCCGGCCACCACGGAAGAAGTGGCGTCGGCGAAATGAAGCAAGCGGCCCGGTGAACATCCGGGCCGTTTTTTATTACGCCTTGGCTTCGCCGCCCAGCGCCTCGACCAGGTCCGTCAGCATCTTCGCCAGCTCGCCGGTCATCAGCATGATGTCGTTGTCGAAACGCTCGTCGTCGCTGTAGGTGATCGTTTCGTTTTCCTTGATCACGTCCAGCGGCTTGATGCCCTTGACGGCCAGCTGCTCGGTCAGCACGAACGAGATGCGGCTGTTCCACGTCATCGCCAGGCGCGTGCACTGCTTGCCGTTGGCGATGTGGCGGCGGATGTCTTCCGGATCCAGCGAGTGCTTCACGTAGCGCACCGCGGCCTTGCTCTCGCCGGTGGCGCGCAGTTCCGTATCCTGGTCGATCGTGAAGTTATACGGCGCTTCGTCCGATTCCAGCCAGCCCGTCATCACGGCGACCGGCGACTTTTGCACGCGCAGCGATTCCAGCGGCAGCTTGTCGACGGCCTTCAGCAGCAGCTTGATGACGTCGTCGGCCTTGCTCGGGCTGGCGGCGTCGACGACGAGCCAGCCGTTGACCGGGTCGATCCACGTCCACACGTTGCCGCGGATCGAGAATGCGCGCGGCAGCAGCTCGTCGGCCACGCGTTCCTTGAGTTCTTTCATCGCCTTCTTGCCTGGCGGGAAGCCCTGCTGCTCTTCCAGCTCGGCGGCCCTGGCCTTGGCGACCTGGTTGATGACCGAGCTCGGCAGCAATTTCTTTTCCGTGCCCAGCATCATCAGCATCTGCTTGTTGACGACGTGAACGAGCTTGCCGTTGCCGCGTGGCGAATCCCAGCCCTGGCGCAGCAATTCGTTGCTGCTGGCGGGCGTGAACGCCTGCGACTGCAGGGCCTCTTCCATCTGTTCAGGGGAGAAATTCCACGGTGCGGGCAGGCGGTAGATCTGAAGATTCTTGAACCACATAACGTTGCTTTCGGTTATCTCAGTATTGCAAAGGAACGACATTCTACATGCTGCCAAGCAGCACAACACGTCGTCGGGATGGGTTTTTCAATGTGTTGCGCGTTCGTCAAACAGGCTCAGTTGCTCGACGGTTTCCGTGTCGCTGAGGCGCACGCCGACGCCCAGGAGCCGCACGGGACGGCTCGCGCGCAGCCAGCCCGTCTCCATCAGGTGGCGGAACGTCGTCATGTTCGGCGCGTAGCCCACGCATTCGACGGTCGTGCGCTGGAAGTCGGCAAACTTGATCTTCACGAACAATTTATTGATGAATTTTTCGGCATTGTTGCGCTTGATCCGGCCCAGCAGGTGTTCATACAAATCCGGCAGCAGTGCGAGACAGCCTTCCAGGTCGGGGACGTCCGGCGTGTACGTCTCCTCCGTGCTGATCGACTTCCGCTCGCGCACCGGATTCACGTCGCGGTAGTCGATGCCGCGGCACAAGTCGTACAGCCGCGCGCCGAACGAGCCGAAGTGCTGCTGCAGCTTGTCCATATTCCAGTCGCGCAAGTCCCCGCACGTCTGCGCGCCGAGGCGATGCAGTTTCGCGGCCGTCACCTTCCCCACCCCGAACAATTTCTTCACGGGCAGGGCGGCGACGAACGCGTCAACCTCGTCCGGCCGCACGAGAAACTGGCCGTCCGGCTTGTTCCAGTCGCTGGCGATTTTTGCGACGAACTTGTTCGGCGCCACGCCGGCCGACGCCGTGATGCCGACCGTTTCGTGAATGCGGCGGCGGATCTCCTGCGCGATCAAGGTCGCGCTGCCCTTGCAGTGCGGCGAGTTGGTCACGTCGAGATAGGCTTCGTCGAGCGACAGCGGCTCCACGAGGTCCGTGTAGTCGCGGTAGATGTCCATGATCCGGTGCGACGCGACCCGGTACTTTTCCATGTTTGGCGGAATCAGGATCAGGTCCGGGCACAGTTTTACTGCCTGCGCCGTCGCCATCGCCGAATGGATGCCGAAGCGGCGCGCCTCGTAGTTGCAGGTGGCGACCACGCCGCGCTGCTCGGCCCGCCCGCCCACGGCCAGCGGCCGGCCGCGCAGGGACGGGTCGTCGCGCATCTCGACGGATGCATAAAAACAATCGCAATCGCAGTGGATGATCTTGCGGACGGGGGCGTTCACGGTGGCGGTCGCCCGCGCCGAGCGACTACTGTAATTGCATACAGTATCGCTGGGAATGTGGAATAGTGCAAGGGGGAACGCCGCCGCCGCAGGGGATGCGGCGGCGGGTTGCGAGGACTTACTTGGTGACGCTGGAGTAGCTGCAGGACTTGACGACGCCGTGGGCCGGGTCGCCGAACACCGCGTTCGAGCATTTGACGGAACCGGTGAAGGTCTTCGTCACGAAGCTCGTGGCGCTGCCGTAGCGCACGTCGCGCGTGCCGCTGAACGAGCAGGTGCCGTTTTCGGCGGCGCAGGTGGTCCAGGTCGGGATCGTCGTCGTGGTCGTCGAGCCCAGCGCCGCGTTCACGGCCGCCGCCGCGTTGACGATGCCGGCGCCGCAGCCCGAGCACGCGGCCGGGAAGGCGCGCGCGGTCGACTTCAGCTTGGCGGCGACGTCATCCGGCGTCAGGTTCGGATTCGCCGACAGCATCAGTGCGACGACACCCGCCACGTGCGGCGTCGCCATCGACGTGCCCATGTAATAGGCGTAGTTGTCCGATGCCGGCGTCGTCGTGCCCGAGTTCAGCGTCGACAGGATGCCCGCGCCGTTGTCGCCGCCCGGGGCCGCGATCGTCACGTTGGCGCCGTAGTTCGAATACGACGCCTTGCCGCCCGCACGGTTCGTCGCGGCCACGGTGATCACGCCCGCGCAGTTGGCCGGATTCGAATTGATCGCATTGATGTTCGAGTTGCCGGCCGCGACGACGACCACGGCGCCGCGCGAACGGGCGCTGTTGATCGCGTTCTGGGTCGTCGTGTCGCAGGCGCCGCTGCCGCCCAGCGACAGGTTCAGCACGCGCGCTTTATTCACATTGGCCGGCACGCCGGTCACGGCGCCGCCAGAGGCCCAGACCATGGCGTCGGCGATGTCGGACGTATAGCCGCCGCAACGGCCCAGCACGCGCGCCGGGACGATCTTCGCGTTGTAGGCGATGCCCGCGACACCGAGGCCGTTGT
>JBJMVU010000309.1:0-71365 GCA_045810485.1 Massilia sp. | reverse complement strand
CTGGCGCTGTCGTCGAAATACAAATCCGAGTTCCTGGCCAATATGTCGCACGAGCTGCGCACGCCATTGAACTCCCTCCTGATTCTCGCGCAGCAGCTGTCCGACAACCCGGAAGGCAACCTGTCGTCGAAGCAGGTGGAATTCGCGAAGACGATCCACGGCTCCGGCTCCGACCTGCTGACGCTCATTAACGACATTCTCGACCTGTCGAAGATCGAGTCCGGTACGGTCACGCTGGACGTGTCGGAATACCGCTTCTCGAACCTGCGCAACTACGTGGACCGTACGTTCCGCCACATGGCCGAGGCGAAGCACCTCGGTTTCGCGGTGGAGCTGGCGGAGAACCTGCCGACCGCCGTCATGACCGACACGACGCGCCTGCAGCAGGTCCTGAAAAACCTGCTGTCGAACGCGTTCAAGTTCACGAGCCACGGCAACGTGTCGCTGACGATCAGCCTCGTGACGAGCGGCTGGACTGCCGACCACCCGCACCTGCTGCACGCGGACGCCGTGCTGGCGTTCTCCGTGCGCGACACTGGCGTGGGCATCCCGGCCGACAAGCTGCAGCTGATCTTCGAGGCGTTCCAGCAGGCCGACGGCTCCACCGCCCGCAAGTACGGCGGCACGGGCCTGGGCCTGTCGATCTCGCGCGAACTGGCGCGCCTGCTGGGCGGCGAAATCCGCGTGGAATCCACCGTCAACATCGGCTCCACCTTCACGCTGTACCTGCCGTACAACCGCGCGGGCTTCATCAACTACGAGCAGACCCGCCAGCCGCAACCGGCGCGCCTGGCCCCGCCGCAGCCGCAGTCTTTGGCCGCGCCGGCGCCGACGATGCTGCTGGAAGTGGAACCTCAGGCAGTCTCCAGCGTCGCCCTGCCCGACCCGGCCGGCAGCCTGGTCGAATACGCGACCATGCTGGACGACCGCGGCCTGATCGTGCCGGGCGACCCGTCCGTGCTGATCGTCGAGGACGACGAGCGCTTCGCCAAGACGCTGCTCGAATTCGCCCGCGAGAAGAACTTCAAGGGCATCGTCACGCACCGCGGCGATTCCGCGCTGTCGCTGGCGCGCGACTACCTGCCGTCCGCGATCCTGCTCGACATCGACCTGCCGGACATCGACGGCTTCACGGTGCTCGACCGCCTGAAGCGCGACCCGAGCACGCGCCACATCCCGGTGCACGTGATGTCGTCGCTGCGCGAGCGCGAGCGCGCGCTGCGCCAGGGCGCCATCTCGTACATCAACAAGCCGGTGAGCCGCGAGATGCTGCAGGAAGAGTTCAAGCGCATCCAGAAATTCCTCATGGGCGGCAAGCGCAGCCTGCTGGTCGTCGAGGACGACATGGCGCAGCGCGAATCGATCGTGGGCCTGATCGGCGATTCCGACGTGCGCATCGTGACGGCGGAAGACGGCAAGGCGGCCCTGGAGGCGCTGGCGCAGCAGCACTTCGACTGCATGGTGCTGGACCTCACGCTGCCCGACATCTCCGGCTTCGACCTGCTCGACCGGATCGGCAAGCAGCAGGCGCTGCGCGACCTGCCGATCGTGATCTACACGGCGCAGGAACTCTCGCGCAAGGAAGTCACGAAACTGAAGCGCTACGCCAAGACCATCGTCGTCAAGGATGCGCGCTCGCCGGAACGCCTGCTGGACGAGACGGCGCTGTTCCTGCACCGCTCGCAGGCCAGCCTGCCGGAGACGCAGCGCCGCATGCTGGAAGAGATCCACGCGGCGGACGGCGGCCTCGCCGGTCGCAAGGTCCTCATCGTCGACGACGACCTGCGCAACATCTTTGCCTTGTCCTCGCTGCTGGAGCGCCAGCAGATGCAGGTGCTGTTCGCCGAGAACGGCCGCGACGGCATCGAGGTGCTGGAAAAGGATCCGACCATCGAGATCGTCCTCATGGACATCATGATGCCGGAGATGGACGGCTACGACACGATGCGCGCCATCCGCCGCATCCCGAAGTTCAAGTCGCTGCCGATCATCACCCTGACCGCGAAGGCGATGAAGGGTGACCGCGACAAGTGCATCGCCGCGGGCGCGTCCGACTACATCACCAAGCCGGTCGACGTGGCCCAGCTGCTGTCGATGATGCGGGTCTGGTTGCACTGATGGCGCCGGTGTCGAAGGTGACCTCCAATGCCTGGACCGGCCTCGCGGCCGGGCTGGCGGTCGAGGAGCTCGAAACCGAGCTGCTGCTGGAGGCGCTGTTCCAGCGGTTCGGCCACGAGTTCCGCGGCTATGACCGGGCATACCTGCGCCGCCGGCTGGGCGACGCCATGCGCGCGCACGGCGCGTCCACCCTGTCCGGGCTGCAGGAAAAGGTATTGCACCACCCGGCCGCCGCGTCCGCGCTGCTGCGCACGCTGGCGCCCCAGCCCGTCGACCTGTTCGAGAACACGGGCCATACGCAGCGCCTGCGCACGGTGTTGGCGCCGGCACTGCGCGCGTGGCCCGTGCCGCGCGTGTGGCTGGCGGAATGCGCGGGGGTCGGCGAAGCGTGGGGCCTCGCCATCGTGCTGGCGGAAGAAGGCGTGCTGGGCAAGCTGGACATCCACGCGACGCTCGCCAACGAGGACCTGGTGGCCGAGATGCAGGACGCGTGGCTCCCCGTGGCCGAGCTGGACGCCGCGCAGACCCGTTACGCGGCCAGCGGCGGCCATGCCGCGCTGTCGATGTACTTCGAAGTGCGCGACGGCCAAGCGCGCCTGCAGCCGCAGCTGCGCCGGCGCATCACGTGGTCGCAGTACAGCCTCGTGACGGATGCGTCGTTCAACGAATTCCAGGCGATCCTGTGCTGCGGCGCGCTGTCCGACTTCGGCCCCGTGCTGCGCCAGCGCGTGCTGCGGCTGTTCCACGACAGCCTGGCGCGCTTCGGCGTGCTGTGCCTCGACCGGCCGCTGGCGATGTCGGATTCGTATGCGGGCACGTACCAGGCGATCGAAGGGGATCGGCCGTGGTACAAGCGGGTCGGCTAACCCCAACGTCGCCCCGCGAAGGCGGGGGCCCAATCTTGCTCACGTACCGGCTGCGCAACGTACCTGGGTTCCCGCCTGCGCGGGAACGACGCTCATACCGCCGCGCTCGGGCGGCCGCGATCCGGTCGCGCCAGGCCTGCAGGTTCAAGAGGCCGTGGTACAAGCGGGTCGGTTAGCGTTTGAACGTCGCCCCTGCGAAGGCAGGGGCCCAATTTTGCAGGCGCATCGGCAACGCGTAAAACCCGGGTCCCCGCCTCCACGGGGACGACGTCAGGTTACCTGCGCACTCGGCCGCTGCGCGATCCGGTCCCGCCAGGCCTGCAGATTCGTCAGCCCGTCGTCCGACGGACGGTACTTCATCAGCCCGCGCGCGAACTCCAGCGCGCAGAACGCCGTGATGTCGGCGATCGTGAAGCGCTCGCCCACCACGTAGTCGCGGTCCGCCAGCACCCCGTCGAGCCAGCGCGCCGTCTCGCGCATCCTGACGCCCTGCGCCGCGCCGAAGTCGCCGAACTGCGGCTGCTCCAGCGGCGCGAGGCCGGGGTGCGTGTGGCGCACGCAGTTGGCGATGCGCAGGAACAGCTGCAGCTCGCAGCGCCGGTCCATCATCTCGATGAAGGCGCGTTCCTCGAAGCCCTCGCCCATCAGGTTCGGATTCGGATACACACCCTCCAGGTAGGTACAGATGGCGCGCGTCTCGGCCAGCGTGCGGCCGTCGGGCAGCTCCAGCACCGGCACCTGGGCCATGGGGTTCAGCGCCGCGAACGCCTCGCTGCGGTGCTCGGCCTTGCCCAGGTCGACCAGCACGGTGGCGATGTCCGTGATGCCCTTCTCGGCCATGAACATCAGGACGCGGCGCGGGTTCGGCGCGCGGCTGCTCGTGTACAGTTTCATTGATCGTCTCCTCGTTCGTCGTCGCCGCCGATCATAGCGCATCTCTCCACTTGCTCATTTGACAGCGTGCGGAGTTTGCCCGTAGATTGCCGGACTGGCCGCGCGTCCATCCGACATCACGCGCGGGCCCGACATACATACACGATAGGATTTCCATGCACCGCAAGCTGCTTTCCGTTGCCGTCGCCCTTACCCTGGCGGCCGCACCCTTTCACGCCAGCGCCGCGCCCATCCGCGCCGGCGCGGGCGCGATGCCCGCTGCCGACGCCACCACGCAACTGCCGCGCGGCGTCATCCCGACGCATTACCAGATCGAGCTGACGCCGGACGCCGGCGCCGCCTCGTTCGGGGCCCGCGCCGTCGTCACGATCAACGTGGCCAGGGCCACCAGCACGATCACCCTGAACGCGGCCGACCTGACGTTCTCCAAAGTGACGCTGGCGCCGGCCGCCGGCGGCGCCGAACGCGACGCATCGGTCGCCGTCGACAACGACGCGCAGACCGCCACGTTCACGTTCGCCCAGCCGGTCGCCCCAGGCATGTACCGCCTGGCGATGGACTACACGGGCGTGATCGGCACGCAGGCCGTCGGCCTGTTCTCGCTGGACTATCCCGGCGCGGACGGCAAGCAGCAGCGCGCGCTGTACACGCAGTTCGAGAACTCGGACGCGCGCCGCGTGATCCCGTCGTGGGACGAGCCGGCCTATAAAGCCAGCTTCGCGCTGGACGTCGTCGTGCCCGCGGCCCGGATGGCCGTCAGTAACATGCCGGCGACGAAGACGGAGCCCCTGCCGGACGGCCGCAAGCGCGTGCATTTCGCGACCACGCCGAAGATGTCGACCTATCTGCTGTTCTTCGCGCTCGGCGACTTCGAACGGGCCGCCGCGAAGGTGGACGGCACCGAGGTCGGCGTCGTCACCCGCCGCGGCGCGCTGCCGCAGGCGAAGTTCGCGCTCGAGTCCGCGCAGGCGATCCTGCGCGAGTACAACGATTATTTCGGCGTGCGCTACCCGCTGCCGAAGCTGGACAACGTGGCGGGCGCGGGCCGCAGCCAGTTCTTCAGCGCGATGGAAAACTGGGGCGCGATCTTCACGTTCGAATATGCGCTGCTGCTCGACCCCGCGATCGCGACCCAGCACGACCGCGAGGAGATCTTCGCCACCGCCGCGCACGAGATGGCGCACCAGTGGTTCGGCGACCTCGTGACGATGCGCTGGTGGGACGATCTGTGGCTGAACGAAGGCTTCGCGTCGTGGATGGAAAGCCGCATGACCGCGCGCGTGCACCCGGAATGGAACACGCAATTTGGCGCAGTCGGCGTACGCGAAGTCGCGATGCGCCGCGATTCCGTCGCCGGCACGCACCCCGTCGTGCAGCACGTGGAGACGGTCGAACAGGCCAACCAGGCCTTCGACGAAATCACGTACTCCAAGGGCGAATCCGTCATCCGCATGCTCGAAGCGTACGTGGGCGAGAACGCGTGGCGCAACGGCGTGCGCGCGTACATGCGGGCCCACGCGTACGGCAACACGGTGTCGGACGACCTGTGGAAGCAGATCGAAAAGGCGGCCGGCAAACCGGTCACCGCGATCGCCCACGATTTCACCTTGCAGCCCGGCGTCCCGCTCATCAGGGTGGGCGAGCCGGAATGCCGCGACAATGCGACGACCGTCGCGCTGACGCAGGCCGAATTCACGCGCGACCGCGCCGACAAGGCGCCCCTCGCCTGGCGCGTGCCCGTCATCGCGCAGATCGCCGGCGGCACAAGGGAGACCACAAAGCAGGCGAGCACGCTGGTCACGGGCGGCAAGGGCACGATCACGGTGCCCGGCTGCGGCGCCGTCATCGTCAACGCGGGCCAGAGCGGCTACTACCGCACCTTGTACACGTCCGCCGATTTCACCCGGCTGGCGACGCGCTTCGCGAGCCTGGCCCCGATCGACCAGATCGGTCTGCTGGCCGACAGCAGCGCCCTCGGCCAGGCCGGCCTGCAGCCGGCGTCCGACGTGCTGGAGCTCGTGACGGCGACGCCGGCCGGGGCCGATCCGGCCGTGTGGTCGCGCATCGCTGGCCTGCTCGACGGCATCCACACGCGCTACCGCGAACAGGCGCGCGGCGACGACGCGACGCGCCAGAAGCGCTTCGACACCTTCGCCATCGCGCGCCTGGCGCCGCTGATGGCGCAGGTCGGGTGGAACGCGCGGCCGGGAGAATCGTCGTCCGTCGCGAACCTGCGCGAACAGCTGGTCAATGTGCTGAGCGACCTGGGCGACGCCAACGTCATCGCCGAGGCGCGCCGCCGCTACGCCGCGCTGGCGACGGACGCCAGCGCCGTGCCGGGACCGTTGCGCAAGACCGTGATGGGCGTCGTCGCGCAGCACGCCGACGCCGCCACGTGGGACCAGCTGCACGCGGCCGCCCGCAACGAGACGACGCCGCTCGTGCGCGACCAGCGCTACACGCTGCTGGCCGCGACGGAAGACCGCGCCCTCGCGATGCGCGCGCTGCAGCTCGCGCTGACGGAGGAACCGGGCCTGACGATCAGCGCCGAGATGATCTCGGAAGTGGCGATGCGCTATCCGGACATGGCGTTCGACTTCGCCATCGCCAACCTCGCGAAGATCAACGACCGCGTGGACGCCAGCTCGCGCAGCCGTTACCTGGCGCGTCTCGCGACAGGGTCGTCGGATCCGGCGATGGTCGACAAGCTGGGCGCATACGCGCAGGCGAACCTGGCACCGGGCTCGCGCGGCGACGTCGAAGCCGCCGCCGCGGCCATCAAGGACCGCATCCGGGTGAACGCGGCGCGGCTGCCGGAGATCGACGCGTGGCTGGCGAAGACCGGGCAGTAACGTCGCGCTACTGCGCGGCGACCGTCCCGCGGCGCCGCGCGGTCAGCCAGGCATCGAGACGCTGGGCCGCGCCCGGCGCCACGTGCAGGCCCAGCTTCGTGCGGCGCCACAGGATGTCGTCGGCGCTGCACGCCCATTCCTGGCGCACGAGGTAGTCCGCCTCGACCTCGTACAGGCCGGCCACGATCTCGCCTCCCAGGTCGGCGCGCGAGCGGCAATGCGCCAGCAGCGCCGACAGGCGCGTGCCATAGCTGCGGGCATAGCGCGTCAGCAGCCCTTCCGGCAGCCATGCGAACTGCTGGCGGCGCGTGCGCACCCACGCGTCGTATTCGAGCACGGCGCGCGCGATCGGCACCTTGCCGTACAGGTCGCCGCCCGGCAGGCAGGCCCGCGCCGTCCACGCCGGCGCCTGGCGGCCCAGCGCGGGGCCGATCCAGTCCACGGCCTGTTCCGCGAGCTTGCGGAACGTGGTCACCTTGCCGCCGAATACCGACAACAGCGGCGCGCCGCCTTCCGTGTCGTGCTCGAGCCTGTAGTCGCGGCTGGCGGACGACGCGCTGCCGCCGGGTTCGCCGATCAGCGGTCGCACGCCCGCATAACTCCACACCACCTCGTCCGGCGTGATGCGGCGCTCGAAGCAGCGGTTCGCGGCGTCGCACAGGTAGGTCGTCTCGGCGGGGCTGATGGCGACGCGGTCGAGATGGAGATCAGGGCCGAGGGCGTCGACATCGACGTCCGTCGTGCCGACCAGCGTGAACGCGCCTTCGTACGGCAGCGCGAACACGATGCGGCCGTCGGGCTGTTGCAGCAGGAACGCCTGGTCGCCGTCGAACAGGCGCGGCACGACGATGTGGCTGCCCTTCACGAGCCGCATCGGGCGCGCCGGCCCGGCGCCCGTCGCGTGCAGGAAGCTGCCGGCCCACGGCCCGGCCGCGTTGACGAGGCAGCGCGCGTGCACGTGGACGGCGCCGCCCGGTCCCTGCAGCTCGCACTCCCAGCGCTTCGCCTCGCGCCGCACCCGCGCGCAGCGCGTGCGCGTGAGGATCGTCGCGCCCCGTTCGCGCGCATCGAGCGCGGCCAGCACGACGAGGCGCGCGTCGTCGACCCACGCATCGGAATACGCGAACGCCCGCGTGAAGCGGCGCTGCAGCGCGGCGCCGGCCGGGTCGTGCCGCAGCGACACCGTGCCGGAGGCAGGCAGGAAATCGCGCGGCGCGAGATGGTCGTACAGGAACAGGCCGGCGCGGATCAGCCACGCGGGGCGCTGGCCCGCCGCATGTGGCATCAGGAAACGCAGCGGACGGATGATGTGTGGCGCGCTCTTGAGCAACACTTCGCGCTCCACGAGGGCCTTGCGCACGAGTCCGAAATGATATTGCTCCAGATAACGCAGGCCACCGTGGATCAGCTTGCTGGACGCGGACGACGTGTGCTGGGCGAGGTCGTCCTTCTCGCACAGGACGACGCGCAGGCCGCGCCCGGCCGCGTCGCGCGCGACGCCGGCGCCGTTGATGCCGCCGCCCACGACGAGGACGTCGCACTCGATACGTTTGCCGTGTTCACCCATGATCGCCACGCTCCAAACCGCCGGGCCCGCGCCCGGTCGCAGCCTACTCTACACCGCGAACAGGGGCCTGTGTTCGGCCACGTCAATCCGGCCGGGGTCGGCCGGTGCGGCCGTGTAGAATCGAACCATGTCCATCGATCCACGCCACCGCTGACATGGCGCCCGACATGCGCGCCTGGGTCCGCATGCCGTCCGGCAAGCGCCTCGACCTGTTGAATCCGACCCCGTTCGATTGGGACGACAGCGACCTCGCCCTCGGCCTCGCGCGCACCTACCGCTGGGGCGGCCACTCGGCCTGGCCGTTGCCGCTCTCCGTCGCCCAGCACTCGATCGCCGTGATGCTGCTGCGGCGCGCGGCGTCGCCCGTCCCGCTCGCCCCCGTCGTCGAACTGCGCGAGTTGCTGCACGACGCCGAGGAAGGCCTGCTCGGCTTCGACGCGGTCTCTCCGATCAAGCCTTTTCTCGGCGACGGTTTCCGCGCGCTCACGCGGCGTCTCGAACAGGCCGTGTTCCTGCGTTACCGCCTGCCCGCGTGGACGCCGGCCGAGCACCAGCTCCACAAGCGCGCCGACCGCCTGGCCGCCGCCAGCGAAGCCGTCCACGTGGCGGGCTGGTCGGAACAGGAAGTGCGCACGACGCTGAAGATCCGGTCCGCCGTGCTGGCGCAGGATCCGCTGGCCGCCGTCTACGGTTGCGCGCCATGGGAACCGTGGCCGCCGGGCCTCGCCGCGGAACGCTTCCTCGACGCACTGGAACATCTGCAACGCCGCATCGACGAGGGGGACGCCGCATGACCACCGCCGCCGGCCTGGCCCGGGCCGCCGCCCTGCTGCGCGCGGCGGATGGCCTCCTGATCGGCGCCGGGGCCGGCATCGGCGTCGATTCCGGCCTGCCCGACTTCCGCGGCGACCACGGCTTCTGGCGCGCCTATCCGCCGCTGGCGGCGCTGGGCATCCGCTTCGTCGAGATCGCGAATCCGCACAGCTTCGACACGAACCCGGCACTGGCCTGGGGCTTCTACGGCCACCGTCTCGCGTTATACCGCGCCACGGTGCCGCACGCGGGCTTCGCGATCCTGCGCGCCATCGGAACGCGCCTGAAGCATGGCGCGTTCGTCTTCACGAGCAACGTCGACGGGCAGTTCCAGCGCGCGGGCTTCGACGACGACCGTCTCGTCGAATGCCATGGCACCATCCACCACCTGCAGTGCACGCGCCCTTGCAGCGACATGATCTGGCCGGCCGATCCGGTCGACCCCGTCATCGATCCGGCGACCTGCCTGATGACGCCGCCGCTGCCCCGCTGTCCGCATTGCGGCGCACTCGCACGTCCCAACATCCTGATGTTCGGCGACGGCCGCTGGCTGGACGCGCGCACGGAAGCGCAGTGCGGTCGCCTGGCGCGTTGGCGCGCGCGCGTCGACAACCTCGTCGTCATCGAGCTGGGCGCCGGCACGGACGTGCCCTCCGTGCGGCGCCTGTGCGAAACGCAGGGCGCGCCGCTCGTGCGCATCAACCCGCGCGAACCCGATGTCCGTCCGGGCCGCGGTGTCGGCGTCGCGCAGGGCGCGCTGGAGGCTCTCCTTACCCTCCATGCATTGCTGGATTAACGTAGCTGATCGGCACCAAAAAATCTCGATGCCGCATCAAGTCCGCGACCTAAGGCATTGATTCGACGGGATTAATTTTAATATCCACAAGAAATGTGGATAACTGTGTGGACAAGCGCCTCTTGACAAGCCAGAAGCCCAGTATTGATGCGGGTTTCAACAAACTGCCCATTGAACGGGCAAAATCGAAACTCAATAAAATCAACGGGTTACCGTTGCTCGCGTTTTAAGCAGGCAGTGGCGATGGGGCAAATTCCTACAAAGTCGACCCAGCGGGGATAACTTTGTCACACTGTTCCGATTCTGCCCACTTTTGCCGTCATCTTGCCGTTATTTTCATTTCCAGGCGTTGCGGGCCCGGTCGCGGACCATCATCCGCACACTGTCCGGCATAGGCTTGCGTACCTGCAACGTTTCGGCGTTCGTCCATACGCATTCCTCGAAATGCTTGAGCATGACGGGTGTGACGAAGCGCGTGCGCTGCGCGTACACGTGGCGGTCGCCCATCTGCGCCTGCTGCTTGATGAAAAAACGGTTCGGGACGATGAGGTGCAGGTGCTCCTTCGCGCGCGTCATGGCCACGTACAGCAGGCGGCGCTCTTCCTCGATATCCTCGGCACTCCCCGTCGCCATGTCGGACGGGATGCAGCCGTCGACGACGTTCAGCACGTGCACGGCCTTCCACTCCTGGCCCTTGGACGAGTGGATCGTCGACAGGATCAGGTAATCCTCGTCCAGCAGCGGCGGGCCGGCGCGGTCGCTCGTCGCTTCCGGCGGATCGAGCGTCAGTTCGGTCAGGAAGTTCTCGCGCGAGCCATAGCCGCCGGCCAGCGCCACCAGCTGGTCGAGGTCCGCGGTGCGGACGGACGCGTCGTCGTGCAGGCGTTCGAGATGCGGCAGGTACCAGTCCCGGACAAGTTCGATGTCCAGCGGCCAGCGCAGGCCCGTCGTGCGCAGGGTGCGGAACAGCGCGATAAATTGCTCCCACTCGCCTTGCGCGCGCGGGGGCGCGGGAAATCCTTCGACCGCCGCGACGGGATCCGCCGCCTCCGCCACCGCATCGAGCAGGCGGGCCGCCGTCGCCGGGCCTATGCCGGGAATCAGTTGCACGACGCGAAAGCCGGCCACACGGCCCGCCGGATTCTGGGCGAAGCGCAGCATGGCGAGCACGTCCTTGATGTGCGCCGCTTCCAGGAACTTGAGGCCGCCGAATTTCACGAACGGGATGTTACGCCGCACGAGTTCCAGCTCCAGCGCCGCGCTGTGGCTGGCGGCGCGGAACAGCACGGCCTGCTGCGTCAGCCGGATGCCCGCCTCGCGCTGCTCCAGCACGCGGTTGCACACCCAGCGCGCCTGCTCGGCCTCGTCCGGGATCAGCACGAGCTGCGGCTTGCCGGTGGCCGCCTTGTCGGTCCATAACGTTTTCGCGTGCCGCTCCAGCGCCGCGGCGATGACGGCGTTCGAGGCGTCGAGAATGGGCTGCGTCGAGCGGTAGTTGCGGTCCAGCGTGATCAGGCGGGTGTGCGCGCCGAACTGCTGCGGGAAGTCGAGGATGTTGCGCACCGTCGCGCCGCGGAACGAATAGATCGATTGCGCATCGTCGCCGACGACCATCACGCCCCGCCCGTCCGGCTTCATGCCTTGCAGGATCGCGGCCTGCAGGCGGTTCGTGTCCTGGTATTCGTCGACGAGCACGTGGTCGAACAGCGCGCCCAGTTCCGGCCCGAGTTCGGGATCGGACGCCATCTCGGCCCAGAACAGCAGCAGGTCGTCATAGTCGAGCACGTTCTGCTCCTGCTTGGCGTCGACGTAGGCGCCGAACAGCCGCTTGAGCTGCTCTTCCCACTCGCTGCACCAGGGGAAGGTCGACTGCAGCACGTCGGCGAGCGGTTCGCGGCTGTTGACGACGCGCGAGTAGATCGCGAGGCACGTGCCCTTGAGCGGAAAGCGTTTCTGGCCGTTCGCGGCGCCCAGCCCGACGTTCTGGCGCACGAGGCCCATCAGGTCTTCGGAATCGGCGCGGTCGTGGATCGTGAACGATGCTTCCAGGCCGATCCGGCCCGCGTATTCGCGCAGCAGGCGCGCGCCGATGCTGTGGAACGTGCCGGCCCACGGCAGGTTGCCCACGGCCGTCGACGACGTGCCCAGCACGCGCTGCAGCACGCCGGCGGCGCGCTGGCCCATCTCGTTGGCGGCACGGCGCGAAAACGTCAGCAGCAGGATGCGCTGGGGATCGCCCCCGGCCAGGATCAGCTTCGCCACCCGGTGCGCCAGCGTATTCGTCTTGCCCGAGCCGGCGCCCGCGACGACCAGCAGGGGCCGGACGATGTCCGCATCGACGTCGTGTTCGACAGCGGCGCGTTGCTCGGGATTCAGGCCGGCGAACGGATCGGCGGGCGCGGCTGGCGGGGAAACTGGGGTGGCGGTGGCGGCGGACATGGCGGTTGAGGATAGATGCTCAACTGTACATTTGTCCAGTATCTTTATGCAAGCGCATCGATATCGATGTGGCAAAACCGCGTCGGCGGACGCGGCCGTTCCTGGCCCCGTCCGCCTCGCTTGTCTCATCAACAAAGCTTGATCAGATATCCACAAAAACTGTGTATAAGGTTGTGGAAAAACACCCTCTTGACATGCCAAAACCAAGCAGGAATGCGGGTTTCAACAATTTGCCCGTTGTGTGGGCAATACTCAACCTTCACAAAATCAATGAGTTACCACGTCAAGTGACGCACGAATCGAAACAATATGCAAGATGCAACCGAGCAAGATTGTGCACAACCGTCGAGCTGGCTTTACTACCTGCACCACGAACGCCTGCGGCCCGGCTCCGTCAGCACGCGTTCGATGACGTCGTTGCCGACGTCTTGCGAACGCAGGTATTCAACGGCCGACATCGTATTGCTGCGCTGCTGGAGCGCAATACCCAGGTCGACGATATCCATTTGCTGGCTATCGCGCCGCTGGTAGGGGATGGTCGCCCGACCGTCTTCGAGCTCGAGGGTGTCTTGGTTCATCGCAGTTCCTGACTTTGATGGATTGAAGGGATTGCCGCCTAACGAGTATTTCCCACCTTTAGCCAAAGTCAAGATTAATTTTGATCCAATGTGGCATGCGTTTGTGAATTCCTCATGACAAATCCGCGCGACATGCGCGCCCGCCGTGCGCCGCCCGCTCCACGCTGCGCCTAGAATGCATCCGTCATCCAACCATCACGAGGACGCCATGAGCGCAATGCCCGATCCCGACCTGAAACCCGGCGACGAAGCCGAACCCGACACGCCAGGCGCCGGCGAAGACCTGTGCGAAACCTGCGGCGGCAGCGGCAAGCTGGCCGACGGCAAGACCTGTCCCGAATGCGAAGGCACGGGACGCGTGATGCGGGGCATCGGCGGCGGCTGACCGCCGGCCGCGCATGGACAGGATGCCGGGCGCGGCGCGATAATCGGAAGATGAACGCCCCGCCCCGCTCCGACACACCCGACACCGCCAACCGCCCCCGCTCCCTCGCCGACCTGTTCATCTCCTTCACACTGCTGGCCCTGCAGGGCTTCGGTGGCGTGCTGGCCATCGTCCAGCGCGAAATCGTCGACCGCAAGCGCTGGCTGACGCAGGAAGAATTCATCGAAGACTGGGCCGTCGCCCAGATCATGCCCGGACCGAACGTCGTCAACCTGTCCCTGATGATCGGCGGCCGCCATTTCGGCATCGCCGGCGCCCTCGCCGCACTGGCCGGGTTGCTGGCCGTGCCCCTCGTACTCGTCATCGGGCTGGCCGTGCTGCACGACCGCTTCGCCGACAGCCCTCTCGTGGCCGGCGCGCTGCGCGGCATGGCCGCCGTCTGTGCCGGCCTGATCGGCGCGGCCGGGCTGCGCCTGGCCAGCGCGCTGAAGAAGAGTCCGATGCCCCTGTCCTGGTGTCTCGCCATCAGCGCGGCCGGCTTCCTCCTCGTCGCGTTCCTCAAGTGCCCGCTCCCCTGGGTGCTGTCCGGGCTCGGCGGCCTGGGCTGCGTCCTCACATACCGCCGCCTGCGGTCATGAGCGCGCCCCTCCACCTCGCGCTGGACTGGGCCGACTGGCTCCGGCTGTTCGGCCATTTCCTCCTGATGTCGCTGATGTCGGTCGGCGGGGCCATCTCGACATCGTCCGAGATGCACCGCTTCCTCGTCGAACAGCACCACTGGCTGACCCAGGAACAGTTCAACCAGTCCATCGCGCTGGCCCAGGCCGCACCGGGGCCGAACGTCCTGTTCGTCGCCCTGATGGGGTGGCACGTCGGCCAGAACGCCGGCAGCACTGGCGCCGCGCTGTTCGGCGTGCTCGTGACGATGGTCGGCATCTTGACCCCGTCCACCATCATCACGTACACGGCCGCCCGCTGGGGCCACCGCAACCGCGACCTGCGCGCCGTGCGGGCCTTCAAGCAGGGCATGGCGCCCATCGTGATCGCGCTGCTGCTGTCCACGGCCTGGATCATGGCCAGCGCCGCCGCCAGTGCCGGCGCCGGGGCGTCCACCGCCCTGGCGAACTGGCCCCTGTGGCTGACGGCGATCGTCAGCGGCCTGATCATCTGGCGCACGCGCATCCACCTGCTATGGCTGCTCGCGGCCGGCGCCGTGCTGGGGGCGCTCGGCCTGATCTGAAGCCGGGTGGCGGCCCGCGTTCGGACCGTGCATACTTGCGTTTTTGATCAGCCAACCCTTCGATGGACCGAGCCATGCCCGAACTCCTCAGCGAACACGTTTGTTTCGACGGCGTCCAGCGCTTCTACCAATACGATTCCGCCGCCATCGGCCTGCCGATGCGTTTTTCCGTGTACCTTCCTCCCGGCGCGCACGGCAAGCGCCTGCCCGTCCTGTTCTACCTCGCCGGCCTGACCTGCACCGAAGAGACCTTCATGATCAAGGCCGGCGCCCAGCGCGTGGCGGCGCAGGAAGGCCTGATCCTCGTCGCCCCCGACACGAGCCCGCGCGGCGCCGGCGTGCCGGGCGAGACCGACAACTGGGACTTCGGCGCGGGCGCCGGCTTTTACGTGGACGCGGCCCGCGAACCCTGGTCGACCCACTACCGCATGTACAGCCACATCCTCGAACTGCGCGAGCTGGTGCCGGCCCTGCTTCCGGCCGATCCGGCGCGCGTGGGCATCTTCGGCCACTCGATGGGTGGCCACGGCGCCCTGGTGCTGGCGCTGCGCAACCCGGGCCTGTTCCGCTCCGTGTCGGCCTTCGCCCCCATCGCCGCGCCGTCCCGCTGTCCCTGGGGCGAGAAGGCGTTCGGCGGGTACCTCGGCCCGGACCGCGATGCCTGGAGCGCCTACGACGCGACCGACCTGATGACCTGCGCCGATTCTCCGCCCTTCCCCAAGGGCATCCTGATCGACCAGGGGCTGGCCGACAAGTTCCTGGCCGAGCAACTGCACCCCGACGCGTTCGAGGACGCCTGCCGCGCCGTCGGCCAGCCGCTCGAACTGCGCCGCCATCCGGGTTACGACCACGGCTATTACTTCATCTCGACCTTCGTCGAAGACCATCTGCGCTTCCACCGGCGCAACCTCGGCTGACGCCACGCCGGCCCCCGGTCTGCACACTGTCATTGACCGGGGCGGCCGCGCGAAATTCCCCGCTTTCGTTCGCCTGCTGGCCTGTATCAAAGGTCAGTCCGGGTCCCCGCGCACGGTTCGTGGCGACCCTTGCAAACATGTCTGGACCGCCCTATAAATGGGGTTGGCGGCGCCCGCGCGCCGCCGGACATCATTCTTAAAAGGGAGGTCTATCATGAACCTGATCAGAAGAGGCGCGACGCCGCTCTCCACCTACCGTCCCGGCGCCATGGACGACCAGTTCGGACGCATGGTCGAGAACATGTTCCAGGATTTCTTCGCCCCGCTCGCACAGGGGCGCTGGGCCGGCGACGACGTCGGCATGCCGCGCCTGGACGTCAGCGAGACCGAAAAAACGTTCGAGGTGAAGGCCGAGCTGCCGGGCGTCAAGAAGGAAGACGTGCACGTGTCGATCGACGGCCAGCGCGTCACCATCGAGGGCGAGTGCCAGCAGGCAAACGAACAGCGCCAGGGCGAACAGGTGGTGTATTCTGAGCGCTCGACGCGCAAGTACCAGCGCAGCTTCACGCTGCCCTCCGAGGTCGACGATGCGAGCGCCCAGGCGCGCCTCGAGGACGGCGTCCTGATGCTCTCGCTGCCCAAGAAGCAGGGCGGCACGGCGCGCCAGCTGACGATTCAGTAACGATCCGATGAGCGCCGGGCGCGGCGCGCAGGCGGACCGCCCGCGGGCCGCCCGCGTCCGCGCTCGTGCCGAGACTAAAGCAGGTTTCTGGGAAAGAGTCCGCATCATGGCCGACATCCGTCATTTCAAGAACCGTACCGAAGCGGGCCGGCTGCTGGCGCAGCGGCTCGCCGGCTATGCCCGGCGCCCGGACGCCGTCGTGCTGGCACTCCCGCGCGGCGGCGTACCGGTCGGGTTCGCCATCGCGCAGCGGCTCGGCATCGCCCTCGACGTCCTCCTCGTGCGCAAGCTCGGCATGCCGGGCCACGAAGAATTCGCGATGGGCGCCGTGGGCAGCGGCGGCGTGCGCGTCCTCCAGCCCGGCGTGCCCGGCCTGATGGGCGTCACCGCGCAGGACGTCGACGCCGTGACGGCGCGCGAGCTGGCCGAACTGCAGCGGCGCGAGCGCGCCTACCGCGGCGGCCGCCCGCCGCTCGACCTCGCCGGACGCAGCGCGATCCTCGTCGACGACGGCGTCGCGACGGGCTCCACGATGCTGGCCGCGATCGAGGTGGCGCGCCGGCTCGGGCCCCGCGAGCTGGTGCTGGCGATTCCCGTCGCGCCGCCCGACACGGCGGCCACGCTCGAACCCCGCGTCGACGACCTCGTGTGCCTGTCGACCCCGCCCCACTTCCGCGCGGTGGGCCAGTGGTACGACGCGTTCGGGCAGACCAGCGACGAGGAAGTGCAGGATTTGCTGGCCACCGCCTGGCATGACGAGACGGCGGCCGGGGGCCGACCAACCGGAGGAGCGAACCATGAAAAACACGACAGACACAGGCTATGAAATCGCGAAGTGGATCGGCGGCGCCGCCGCCGGCGCCCTGCTGATGTACATGCTCGACCCGGACCGCGGCGGTGCGCGCCGCGCGCAATCGGCCGCCGCCGTGCGTAACGCGGGCGCGCGCACGTCGAGCGCGCTGGGCAACGTCTGGCATGGCGCGGGCGAACGCATCGGCGCCGTCGGCGAGCAGCTGCGCGAGCGCGTGGCCGACGTGGCGGACAGCGTGCGGCCGGACGGCGCGGCCGCCAGGTCGGGCTCGGCGCTGGAACGCATGGGGCATGCAGCGGGCGAGGCGCTCGACGCGGGCCTCGACAAGGCGCGGCATGCGCTGGGCCGGGCCGCCGATGGCGGCAACGACGTCGGCAACGGCATGGACAAGGCACGCGCCATGGCGCACGACGTGGGCGCGCGCATGCGCGACGCGCTGCAGGCCGGCCCGGGCGGCGCATGGACGCCGGCCGCGCGCAACTCGGCCCTGGCCGGCGGCGGCCTGCTGGCGCTGTACGCGCTGAGCCGGCGCTCGCCGCTGGCGCTGATGCTGGGCCTGGCCGGCGCCGCGCTGCTGGCGCGCGGCGCCACCAACCAGCCGTTGCTGGGCATGCTGCGCGGCCGGGGTCTCGGCATGGACCAGACCGTCGACTTCAGCAACGCCATCCACATCGACGCCGCGCCGGACGAGGTGTACGACCTGTGGACCAATTACGAGAACTTCCCGCACTTCATGTCCCACGTCGCCGAGGTGCGCGACCTCGGCCGCGGTCGCTCGCACTGGGTCGTGCGCGGGCCCGGCGGCAGCGAATTCGAATGGAATTCCGTGCTTACCGAGCAGACCCGGCCGCACCGCCTGGCCTGGCGCAGCGAAGGGGGCGCCGAGATCCCGCAGAGCGGCTCGATCCAGTTCGAACCGCACCGCGGCGGCACCCGCGTCACCGTGCACATGTCGTACACGCCGCCGGCGGGCGTCGTCGGCCACGGTCTCGCGACGCTGCTCGGGGCCGATCCGAAGTCGCAGATGGACGACGACCTGGCGCGCATGAAGGCGTTCATCGAACGGGGCGCCGTGCCGCGCGACGCCGCGCGGTCGCGCACCAGCAGCCGCTGGCTGCACTGAGGCCGCCATGGCGACGCCGCACACCATCTCCGCGCTCCGCAACGCCGCCCGCCCGCTGACGGGCGGCGCACGCGACTACGACGCCCTGCTCGATCTCGTGGGCGATGCGCGCTTCGTCCTGCTGGGCGAAGCGACGCACGGCACCCACGAGTTCTACGAGGAACGCGCACGCATCACGCGGCGCCTGATCGAGGACAAGGGCTTCCACGCCGTGGCCGTCGAGGCCGACTGGCCGGACGCCTACCGCGTCAACCGCTACGTGCGCGGCCGCGGCGGCGACCGCAATGCGGATGAGGCCCTGTCCGGCTTCCAGCGCTTTCCGAACTGGATGTGGCGGAACACGGACGTCGCCGCGTTCGTTCAATGGCTGCGGCGCCACAACGAGACAGTCCCGGGCGCGCAGGTCGGTTTCTACGGCCTCGACCTGTACAGCATGTTCACGTCGATCGAGGAAGTGCTGCGCTACCTCGACCAGGTCGACCCGAGCGCGGCGCGCCAGGCGCGCGAGCGCTACGCCTGCTTCGACCATTACCACGAGGACAGCCAGCACTACGGCTATACGGCCAGCCTCGACCTGTCCGCGTCGTGCGAACAGGGCGTCCTCGAACAATTGCGCCAACTGCAGCAGCGCGCCAGCGACTACATGCACCGCGACGGCGACGAGGAAGCGTTCTTCTATGCCCAGCAAAACGCGCGCCTCGTCAAGAATGCCGAGGAGTACTACCGGACGATGTTCCGGGGCCGCGTGTCATCGTGGAACTTGCGTGACAGCCATATGGCCGAAACGCTGGACGCGCTCGCCCACCACCTGTCGAAGGATGGCGAGCCGGCGAAGATCGTCGTCTGGGAACACAACTCCCAC
Organism: Massilia sp.; assembly: GCA_045810485.1. Classification (GTDB taxonomy): domain Bacteria; phylum Pseudomonadota; class Gammaproteobacteria; order Burkholderiales; family Burkholderiaceae_D; genus Telluria. The sequence continues at coordinate 52,422 of JBJMVU010000309.1, read as the reverse complement.
ATCGGCGACGCGAGCGCGACGGAAATGGGCGAGATGGGCGAGTGGAATGTCGGCCAGCTGGCGCGCAAGGAGTACGACGGGGAGGCCCGGCTGATCGGGTTTTCCACGTACGACGGCTTCGTCACGGCGGCATCGGAATGGGATGCGCCGGCCGAGCACAAACGCGTCCGGCCGGGCATGCCGGGCAGCTACGAGGAATTGCTGCACCGGACGGGCATTCCCCGCTTCCTGCTGCCGCTGCATGACGGCGTCGACAAGGGCATCGACGACGACGTCCGCGCCGCGATGGAGGAACGGCGGCTGGAACGGGCCATCGGCGTCATCTACCTGCCCCGCACGGAGCGCCACAGCCATTATTTTGCCGCCCGCATGGCGCACCAGTTCGACGCCGTGATCCACATCGACCACACGACGGCCGTGCATCCGCTCGACCCGGGCGGCGGCTGGCATGCGGAGGAACCGCCGGAAACCTACCCGACCGGATTGTGAAATGTGAAAATTGGCGAGATTCCGACCCTTTGCATAGTTGTAAAATGAACAAATTATCGTTTGTTAACAACAAGGGTCATGAAGCCAATCCGGATATCGATCATCGCCGCCCTGCTCGCGAGCGCCACCTCCCTGCACGCCCAGGAAACCACTTCCAAAGTCGAGCGTTGCGACCGCCCGCTCGGCACCATCGCGGTGACGGAAGCCCAGAGCGAAAGCGCGCACGCGCTGCAGAGCTACGGACTCGGTTCGCCGGTGGCCCTGCTGCGCATCATGATCCAGCAGTCGAACTGCTTCCAGGTCGTGGAGCGCGGCGCCGCGATGGCCAACCTGCAACAGGAACGGGCGCTCGCCGCGAACGGCGAGACGCTGGCCGGCAGCAACGTCGGCAAGGGGCAATTGCAGGCGGCCGACTTCGTGATGACGCCGAACGTGCAGTTCGCCGCCGCCAACACGGGCGGCATCGGCGGCGCGATCACGGATTACGGCGGACGGCTGCTGGGCGGCCTGGGCCGGATCGCGGGCGGCATCGCCGGCAATCTCAAATTCAAGGAAGCGCAGACGAGCCTCCTGATCGCGGACGTCCGCTCCGGCATCCAGGTGGCGGCGGAAGAAGGCGTCGCGACGAAGACCGACTTCGGCATTTCCGGCTGGAGCTGGGGCGGCGGCGATTATTCGCGCCTGGGCGGCTACACGAACACGCCGGAAGGCAAGATGGTCGCGGCCAGCCTGCTCGACAACTACAACCGCATCGTGGCGCGGATCCGCAACGAGCCGAGCCTCGTGCGCACCAGCAGCGCGGCCAGCAAGGTGAATGCGCAGGCGTCCACGCACGAAGGCGTGCCCGTCACGGCCGGCGCCAGCGTGTACGCGCGCCTGGCCACTGTCAAGGTGTACACGGAACCGCGCGCCGGCAGCAAGGTGATGGGCACGCTGAAGCGTTCGGAAGAAGCGATCGCCACCGGCGAAGAGCGCGACGGCTTCGTCAAGATCGACGGCGAGAACGTCGCGGGCGGCTGGGTCCAGCGCACGCTGGTGGCCACGCAGCCGGCGCCGCAGTAACCCGACGAGCTACTTCGCCGGCACGCCGGCCTCCTCCGCCACGCGCACGACGCAGCGGTTGCGGCCGCCGTGCTTGGCGGCATACAGGGCCGTGTCGGCCCAGCCCAGCACCTGGTCCTGCGAGGGCAGCGGGCCGTCCATGCCGTGGACGAGCGCGATGCCCACGCTGGCCGTGACATCCAGCGGACCGGCGCCCGTCGCGAACGGCTTGCGGATGGCGTCCACGATCTTGGCGCCGATCCGTTCCGCTTCTTCCATGCCCTTCACGTCTTCCAGCAGGACGACGAATTCGTCGCCGGCCAGCCGCGCCGGCGTATCGGTGACACGCACGCAGCCGGCCAGGCGCTGCGCGAATTCCTTCAGCACCTCGTCGCCGACGCCGTGGCCCCACGTGTCGTTGATGGCCTTGAAGTGGTCGATGTCAAGGTAGGCCAGGCCCATCACCTGGCGCTGGCGGCGCACGCGTTCCAGCGCCAGGCCCAGCAGTTCGCCGAACAGGCGGCGGTTGGCGATGCCGGTGAGGCTGTCGAAGCGCGCCATCTGCACGAGCCGGCTTTCCGCCTCCTTCACGCGCGTCATGTCGTGCGCGAGCGCGTACACGCCGGCGACGGCGACCGTCACCCGTCCCTGCGCCTGCAGGTCGGGCACGAACGTCCATTCGAGGATGCGGTGCCGGCCCTGCGCCTGCAGCGGCATCTCGAACGTGGCGCCGACGCCTTCGAAGGCCTGCTTCAGGCGCGGCCGGGCCGCGTCGTAGGCCGGCTTGCCCAGCACGTCCTGCAGGTGCATGCCGGGCAGGTGGGCCGGTTCGAGACCCAGCCAGGCATGGAACGTCGCGTTGCCGAAGCCCATGCGGTGATTGCGGTCGATGTAGCAGATCAGCACGGGCAGGTTGTCGGCGATCAGGCGCAGGCGCTGCTCGCTCGCGGCCTGCGCCAGTTCCGCTTCCTTGCGCTCGCTGATGTCCATGGCCATCACGAAGAACCCGGTGACGTGCCCGTCCGCATCGATGTCGGGAATGATGTCGATCATCTGGTGGCGCGTGGCGTCGTCGCTGCGCACGTCTTCCACGTGGCCATGCTCGCCGCGCAGGGCCGCGCGGATCAGCGGTTCCAGGCGCGCGTAGCCGGCCTCGCCCAGCGCTTCGCGCACCGTGCGCCCGATGAACACGTCCGGCTGCGATCCGATCATGCGGTCGAAGCCGGCGTTGGTGAACTCGAAGCGTTCGTCGCGGTCGACGTAGGCGATGACGGCCGGGACATTGTCGGCGATGGCGCGCAGGCGGGCCGCCGCGCGCCCGCGCGCCTGCACGAGGTCGTGGAAGGCGCGGCCCAGTTCGCCGACCTCGTCGTCCCGGGCGAGCGCCAGCACGTCGCTGTCGACGCCTTCGTGGCGCACGGCGGCCACGTCGCGGCGCAGCGCGTCCAGCGGACGCAGGCCGCGCCGCACGAGCCACCACGACAGCGCGCCCGCGACCAGCGCGAGGATGCCCGCCACGACCAGCACCGTGCGCCGCACGCGCACGAGCGGCGCGAACGCTTCCGCCTCGGGATAGCGCGCGCCGAGGATCCAGCCGGTCGTCGCGAGGCGTTTATAGGTGACGATGGCGGGCCCGTCCCGGTCACCGCCGATCAGCCAGCCCTCGAAGCCGTGCAGGGCGCGCGCGAGGCCGGGCTGCTCGTCGGGCGGCGCCGTCGACCGCTCTTTCGCGGGCGCATCGATGGGCGTGCCGTCGGCCGACATCAGGAACAGATAGCCCGTGGCGCCCGGCCGCAGCGCGTCGACCTGGCGCAGGAAGCGCGCATGCTGCAGGTCGATGCGGCCGGCCAGCACGTAGACGATCGCGCCGTGGTCGTCGAACACGGGCGCCGTCACCAGCACCATCTTCGCGCCGGACAGGCGGCTCTGGAATGGATCGGACACGATGCCGCGGCCGCGCAGCAGGGTTTCTTCGAAGTACGGGCGGCCGGTGGCCGTCAGCGGCTGGGCGCCCGGGATGGCGGCGCCCGACGCCACCAGTTCGCCATTGCGCGCGAAGACGGCGATGTCGACGAAATCCTCGTCCACGTCGGCCGTGCGACCGGTCAACCAGGCCTGCAGGCGGCGCGGGTCGCCGCGGGCGTCCGCCGGCAGCGCGGCGGCCAGCGCGGCCATCTGGCGCAGGCGCGCCTCCAGCCGGTCGTCGAGGAAGGCGGCGGCGCCGGACAGCGTGGCATATTGCTGCGCGCCCAGCACGGCGCGCAGGTCATGCTCGGCCACATCGACGGCCAGCGGGCCGGCCAGCATGGTGGCGCCCAGTACGAGCACGCCGACGGCGCCGGCCAGGCGGCTGCGCAGAGTGGTCGGAAAAGTGATCGGTCGTCGCATGTGGGTCGGGCGTGCGGTGCTGCGCACCGGGCCGCTCCAGTATGTCATACCCCCCGGGTTTCGACTATTGCGACGTAAAAGATCAAATCCTTTGGTCTTGACGGGGCAGTTTGGTTTAGCATTGCACAGTTCAGTTATGGCAATCCAAACCATCCCACGAGGACATGAGTAAATACACACTGAACGTCAACGGCAAGGCCCAGGCCGTCGACGTCGAAGCGGATACTCCGCTGCTGTGGGCGCTGCGCGATACCCTTGGCCTCGTCGGCACGAAATACGGCTGCGGCATCGGCGCCTGCGGCGCCTGCACCGTGCACGTGGACGGCGCGCCGGCCCGTGCCTGCCAATTGCCTGTAAGCAGCATCGGCAAGCGCCGCATCACCACGATCGAAGGCCTCGACGCCCGCGCCATGCACCCGCTGCAGCAGGCCTGGACCGAGCTGGACGTGCCGCAGTGCGGCTATTGCCAGGCCGGCCAGATCATGTCGGCATGCGCCCTGCTGAAACAGCATCCGAAGCCGACCGACGCCCAGATCGACGACGCGATGGCCGGCAACCTGTGCCGCTGCGCGACCTATGTCCGGATCCGCGCCGGCATCCATCGGGCCGCGGACATTGCCGCGACCGGCGACAAGGGGAAAGCATGAGCCGCCCCGCCTCCCCGTCGCGCCGCCGCTTCCTCGGCCAGTCGGCCGGCGCCGGCGCCGCCCTGCTGCTGGGCGTGCACGCGAGCGGCGCCATCGCCGCGCTGGCCGACAACGGCCCGGCCGAACCCGCCGCGGGCGACTTCGTCCCGAACGCGTTCATCCGCATCGGCACGGACGGCCGCGTGACGCTCGTCTCCAAGCAGCCGGAAATCGGCCAGGGCATCAAGACGTCGCTGCCGATGGTGCTGGCCGAGGAACTCGAGGTCGACTGGAAACTCGTGCGCGTCGTACAGGGCGACCTGAACCCGATCTACGGGTCGCAGGGCGCCGGCGGGTCGACGTCGACGCCGACCAACTACGACAACTTCCTGCGCCTGGGCGCCACGGCGCGCACGATGCTGGTGAAGGCCGCCGCGCAGACGTGGAACGTGCCGGCGGCGGCATGCCGCGCGGAGAACGGCGCCGTCGTGCACGGCGCCAGCGGCCGCAAGCTGGGGTACGGCGCGCTCGTGCGCACGGCGGCCGCGCTGCCGGTGCCGGCCGCCGCCGACGTCGTGCCGAAGGATCCCGCCACCTACCGCCTGCTCGGCACGCGCGTGGGCGGCGTGGACAACGCGCAGGTCGTCAGCGGCCAGCCGCTGTTCGGCATCGATACGCGCCTGCCCGGCATGCTGTACGCGACGTACGTGAAATGCCCCGTGCCGGGCGGCCGCCCCGTCGAGGCGAACCTGGACGCCATCAGGCGCATGCCCGGCGTGAAGGCCGCGTTCCTCGTCGAGGGCACGGAAAACCTGAACGGCCTGCGGCCCGGCGTCGCGATCGTCGCCGACTCGACGTGGAACGCGTTCCGCGCGCGCAAGAACCTGAAGGTGACGTGGGACGAAGGCGAAGGCGCGCGCCACAGCTGGTCGGGCTTCCTCGCCGCCGCGCAGGCCGCGAGCGCCCAGCCCGGCGCCGCCGTGATGCGCAAGGATGGCGACGTCGATGCGGCGCTGGCCGGCGCCGCGCGCACGGTGGAAGCGAACTACGTCTACCCGTTCATCTCGCACGCGAGCATGGAGCCGCAGAACTGCACCGCGTGGTTCAAGCCCGCGGACGGTACGCTCGAAGTGTGGGCGCCGACGCAGAATCCGGGCGCGGGCCAGGCGCTCGTGTCCACGACCTTCAACATCCCGAAAGACCAGATCACGCTCCATATCACGCGCAGTGGCGGCGGCTTCGGACGCCGGCTGTCGTCCGACTTCATCGTCGAAGCGGCGGCGATCGCGCAAAAGGTCAAGGCGCCGGTCAAACTGACGTGGATGCGCGAGGACGACCTGCAGCACGACCACTTCCGCGCCGGCGGCTTCCACTTCCTGCGCGGCGGCGTGGACGAGCAAGGCAAGGTCGTCGCCTGGCACGACCACTTCGTCACGTTCGCCAACCGCGTCGAGAAGAAGGAAAGCGACGGCGGCAGCGCGAGCGTGCTGCAGCCGGGCAGCGGCGGCAACCTGTCGGGCGACGAATTCCCCGGCCGCTGGCTCGCCAACTGCCTGATCGAGCAGACGCCGCTCGAATGCCGCATCCCGATGGGACCGTGGCGCGCGCCGGGCAGCAACGTGTTCGCGTGGGTGTTCCACAGCTTCATCGACGAACTGGCCCATGCGGCCGGGCGCGATCCGATCGCGTTCCGCCTCGACCTCCTGGGCGACAAGGACCTCGTGGCCGGCACCGGCGAGCGCGGCGTGCCGTACAACGTGGGGCGCATGCGCAACGTGCTGAAGGCCGTCGCGGAAAAAGCGGGCTGGGGGCAGCGCAAGTTCGCGCGCGGCCAGGGCGCCGGCGTCGCGTTCCACTTCAGCCACCGCGGCTATGTGGCGGAAGTGGCCGAGGTGACCGTGTCGAAGGAAGGCCGGCTGCGCGTGGACCGCGTCGTCGTCGTCGCCGACATCGGCGCGCAGATCGTGAACCTGTCCGGCGCCGAGAACCAGGTGCAGGGCTCGGTGATCGACGGCCTGTCCACCCTGATGTATCCGACGCTCGACATCGACAAGGGCCGCATCGTGCAGAGCAACTTCCACGACTACGCCCTGCTGCGCATGCCGGACACCCCCGCGAAGATCGAAACGCACTTCCTCAAGACGGACTACCCCGTCACGGGCCTGGGCGAACCCGTCTTCCCGCCGGTGGCGCCAGCCGTCTGCAACGCGATCTTCGCCGCCACCGGCAAGCGCGTGCGCGAGCTGCCGCTCGCGAAGGCGGACCTGTCCTGGAGCTGAACGGGTGGCGGTCGACGACACATCCGGCCTGCTGGCCCAGGCCGTCCGCCTGCACCAGCAGGGCCGGTTCGACGCGGCGCAGGACCTGTACCAGCGTGTGCTGGCGATTAACCCGCGCCAGTTCGACGCGCTGCACCTGCTGGGCGTGATCGAGCGCCAGCGCGGCCATGCCGGCCGCGCGGCGGAACTGATCGGGGAAGCGCTGCGGGTCGACCCGTACCAGGCGCGCGCCCATTGCAACCTGGGCGCCGCGCTGCAGGACCTCGGCCGGGTCGATGACGCCCTGGCCAGCTACGAAGCGGCGCTGCGCCTCGATCCGGCCTACGCGCTCGCCTGGGACAACCGCGGCAACACGCTGCGCCGGCTCGGCCGCCTGCTGGAAGCGCTGGACAGCTACGAGCGCGCCCTCGGCATCCACCCCGCACTGGCCGACGCCTGGTGCCACCGCGCCATCGCGCTGCACGACCTGGGACGCCATGCCGATGCCGCCGCCAGTGCCGAACAGGCCCTCGCCACCCGGCCGGCGTATGCGGACGCCTTCGTCGCGCTGGGCCACGCGCTGCAGGCGCTGGACCGTCATGGCGACAGCATCGATGCCTACGACCGCGCGCTCGCCCTGGCCCCGCAGGCCGACACCTGGTGCGCGCGCGGCACGGCGCTGAAGAAAGCGGGCGAACTCGCAGGTGCGCTCCACAGCTACGACAAGGCCCTGGCGCTGCGCCCCGATTACGCACTGGCCGAACACTACCGCGCGAACACGCTGCGCGCGCTGGGCCGGCGCGACGCGGCGGTGACGGCGTACCGCCGCGCGCTCGCGCTGGGCGGCGATGCGGACGAGATCCGGTTTTCACTGGCGGCGCTGGGCGAATCGGAGCAGCCGTCCGCGGCGCCGGCCGACTACGTGAAACACCTGTTCGACCAGTACGCGGGCAGGTTCGACCGCCACCTCGTCGACGTCCTCGGCTACCGCACGCCGGCGCTGCTGGACGCCCTGCTCCGTCCGCACCTGGCCGCGCTGCCGGTGGGCGCCGCGCTGGACCTCGGCTGCGGCACGGGGCTGTGCGCGTCCTTCCTGCGGCCGCTGGCGCGGCGCGTCACGGGTGTCGACCTGTCGCAGCGCATGCTGGACAGGGCGGCGGCGCTTGGCCTGTACGACGACCTGGCCTGCGCCGACATCACGGCATGGCTGGCGGAGCGCCCCGCATCGTGCGACCTCGCCGTCGCGGCCGACGTCCTCGTGTACGTCGGCGACCTGGCGCCGCTGTTCGGACAATTGCGGCGCGCGCTGCGCGCGGGCGGGCTGTTCGCGTTCTCGTGCGAAGCGCTCGACGACGGACGTGACCATGCCATCCTGCCGTCGAACCGGTTCGCCCATGCGCTCGACTACGTCACGCGGACCGCGCGGGCGGCCGGATTCGACGTCGTCGCGGCGCAGCGCGCCGTGCTGCGCCAGGATCACGGCCGCGACATCGCCGGGCATCTGGTGGTGGCGCGCGCGCCGTAGATCAGGCGGCCGGCAGGCGCGCGCAGATCAGGCAGCCGCCATCGGGCGCGGCACGGATGGCGATGTCGCAGAAGACGATGCACATCTCGTAGTGGATCGGTAGGGTGGGCGGCCCTCCGCCCACGCGTACGACGACATACCGCGAACGTCCGCGTGGGCACGCTACGAGACGATCACGCGACGGACAGCGCCACCATCCCGAACTCGCCCAGCCGCACCGGCACGGCCCCGCGCGCGACCATGCGGTCGAGCGCGCGGCGGCCGTCGCCCGGCTGCACGTCGACCGCGCGCATGGCTTCCGGCACGAGCAGCGTGGTAAAACCTTCTTCCAGCGCATCCGTGACGGTATTCAGCACGCAATAGTCGGTGGCGAGGCCCACCACTGTCACGCGCTCCACGTCCCGCGCGCGCAGCTGCGCCGCAAGGTCGGTGCCGCCGAATGCGGAATAGGCGTCCACAGGCGCCGTGTCGGCTTTCGAGATGACGACGGCGTCGTCCGGCAGCGCCAGCTCGGCCGCGAATTCCGCGCCCGGCGTGCCGGCCACGCAGTGCGGCGGCCACGGTCCGCCCTGCGCCGCGAACGAGCAGTGGTCATGCGGGTGCCAGTCGCGCGACGCGAAGATGGGCAGGCCTTGTGCCTGGTACAGCTCGATCAGGTGGTTGATGGGCGCGACGACTTCATGGCCGCCCGCCACCCCGAGCGCCCCGCCGGGCAGGAAGTCGACCTGCATGTCGATCACGATCAGGGCATCCTGCTTGTCGAGGTGGATCGCACTCATTGCATTCTCCTGTAAGCGGTCGCGGACCGCGATGCCCTATTGTCGCGCAAACTCAATGGCGCGTCTCGCGGGCGGCGATGGCGCCGTGGGCCGGGTCGGGATCGAGCCCGCCGAAGTGCTCGAGGATTTCGGCGGCCCGCCTGGCCAGCGCGGCGTCGGCCGCGTTCACCGTTACCTGGCAGTCGCGCACGTCGTCCTGCGCGACCGGCGCGTACGTGTGCGAATACGCCGTCTTGCCTGTCGCCGAAGGCGCATCGCCGACGGTGAAATTGCCCTGCACGGGACCGGCTTCGTCGATGCGGACATCGATCGCGACGTCGTCGGCCGCCACGCCCGCGGCCAGCAGTTCCGCGCGCGCCTGTTCGGCGGCCGTCACGTGCTTGAAGGTGCGTACGATGGGTTGCTGCATGGTGTCCTCCCGCATGGTTTTACTTGCAATCACCGTACCAGAATCCCGCGCGGCGCGGCGCTCGCCCATCCTGCATTTCCGGCAATCTATTTTCCACACGTGCGGCATCGTTCTGCCGATTTAGTACAATCAGGCAACACCCAGCCTTGTGCACCGCGCTTGATAACTTTTAAATAACATCATCCCCGAGAGAACAAAAGATGAAAATTTCCGCCCGGATCGCGTCGTCCCGCCCCCTCGCCACCACCGCCATGCACGGGCGCGTCGAAACGCTGCGCAGCGAGGGCCAGTCCGTCATCGACTTTTCCATCGCCATCTCGCACTTCCCCGCACCGCGGCCCGTGCTGGACGCGGTGGCGGCGGCCATCGAGCGCGAGCGGATCATGCCGTACACGAGCGTCGTCGGCGCGCTGGACGTGCGCACGCGGCTGGCTGCCAAGCTGAAAAAGGAAAACGGCATCGACGCGACCACGGACGAGATCATCGTCACCAACGGCGCCAAGCAGGGGCTGTACGAGGCCTTGTATGCATTGACCGATCCGTACGACACGGTGCTCATCTTCAAGCCGCACTGGCCGGCCTATGTTGCTACGTCACAACTGCTGGGGCTGCGTCCCATCCTGGTCGATCTCCCCGAGGAAATCACCCCGGAGCTGCTGGATGGCCTCGGCAAACCGGACATCGTCATCATCAATAACCCGCACAATCCCACCGGCAAGGTGTACACTCGCCGGGAACTGGAACACCTTCGTGCATGGGTGGAGCGCATCGGGGCCCGGGTGATCGTCGACGAAAGCTACGAACACCTGATTTTCGAGGGCGGACACACCAGCCTGGCGGCATTGTGCGACTGGCGGAACATCGGCGTGGTGACGCTGTTTTCGGCCTCGCAAAGCTATGCCATGATGGGCTGGCGGGTCGGCTTCGCGCTGGCGCCCGCCGAAGTGGTCAACGCGATGCAGACGCTGCAAGGCCCCATCACGGCGGCCGCGCCGCATTTGTCGCAGGTGGCCGCCGACGTCGCTTTCGCGACCGGTGCGCCCCGCGCGATGATGGCGGACTACCGTGAACGGCGCGACCTGGCGGTGCGGTTGTTTGCCGAGGTCCCCTGGATCGTCATGCACGCGCCGGCCTCCGGTCCGTACCTGTGGGGAGACGTGCGCAGCCTGACGCTGGACACGGTCGGCTTTGCCGAAGCGCTGCTCGAGGAACATCGGGTGGCCGTCATGCCCGGCGATGCGTTGGGCGTGCCCGGCTATGTCCGGCTCGGCTATATTTCGGACGACGTGGCGACCTTGCGCGAAGGCATCCGCAGGATAATCGAATTTGGTGATGCCTTTGCTGCCCACAAGGCGGCAGATAGAAAATAGACAAGATGACATCTGGCTTGAGCCGCTTCCGGCTGAACAGCCTGCGCAGCCGGCTCATGTTGCTGGTGGCGCTGGCGATCACGCCGCTGGCGGTGATGACGATCCTGTCCGGGATCCGCGAACGTGAACATGCCATCAAGGCATCGGAAGAAAACCTGCGCCGCCTGACGGGGATGGCGGCCGCGAACGAAGCCCAGTCGATCGAGGGCGCGCGCCAGATCCTCGTCGACCTGGCCAGCGTTCCCGACCTGATGGGCGACACGGCCAAGTGCACGTCGCTGCTGTCCGACGTCCTCGACCGCAACGAGGGCTTCGTCAACTTCGGCCTCATCCAGCTCAACGGCGACGTCACCTGCAGCGCCGTGCCGCTGCTGCACCCCGTCAACCTGGGCGACCGCAGCCACTTCCGCCGCGCCATCTCGGAGCGCCGCTTCATCGCCGGCGACTACGTGTTCGGCCGCGTCATCAAGAAGCACACGATCAACCTCACCTACCCCGTCATCGACCGCAGCGGGAAAGTGCTGGCCGTCGTGTTCGCGGCGATGGACCTGGAAGGCCTCGACACCTTCATCAACGACATCAACCTGCCGCCCGGCTCCGTGCTGGCGACGGCGGATGCGCGCGGCACCATCATCTCGCGCCGCCCCGACCCCGAACGCTTCTTCGGCACGCGGCTCTCGACCGCGATGCAGGAAGCGGTGAACACGGCCGGCCAGCGCGCCATGACGATCCGCGGCGAGGACGGCATCGAGCGCCTCCATACCTTCGCCCGCGTGGGCGCACCCGCGCTGACCGACTACACGGTCACGATCGGCATCCCCACCGAGACGATCCTGTCGGCCGCCCGCCACGACCAGCTCATGTCCCTGCTGGGCCTCGCCGCGACCACGCTGCTCGCGCTGCTGGCCGCCTGGCTCGTCGGCGACGTATTGATCGTCCAGCGCGTGCGCAAGCTGATGGGCACCGCGGAGCGTATCGCCGCCGGCGACCTGGAGGCCCGCTCCGGCATCGCCTACGGCCACGAAGAGATCGGCAACCTGGCCCAGGCCCTCGACCGCATGGCGGCCGCGCTGCAGAAGAAAGAGACGGCCCGCTCGCTGGCCGAGCGCGAGCTGCGCGCCGCCGACCAGCGCAAGGACGAATTCCTCGCGATGCTCGCGCACGAGCTGCGCAACCCGCTGGCCCCGATCAGCACGGGCGCGCACCTGCTCAAGCTGCTGCACTCCGATAACGCCCAGATCACCCAGACCTGTTCCATCATCGTGCGCCAGGTCGACCACATGACGAGCCTCGTCGACGACCTGCTCGACGTGTCGCGCGTGACGCGCGGCCTCGTGTCGCTGTCGACGCAGGTGCTGGACTTCAAGCGCGTCGTCGACGACGCGGCCGAGCAGATCCGCCCGCTGATCGCGGCGCGGCGCCACCGCGTCGTGATCGAGCTGCCGCCCGCGCCCGCGTACGTCAAGGGCGACCACAAGCGCCTCGTGCAGGTGTGCGCGAACCTGCTTAACAACGCGACCAAGTACACGCCGGAAGGCGGCACGATCCAGCTGCGCGTGGACGCGGACGGCGACGACTACGTGCTGACGGTGGCCGACGACGGCATCGGCATGGAACCCGCCCTCGTCGAGCGCGTGTTCGACCTGTTTACCCAGGCCGAGCGCACGCCGGACCGCTCGCAGGGCGGTCTCGGTCTCGGCCTGGCCCTCGTGAAGAGCCTCATCGAGCTGCACGGCGGCGAGGTGCGGGCCTACAGCCCGGGCCTCGGCAAGGGCTCGACGTTCAGCGTGCGCCTGCCCCGCTACTCGCAGGACGTCGTGCTGGCGCCGGCGCCCGTCGTGGGCGAAGAACACCACGACGGCGGCGTGCCGCTGCGCATCCTGCTCGTGGACGACAACGTCGACGCCGTGCACACGCTGCAGCTGTTCCTGCGCTCCGGCGGGCACCGGGTGGAAGTCGCCTACTCCGCCACGGACGCGCTGGAACTGGCGAAAGCCTTCGTGCCGGAAGTCTGCCTCCTCGACATCGGCCTGCCCGACTTCGACGGCAACGAACTGGCGCGCCGCATGCGCATGCTGCCGCAGGCCGCCGGCTCCACGCTGATCGCGATGACGGGGTATGGCCGCCAGCAGGACCGCGACGCGTCGATGGCGGCGGGGTTCGACCACTACCTCGTCAAGCCGGTGAATACGACGCAGCTTGCGGATATCCTGGCTGCGGCGGCGGAAGCGAATATCCGGCGCTGATACGTCCGTCGATCGTACGCGTGGGCACGGGGTGCCCACCATAACGCCGGCATACCGTACCGCGGTCATCCAGCCCATCCTTTATCATCGGCCCTGACAAAGGAGATGATATGGAGACCGTCGAAGTCATCCTGGCGATGCTCGTCGCCGTGATCGCCAGCGGCTACGTGGCGCGGGTGCTGCCCGTCGCCCTGCCGCTGCCGCTGATCCAGATCGCGGCGGGCGCCGTGATCGCGGGCGTGTTCCGGCACGGCGTCGCGCTCGATCCGGACATTTTCTTCCTCCTGTTCCTGCCCCCGCTCCTGTTCGTGGACGGCTGGCGCATCCCCAAGATCGGCCTGTTCCGCGACAAGGCGACGATCCTGGAACTCGCGCTGGGCCTCGTCCTGTTCACCGTCGTCGGCGCCGGCTACCTGCTGCACTGGATGATCCCGGCGATGCCGCTGGCGGTCGCGTTCGCGCTGGCGGCCATCGTGGCGCCGACGGATCCGGTCGCGGTGTCGTCGATCACCGCGCGCGTGCCGATGCCGCCGCGCCTCATGCACATCGTCGAGGGCGAGAGCCTCCTCAACGACGCGAGCGGCCTCGTGTGCTTCCGCTTCGCCGTCGCCGCCGCCGTGACGGGACACTTCTCGCCGGCGCGCGCCGGCCTGACGTTTTTATGGGTGGCGCTGGCGGGCGTCGCGGCCGGCGTCGCGATCACGTTCGCCATCACGCGCGCGCACGGCATCCTGCAGCGCCGCTTCGGCGAGGAGGATGGCGTGTCCGTGCTCATCAACCTCCTGACTCCGTTCGGCGCCTACCTCGTGGCCGAGCGCCTGAACGCGTCCGGCATCCTCGCGGCCGTGGCGGCCGGCGTCACGATGAGCTACCTGGAACTGTCGGGCGCGGCGACGCCGGGCACGCGCATCCGCCGCAGCGTCATCTGGGACGCGCTGCAATTCACGCTGAACGGCACCATGTTCGTGCTGCTCGGCGAACAGCTGCCGGACATCGCCCGCGGCGCGCTGCACCCGGCCAGCGGCGCCCCGTTCGACCCGTGGTGGCTCGCCAGCCGCGCCCTCGCGTTCAGCCTGGGCCTCGTGCTGCTGCGCTTCGCGTGGGTGTGGATCTCGCTGCAGTTGACGATCCTGAACCGCAAGCGGCTCGGGCGCCAGGTGTTCAAGCCGAAGCTGCGCGTGATGCTGGCCACGTCGGTGGCCGGCGTGCGCGGCGCGCTGACGATGGCCGGCGTGATGACCCTGCCGCTCGCGCTGCCGAACGGCGACCCGTTCCCGGCGCGCCACCTGGCGATCTTCCTCGCCAGCAGCGTGATCGTCGTGTCGCTGCTGCTGGCCGGCGCCGCGCTGCCTGCCCTGCTGCGTGGCCTCGAAATGCCGGCCGAACCGGAAGCGAAGTGCAACGAGGACGATGCGCGCCACGCGGCCACGCTGGCCGCCATCGCCGCGCTGGAGCGGGCGCAAACGACGGACGGCGAGGAGGTCGCGGACGCCGATCCGGCGCAGCGCGACAAGGCCGTCGCCCACGTGCTGCGGCTGTACCGGCACCGCCTGAACGCGACCGACGCGGCGGGCGGCAACGGCGATGCGCAGGCGCTCAAGCGCACGGAGCGCGCGGTCCGGCTGGTCGCGCTGAACGCCGAGCGCGACACCGTGCTGCGCCTCGCGCGGCGCATGGACATCCCGGACGAGACGGCGCGCAAGCTGCTGCGCCAGATCGATCTGCTGGAAGCCCGGTATCACCAGGACTGAGCAACAGGACGAGTCAGCGCACCCCGAGGCTGCTGCGCAGCCAATCGCGGCCCCGTTCGTCCAGCGCTTTCGCGATCACGTCGGGCGGCAGGCTGTACACCGTCGCCCACGTCGCGCGCCCGTCCGGCGCGTTGGAGGGGAAACTCGTCGTCTCGATCGGCCAGTGGTACTTGCGCTTGAGCGCGCGCACGATGGCGGCCAGGGTCACGCGGCCGCGCAGCGGTTCGGCGCCCGCCTGGTCGGCGCTGGACAACAGGACGGCGAGGACGACGCCGCGCGCGGTGCGCGGTCCGGGAAAGATGGGAGATTTGCTCGGCATGGCGCCATTCTAGCGGGCCTTGCGCTACGTTAGTTCGCGAACGGTGCGCGCCATGCGCCGGCGTAGACTGGCGGCAGCCCATTTGCGAGTTCCCGATGAAGAGCGCAGACCAGAACCCCGCCGACCCGGTGCCGAACACCGATCCGCCCGCCGCCGCGAAGGCCGCCGGCCTGCGCTACGTCCACGACGACCGCCCCGGCATCCGGCGCGAGGCGGCCGGCGACGGCATGCGCTACCTCGACGCGAAGGGCGAGCCGGTCGAGGACGAGACCACCCTCAAGCGCATCAAGTCGCTGGCGATCCCGCCCGCGTGGACCGATGTCTGGATCTGCCCGCAGGCCAATGGCCATTTGCAGGCGACGGGCCGCGACGCGCGCGGGCGCAAGCAGTACCGCTACCACCCGAAGTGGCGCGAGGTGCGCGACGAGGTCAAGTACGAACGCATGATCAAGTTCGGCAAGGCGCTGCCGCAGATCCGCAAGGAAGTCGACCGCGCATTGTCTCTTCCCGGCCTCCCGCGCGAGAAAGTCCTCGCGACGATCGTCTACCTGCTGGAAGCGACGATGATGCGCATCGGTAACGACGAATACGCCCGCGAGAACAAGTCGTACGGCCTGACGACGCTGCGCAACCGGCACGTGAAAATCGACGGCAGCGAAGTCGAGTTCCGGTTCCGCGGCAAGAGCCGCGTCTACCACGACGTCAAGGTGCACGACCGGCGCCTCGCCCGCATCATCCAGCGCACGCGCGACCTGCCCGGCCAGGACCTGTTCCAGTACCTCGACGAGGACGGCGAGACGCACACCGTGGGCTCCGCCGACGTGAACGACTACCTGCGCACGATCACGGGCGAGGATTACACGGCGAAGGACTTCCGCACGTGGTCCGGGACGGTGCTTGCCGCGATGGCGCTGCAGGAATTCGAAGCCGTCGATTCGGACACCCAGTTGAAGAAGAACGTCGTGCGCGCCATCGAATCCGTGGCGGAACGGCTGGGCAACACGCCGTCCGTCTGCCGCAAGTGCTATGTGCACCCGGCCGTGCTGGACGCCTATCTCGACGGCACGATGCTGGAGGGCCTGCATGCCCGCGCCGAGGAAAGCCTCGTCGAAGACCTGAAGGAGCTGCAGCCCGAAGAGGCGGCCGTGCTCGCGATGCTGGAGCGGCGCCTCGCGCAGGAGGTGACCAGCAACGCGCCCGCCAACGACCTGGCCGTCAAGCGGCGCGCCGCCTGAACCATCCATACGAAAGGAACCCCATGAGCAGCATCGAACTCGTTGCGGACTTCGGCCACCAGGTGACGGGCGTCACCGTCGCCGGGGACGGCCGCATCTTCGTCAACTTCCCGCGCTGGACCGAAGACACCGAGGTGTCCGTCGCCGAACTGAAGGACGGCCAGGTGCGGCCGTACCCGGACGAAGCATGGAACGGCTGGCGCAACGCGAAGAAGGACGAGGTGACGCCGCACGACCACTGGGTGTGCGTGCAGAGCGTCGTCGCCGACCAGCGCGGCAGCCTGTGGGTGCTGGACCCGGCCGCGCCGGCGCAGGCGCATCTGGTCGCCGGCGGCGCGAAGCTCGTCCGCATCGACCTCGCGAGCGACCGCGTGACGCAGACGATCGCCTTCGACGAGGACGTGGCGCCGCAGGGCTCGTACCTGAACGACGTGCGCTTCGCGAACGACGGCAAGTACGCGTTCATCACCGATTCGGGCGTGAAGGGTGCGCTGGTCGTCGTCGACATCGCGTCCGGCAAGGCGGCGCGCGTGCTGGACGGCCATCCATCCACGCAGATGAAGAAGGGGCTGGACGTGACGGCCGACGGCAAGGTGCTGCGGCGCCCGGACGGCCGCGGCGCGGAATTCTCGGCCGACGGCATCGAACTGTCCGGCGACGGGACATACCTGTACTGGCAGGCCATCAAGGGCGACGATCTCTATCGCATCCCCACCGCGGCCCTCACGGGTCCCGGCTTCAAGGGCGACGACGTCGGCGGGCAAGTGGAACCGTACGGGAAGAACGGCGTCAACGACGGCCTGCTGATCGCGCGCGGCACGGACCTGATGTACCTGACGTCCGTGCAGGACGATGCGATCAAGGTGCGCAACCTGGCGGAAGGTCCGTCCGCGGAGGCGCGCATCGTCGTGCAGGACGAGCGGCTGCGCTGGCCGGACACGTTCAGCCAGGGGCCGGACGGGACGATTTACGTGACGACGTCGCACATCCAGGATGCCGCATTTTTCAAGCCGGAGGCGCCGCCGGCGCTGGCGACGCAGTTGTGGAAGATCGTGACCTGACTCGTTGCTCAAGCACGCCGGCCCGCGCCCCTGAACCGTCATCCCCGCGAAGGCCGGGATCCAATTTTGCGAGCGTTACCGAAGTGCGTGCAAATTGGGTTCCCGCCTTCGCGGGAACGACGATCAGGCGCTATCGGCCAGCCCAAACACCGCAGTCCGCAACCACCCGCGCACGATCCGGAACCGCCATGTACGCTCCACCGGCGGCCCCTGCTCCACATCCGCCGCCGTCCAGTCGACGTCCACGACACCCTGCAACTGCAGCACGTCCCCGGTCGCGAAGTCCACCACCACGATCGCGGCCCGCGGCTCCGCCAGAAAATTGCCGAGCGTGTTGAAGTAGCGGTTGCCCGCGTAATCCGGCACGACCAGCACGTCCCCGTCCAGCCGCGCGAAACCGGCCGGGCCGCCCCGGTGCGAGATATCCAGGCCGGCGGCGCCGGCCTGCGCATCCGCGCCGCTGGCGCTCGCGACGAACAGCGTGGGCGTCTCCGCCAGCATGGTCCGCGCCCGCGCCGGCAGGTCGGCCTCGAACGCCGTCACCGGGCCGGGCGTGCGCTCGACCGGCTGCAGCGAGCGCACGTGGATGTAGCGCGGGCAGTTGCCGAACGATTGCGCGACGTCGACGGCAAAGCCGCCCTCCCCGACCTGCGCCAGCACGCCGTTCAGGCGGTTGCGCCGGCGCGTGGCGAGGTCGATGCCGAGCATGCCGACGGGTGCGCCGGCCACGAGCCGCGCCCGCACCGGATCGTCGGGCGCCGGCAGCGCGGCGACTTGCAAGCGCGCCGGATCGGGCGACGTGGCAAAGCCCGGCGGCCCCTGCACGAGGGTCGCCAGCGGCCAGCCTTCGTCATCCGCGACGGCCACGCACACGAACGGCAGCAGCGGGAAGAACGTGCGGTGCTGGTCGGGCATGCGGTTGCGGATCGGCGCGTTGAACGGGTCGACGCCGGCCAGCGCCTGCGCAATCAACTCGCCTTTGTGGAACGGCATGGGGATACGGTCGCCATCCATGATCGCCTCCTTACTCGGCGGGCATCGGCACGAAACCCGGCAGCGCCTGGACGCGGGCGATCCAGGCGCGCACCTGCGGATACGGATCGAGCGCGATGCCGCCTTCCGGGGCGTGTGCGATATAGCTGTAGCACGCGATGTCCGCGATGGTCGGTGCGGCGCCGACGAGCCAGTCGCGCGCCGTCAACTCGCCTTCCATCAGGCCCAGCACGCGGGCGGCCAGGGTCTGCGACAGCGCGGCCGGCACGCCCGTGTCGTAGAAGCGGGCCGACACGCGCGCGGCGGCCGGCCCGAACATGATTTCGCCCGCCGCCTGCGACAGCCAGCGCTGCACGCGGGCCGCGCCGACCGGGTCCTCCGGCAGCCAGCCGGAGCCCGGCGCATGGCGCTTCGCGAGGTAGACGAGGATGGCGTTGCTGTCGGCCAGCACCACGTCGCCGTCCTCCAGTACCGGGATCTGGCCCAGCGGGTTGAGCGCGCGGAATGCCGGGGCATTGCGCACGTCGGCCGGGCTGTCGGCGAATTCGTACGTCAGGCCGAGCAGGTGCAGGAACAGCCTGGCGCGGTGCGTATGGCCGGACAGGCGGGTGCCGTGGAGCGTGCGGGTCATGGTCGTCTCTCTGTTCGTTGTCGGTCCATGCATCGTAATGCCGATTCATTCACACCGGAATCCGGCATAATGGCAATTCAGCATTCCGACTTTTGCAATAATCATGGACCGACTCGACGAGCTGCACGTGTTCATCGCCATCCTCGACGCGGGCAGCATGGCGTCCGCCGCGCGCAAACTGGGACGCTCGCCGGCGGCCGTCACGCGCATCCTGGGTGCGCTGGAAACCCGCGCCGGCGCGCGGCTGTTCGAGCGCAGCACGCGCCGCCTGACGCCGACGGAAACGGGCCTGCGCCTGGCGGAACAGGCGCGCCGCCTGCTGGCCGACTACGACGCCGCGCTGCAGCCGCCGGGCGCCGGCACGCCCCGCGGCCTGCTGCGGCTGACGGCGCCGACCGTGTTCGGCCGCCGCCACGTGGCGCCCGTCGTCACGCGCTTCCTCGCGCTGCATCCGGACATCCAGGTCGACCTGACGCTGTCCGACCGCAACGTCGACCTGATCGAGGAAGGCATCGACGCGGCCCTGCGCATCGGGGCATTGTCGAACCTGAGCCTCGTCGCGCGCCGGCTCGGCGAGGTGCGGCGCATCACGGTCGCGAGCCCCGCCTACCTCGACCGGCGCGGCACGCCGCTGGTCCCGGCCGACCTCGCGGGCCATGAACTGATCATGTCGACGGCCGTGCGCGCGCTGGCCGAATGGCGCTTCCGCGCGGAGGGCCGCGAGCACGTCGTGCGCTACAGCCCGCGCCTGCGCATGAACGACGTGGAAGCCGTGCTGGCGGCCGCGCGCGACGGCTTCGGCATCGCGCGGGCGCTGTCGTACCAGGTCGAGCCGGACCTGCGGGCCGGCGTGCTGCGCCGCCTGCTCGTGGACTACGAACCGGAGCCGGCGCCCGTTCACCTCGTCATGCGCAGCAGCCGCCACATGGCGCCGCGGCTGCGCGCGTTCGTCGACTTCGCGGTGCGGGAGTTCGCGGCGCTGGACGTGATCCGCTGACGCTCCTTCAGAACATCAGCCGTCCTTCGATCGAATCGTCGAGCGTCTTGCCGACGAGCGCCCCCACCGCGACCTTGGCGCCCGCGATGAGGTTGCCGTGCTTGTTGTCCCAGTAGTAGCCGGCTTGCGGCGTGAACCTGATGACGCTGATGCGCGGGTCGGTCTCCCCTTCCGTGAACCAGGTCTTGAGCATCGGATTCCACAGGTCGTGGATGCGCGCGCGGTCTTCCAGGATCTCGGCGCGGCCCTCCAGTTCGAGAAAGCCCGCGTGCGCGTCGCGCTGGAAGTACAGTTTCACGGCCGGGTTGGCCGCGAGCTCGTGGTTCTTGTGGCTGTCGTTCGCGCTCAGGAACCACAGGTTGCCGGCGTCGTCCGCCTTGCGCACGCTCATCGGCCGCACGCCGTTCGTCGAGCCGGTGCTGCCTGCCGTGCAGAAGAAGCAGGTGTCCGCATCCTCCGTCATGTCCTTCACGCGCTTGATCGCTTCGCTGCCGCTCAGGTCGCGGCGGTTCGTTTCGGGCTGGTTGCGGTTGATCGAGTCCATGGTCGTCTCCCCGGCCGGGATGGCCGTGTCGTCGCGCATGATGGGGGCCCGTCGGCCCCGCCGTCTGTGCGCGGCCGCACCGCCGCCGCTATACTGGACAGCTCGACATCGACAGGGGGATACGCATGACGCAGAAGATCATCGGGATGCTGGGCGGGATGAGCTGGAACAGCTCGGCCGAATACTATCGCCTCGTCAACGAGGGCGTGCGCGACCGGCTCGGCGGCCTGCACTCGGCGCGCTGCCTCATGTGGTCGTTCGATTTCGACGACATCGCCGTCCTGCAGCGCGCAGACCGCTGGAACGACGCGGCGCAGCTGATGGTCGAGGCGGCGCAACGCCTGGAACGCGGCGGCGCCGACTTCCTCATCATCTGCACGAACACGATGCACAAGGCGTATCCGCAGATCCGCGCCGCCGTGGACCTGCCGCTGCTGCACATCGCCGATCCGACGGCCGAGCGCATCAAGGCGGCCGGCCACAGGCGCGTGGGCCTGCTGGGCACCGCCTTCACGATGGAGCAGGATTTTTACAAAGGGCGGCTGGTCGAGCGGCACGGCCTGGACGTGCTCGTGCCCGATACCGAAGACCGCGCCACCGTCCACCGCATCATCTACGAGGAACTCGTGCAGGGCCGGATCGAAGCCGCGTCGCGCGATGCCTACCGCGACATCATCCAGCGCCTCGTCGCGGCCGGCGCCGAGGCGATTATCCTCGGCTGCACGGAGATCATGCTGCTCGTCGGGCCCGGGGACAGCCCCGTGCCGCTGTACGACACGACGGGGCTGCACGCGGCGGCGGCGGTCGAGCTGGCGCTGGGGTGACGCTACGCCCGCTCGTGCGGCTTGTACCGCAGGGCGGACTCCCCGAGCCCGCGCGCCAACGAACCGCAAGCATCCGCGTGGGCACGTGGTGCCCACCCTGCCAAGCTCATCCAGCGGGCGCGATGTTGTGGTTGAATCGGAACAGGTTGTCCGGATCGTAGCGCCGCTTCACCTGCACGAGCCGGTCCCAGTTGGCGCCATACGCCTCGTGGATGCGCGACATCTCGTCCTGCGTGAGGAAGTTGATGTACACGCTGCCCGCCGCGTACGGCGCCACGGCCGCGAAGAATTCGCGCGCCCAGCCCACGCAGCGGGTGTCGTCGGCCGCATCCGTCCAGCGTCCGTGCACGTTCATCGCGTACATCACGTTGCGGTGCGGATAGGCGGTGGCGTCCACGGCCGGCTCGTTGGCGCGACCGCCGATCAGCCCCAGGAAGATCTCGCACTGGGGCGTCGGCACGGCGGCGGCGTAGCGCAGCACGACGTCGACCGCGTCGTCGGACAGGGTCGTGAAGTTGTGCGACTTCCAGTAATTGCGCGCGCCCGGCGCCAGTAAAGGATCGAACGTCTGTTGCCACGCCGCATACGGCACGGTGCCCACGTGCTCGCCCAGCACGTCGCCGAACGACCGGACCGGCGCGAGCACCGGCTCCGCCTCCTGGTGCGGGCGGGGCGAGAACACGGCCAGCGCGACGATGTCCTGGCCGTGCACGTCCGGCGGCAGGAACGGCAGCGGCGGCGCCTTGCGCAGTACGGCCCAGATCGAGACGTCGTTCGGCAGCGTGTCGACGTAGTCGCGGTAGCGGCGCAGCACTTGCCTGCCCTGCGCGGCCGGGAACACGACCAGCCCGGCCGTCACGTGCGGGCCCACCGCATGCAGCGCGAACTCGAAGCGCGTGACGACGCCGAAATTGCCGCCGCCGCCGCGGATCGCCCAGAACAGGTCCGGCTCCTGGCGCGGCCCGATGTGGCGCCGGCGCGCGTCGGCCGTGACGATCTCCGCGCCCACGAGGTTGTCCACGGTCAGTCCCAGCATGCGCGACAGCCAGCCGAAGCCGCCGCCCAGCGTGAGGCCCGCCGCGCCCGTCGTGGAATTGATGCCGAGGGGGACGGCGAGGCCGCACGCCTGCGTCTCGTGGTCGACGTCGGACAGCAGCGCGCCGCCGTCGACATAGGCGATGCACGCGTCCGGGTCGACATGGACGCCGCGCATGCCGGACAGGTCGATGACGAGCCCGTCGTCGCACATGGCAAGGCCGGCGATGTTGTGGCCGCCGCCGCGCACCGCGAGCGGCAGGCCGTGGTCGCGCGCGAACGCGACGGCCGTGCACACATCCGCCGTGCCGGCGCAGCGCACGATCAGCGCCGGGCGGCGGTCGATCATCGCGTTCCAGATCTGCCGCGCGCCATCGTAATCCGGGTCGCCCGGCTGCAGCACCGGTCCCCGCAGGGCGGCCTTCAGGCCGTCCAGCACTTCAGGTTTCATTTGCGTCATCGCGCTCTCCGCCTGGCGAACCCGGCAGATGGCGGCCGCCATCCCGCCCACGCCCTCCTTGCAGCATAGGCGCTCGCGCGGGATGTGCAAGCAATGGCGGCCGTTCAGCCGGCTGCGCGGCCGCCCGCCCGTTGCGGCCGACGGCCCTCGCCGGCTACGGCCGCGCCGGCCCTGTATCCCCCTCGGCGGGGAGCGCCGGCCGCCCATTGTCCGGCTCCATGCCGTGCAATTGCCAGTAGTGCCGGAACGCGGCGCGTATGCTGCCGCGCAACGCCTCGTCGTCCCATGGTTTCGTAAAGAAGCGATACAGCGCCCCAAGGTTGATCGCGTCCATGATGGTGTCGAGGTCGGTGTACCCCGACAACACGATCCTGAACGTGTCGGGATACATCTCCTTCGCCTTGCCGAGAAATTCGGTGCCGCTCGTCCCCTGCATGCGCTGGTCGCACAGGATGACGTGCACGGGGTGGAGCGCCAGCATCTCGAATCCCTGCGCCGCGCCCGACGCCTTCAGAATGTGATAACCGTCGCGGCGCAGCAGGCGATTGAGCGCGGCGAGCACGTTCGGCTCGTCGTCGATGATGAGCAGGGTACGCGGCGGCACCGCGGCCGCCAGGTCCGGCGGGAACGCCAGCGCCGCGCCTTGGCGGAGCATCGCCTCGAACTGCTGCGCCGGCACCGCCCGGCTGAAGTAAAAACCCTGCATCTGATCGCAGCGATAGCGCCTGAGCAGGGATAGCTGGGCCACCGTTTCGACGCCCTCGGCAATGACGTCGAGCTTCAGGCTGTGCGCCATGCCGATGATGGCTTCGGTGATCGCGGCATCGTCCGGATTGGTCGTGACCTCGCGGATGAACGTGATGTCGATTTTCAGGGCGTCGAGCGGCAGCCGTTTCAGATAGGCCAGGCTGGAATAGCCGGTGCCGAAGTCGTCGATCGACACACGCACGCCGCGCGCCCGCAGACGCTGGAGGGTGGCGACCGCGCATTCCACATTGTCGACCAGCGCGCTTTCGGTCACTTCGAGCTCCAGCATGCCGGCGTCGATGCCATGCGCGTCGATCGCCTCCAGCACGGCCGTCTCCAGGCCACCGCCCGCGAACTGGCGGCCCGAGACGTTGACGGCGATATGCATCGGCGCCGACATCACGCCCGCCCACGCGGCAATCTGCCGGCATGCGGCGTCGATCACCCAGCGGCCGACCTCGACGATCAGGCCGGTTTCCTCGAGCACGGGAATGAATTCGCCTGGCGATATCAGGCCGTGCCCCGGACGATTCCAGCGCAGCAGGGCCTCCGCCCCCGTGATGCGGCCGGTGTTGATCTCGGCCTTCGGCTGATAATGGAGCTCGAACTCATGGTTGCCGATGGCCGCGTGCAATGCGTTCTCGAGCGTCAGCCGGTGCCGCGCCTGGGCGTTCATTGCATCGGTGAAGAAGTGGCACCGTCCCCGTTCCCCGGCCCTGGCCTGGTGCAGCGCCGTATCGGCATACTTGAGCAGGGTCGGCGCGTCGGTGGCATCGGCCGGATAGAGCGCGACGCCGATGCTCGCGGTCATCGTGAAATGCTGCGTGTCGAGGGCGAAGGGCTGCTGCAGCGCCGCCCTGATCCGATTGTCGATCTGCAGCACTTCATGCTGCAATTGCTGTCCCGTCAGTACCAGTTCGAACTGGTTGCCCCCGACGCGGCCCACGGCAGTGCGCGCGGGGACGCAGTCGCCCAGGCGCTGCGCAAACTGGCACAGCAACTCGTCACCGCCGACGTGGCCGAGCGTATCGTTGACGTATTTGAAGCGGTCCAGGTCGATCGCCATCACGGCGACCATCTCGCCGTCGCATTGCGCCTGCGCGAGCGCCTGGTCGAGCGCGGCGTGCAGCACCATGCGGTTCGGCAGGCCCGTGACGGTGTCGAAGCGGGCCAGGCGCAGGCCATATTCGCGTGTCTCCGTGTACAGCAGCCGCACCTCGAGCATATTGCGGATGCGCGTGAGCACCTCGACCTGATCGAACGGCTTGCTGATGAAATCCTTGGCGCCGGCTTCCAGTGCGCGCAGCTTGTGCGCGGGCTCGGCGGTAACCACGAGCACCGGCAGATAGCCCCCGCTTTCCAGCGGCCGCAGGCCTTCGAGGATCTGGAACCCGTTCATATGCGGCATGTTCAGGTCGAGCACGATGATGTCGTAACGATTCGCGCGATGCAGGTCGAGCACGGTGCGCGCGTCGGTCACCAGCGTGACGCACGTATAGCCGGCGTCCTCGAGCATATAGCCGAGCAGTTTGACGTTCGCTTCCTGGTCGTCGACGATCAGGATGCGGGCACGATGAATGTCGGACAAGGAAATCATGGCTCCTCTTTTCGGTCCGCTATGATTTGACCGCGAACGGCGCCGTTGGCCTCCAGCGCGCTGTCGATCGCGGCGGAAAATTCTGCGATATCGATCGGTTTGGCGACATATCGGAAAAAACCATTGCTCATCGCCAGTGCGATGTCATGCGACATGGCGCTGGCGCTGACGGCGATCGCCGGTATGCCCGCCGTGGCCGGGTCGGCACGCAGGACCCGGAGCGCGTCGATGCCGCTCATGCCGGGCAGATGGATGTCCATCAGGATCAGGTCGGGCGTATGGGTGCGCGCCAGCGCGATGCCGAGGTGGGCATCCGGCGCCGACAGCAGGCGCAGGTCGGGGCTCAGGGCGATGATCGATTCGACCAGTTTCAGGTTGGCGGGATTGTCCTCCACATACAGCAAGGTGTAGCCGTTGCCGGCGGCAAGCGGCCCCTGGGCCGCGGCCGCGGGCGGCTCCGCGCCGTCGGCGCCGCCGGACGCCGCCGGCGCCATGCTGTCGAGCTCGATCCAGAACACGCTGCCGATCCCGACCGTGCTGGTCACGCCGATGCTGCCGTTCATTAATTCGACCAGGCGCTTCGTGACGACCAGGCCGATGCCCGTTCCCTCCTCCGTGCCCGCTTCCTGTCCCAGGCGGTTGAACGGCTGGAACAGCTCCTCCATTTGCGCCGCGCTCAGGCCGGGCCCGGAATCGCGCACGGAAATGCGCACCCGCCGCGTCGCGTCCAGCACACAGTCGACCGCCACCACGCCGCCGGCCCGATTGTATTTGATCGCGTTCGACAACAGGTTCAACAGGATCTGCTTCAGGCGTGTCCGGTCGGCCAGCACGGTCATGCCCGGCGCGTCGGGAAACGTCATGCGCAACCCGCGCTGGTCGCCCAGCGGTTCGATCATGGCCCGGCATTCCTGGACGACTTCCTCGAGGGCGACCGCCTCGAGCGACAGCGTGACCGCCCCGGACTCGACTTTGGCAAGATCGAGCACCTCGTTGATCAGCGTGAGCAGGTGTTTTCCCGCCTTCAGGATGTAGCCGGTAAATTCCTTCTTGCGCTCGACGTTGTTCGGCTGGGCGTCGTTGGCAAGCAGCTGCGCAAAGCCGAGGATGGCGTTGAGCGGCGTGCGCAATTCATGGCTCATGCTCGACAGGAATGACGATTTCGCCTGGTTCGCCTCCTCCGCCGCCGCCTTGGCCAGTTCCAGCTCCGAGGTGCGCTCCGTCACGCGCTGCTCGAGGTCGACGTTCAGGCGCATGATCTCGCGCTGGGCGCGCTCGCGCTGTTCCACTTCGCGCATGATCGCCAGGTTCGACGACTCCAGTTCGCCGGTGCGGCGCTCCATCTCGCCGAGCATGTCGTTGAACGCGCCCACCATCATGCCGACTTCGTCGCTGCTGCTGGCTTCGACGCGGCGCGAATAGTCGCGCTGGGCCACCACGTCGCGCGCCGTCTCTGCGACCGCCGAGATCGGACGGCTCACCAGCTTCTCCATGCGCACGACCATCAGCAGGGCAATCGCCATCGCGATCAGCCAGACGACCACGGCGATGGCGACGTCGACAAAGACAGTCCTCGTCGGATCGTAGCTGGCGCGCATGTAGACGGTGCCGAGGATGCCGTTCTCGCCGACGATGCGCCGGAACACGTTCAGGCGCGCCCCGTCGACCTGCGCGCCGTCCGCCTCCGGCAGGACGGGCAGGTCCTTGCCATGGCCGGGACGCACATAGGACGCAAACAGTTTGCCGTGCTCGTCGTAAATCGCCGCCGCCTCGATGTTCGGCCAGGTATCGAACAAGCGCAGATTGCTGGTCGCCAGCTTGGGATCGTCGAACGCCAGTGCCGGCGCGGTCATGCGCCCGAGCAGCGTCGACTGGGTCGTCATCTCAGCCACCAGCCCGCGGTGGAAGGTCCAGATGTCGCCTGCCATATTGCCGACCAGCGCGACGGCGAGCGCCACCAGCGTGGTCGACAGCACGATGACGAACAACTTGTTGCGGATGGAGGAGGAGTGCAGCATCAGGGCGTCCCCTTTTCCACTTTGTACGCCGCACTGAGCATCAGCGCGCTCACCTTCAGCCGGCTCGGTTTGATCGGCTTGAGCGCCACTTCGAAGCGCAGGCGGTCGTCGACGACGGCGAAGCTGATCATGCTGCCGGCGCCGGATTCCGCGCCCGGTTCGGCGATCGTCAGGACCGGGCGGTCCTTGATGGCCGCATACAGCTCGCGCGCCCAGCGGGCATCCTGCGTGCCGACGACCAGCATCTGCACGTCGGTCGCCGCGTCGCCGCGCCGCAGCCGGCGCACGACCACCTTGCGCCCGTTCATGGTGCGCTCCGCCAGGCTTGCCTCGAGTTCGTCGGCCAGCGCGTCCGAGCCGGCCAGGCCGATCGTGAAGCTGCTGTCGGGCCCGGAAAACGCCTCGGGCGGCCATTCGACGTAGCTGGCAAACTTGTACAGATAAGCGGCCTCGATCTGACGCACGACCTGGTCGGAGCGCCCGTTCGCCTGGGTGTCGGCGCGCGCGGGGCCAGCCACGACGGCGAGCACGCACGCCAGCCCCGACAGCCAGCACCGCAAGCCGGCGGCGCCCTTACGCTGGAGCCTGGAAATGAACATTGTCGTCGTGGCCCGGGCGGTTCAAAAGCGATGGACGGCTTTGGCGTAGACGCCGCGGCCGAATTGGCTGCGCGTCGCCACCGGGGTGAATTCCGCGTGCCCGCCGCCGTTCAGGTGCTGTGCGGCGATCGACAACTCCCAGTCCGGGCGCGGCCGCCAGCCATAGCGCACGTCCACGCTCGTGTAGGCCGGCACGTCGGGGCTGGACAGCGCCGCCACATGACGCACCGTGCAATCGAGCGAACGCTCGCCGTCCAGGTCCAGCGATGAACGCAGCAGCCATTGATGCGCGGGGTCCAGCCCGGCCGACGCGGTGGCCCTTGCGTCGTTGCTGCCGGGTTGCAAGCGCAGTCCTTCGCGCAGCGCATTCAGCCCCGCGTTCAGGCGCCAGTGCGGCGCGGCCTGCCAGGTGCCCCACATTTCGATGCCGCTGGTGCTGCCCTCCATCTTGTTGGCGTAGTAGGCATAGGTGCGGCTGGCCGCGACCTCCTGCGTGCGCAGATCGTCGTATCTGGCGTGGAACGCCGTGACCGAATAGGACAGCGTCGCGGCGGGCTGGCCGCGATAGCCGAGTTCCGCGACCTGCGCCGACTCCGACTTCACGGTCGATCCGCCGTCAAGCAGGTACGGCGGCGCGCCCGGCACGTAGATGTCGCGATCGAAGCGCGACGGCGCGCGCACGGTGCGCGACAACGCGCCCCACAGGGTGTGCCCGGGCGCCGGTGTCCAGGCCAGCCGGGCATTGGGCAGCACTTCGACGCCGGTATAGTCGTTGCGTTCAAGGCGGGCGCCGACGGTCAGGCGCAGATCGGAACGCAGCGACAACTCGTCCTGGACGAACAGGCTGGCCCATGTCTGGTTCAGGTCCGCCGGCAGGAAGGCGACGTAGCGGCTGTTGCGGACCCGGTCGATGCTGTAACGGTAGCCCGCGCCCCACACCAGCGCGTGCATGCCGACGGGCGCCAGGTTGTGCTGGAACTGGAAATCGACGATATCGAGCGCCTCGCCAAAGGTCGGCGGCACGGTGCGTTCGGTGTGATCTTCGACCAGATGCAGGCTGAGATGGCCGCCGGCTTCCAGTTGGCGCTCCCAGCGGGCGTTGAGATTGGCGCCGGCCAACGTGATCGGGCCCAGCGCGAGCTTGGTCCCGGATATCGCGATCATGCCAGGCAAGGGCTGGTCCTCGATACCGTGGTAGACGTCGCCCTGGAAGCTGAACTGGTCGACGCCCTGCTGCCAGTCGGCACGAAAACCGGCCTGCGCATGGTGGGCGCCGTCGTCGATGGGGCCGCCGGTTGCCAGCGACGTATGCCGGAGGCCGCTGTATGTCGCGTACATCCGGTAGGTCAGGCCGCCGTCCAGTGTCGTTCCGTAACGCGCTGCGGCATCGGCCCGGCGGTTGCCGCCGCCAGCGCTGACGAGGCCGCCCTGCGTGCCCGCGGACGAACGGGTGATGATGTTGATGACGCCGTTGACCGCATTCGTGCCCCACAGGGTCCCGCCCGGCCCGCTGATCACTTCGATCCGCTCGACATCGTCCAGCATCACGTCCTGCGCGTCCCAGAACACGCCGGAGAACAGCGGCGTATACACCGACCTGCCGTCGATCAGCACCAGTAATTTGTTGGCTGCACTGCTGTTGAAGCCGCGCGCGCTGACCGTATAGCCGTAGGCGCTCGCCTGGGCCACTTGCAGGTTCGGGGCCAGGCGCAACGCCTCCGGCAGGCTGGCGACGCCGCTGCGGCGCAGGTCGTCGCTCGTGATCACGAATACGGAAGCTGCCGCCTCCGCCAGGCGCTCGCTGTTCTTGGAGACGGAGGTAATGCGGATGTCGGCCAGCTGGTCGAAACTGAGGTCGAGCAGTGCGCTGCCTTGAGGTGTCGCCTGGCACGGCAGTACGGCCCCTGCAAATAACAGTCCGGCCAGCCGGTATGCGCGGGCGCCCGGCCCTCTTGTGATGGCACGCGACCGTCCCTCCGGACACGGATTTTTTTGCCAAAACATCATCAAAACGTGCGCTCCAGGTCTGCGTTGCCGTCAGGGCCGCGCGACGCCCCGAAAACTCGATGCAAATGACTAATATCAAATCAATAGTAGCCCTGAAGCAATAAAAAAGCACGAGATTCTTTGTCGTGAAAAAACCGACAGCGACGTCGTGGCAACGCCGCGACA
Source organism: Massilia sp. (assembly GCA_045810485.1). Taxonomy (GTDB): domain Bacteria; phylum Pseudomonadota; class Gammaproteobacteria; order Burkholderiales; family Burkholderiaceae_D; genus Telluria. The sequence goes on along the minus strand of JBJMVU010000309.1, from coordinate 22,308 downwards.
GTGGCAACCGTTCAGATGTGCTGGTCGAACACCTGGCGCAGATAGGCGATGAACGTCTCGTCCGTGCTGAACCCCTTGCCGGGGCTGTCGGACAGCTTGGCGACGGGCTGGCCATTGCAGCGCGTCAGCTTCATGACGATGTTCAGCGGATCGTATTGCGTGTCGTTGGTGAGCCTGGTGCCGATGCCGAAGCCGGTCTGCACCCGGTCGGCGAAGTGGCGGTAGAGGGACAGCGCCTTGGGCACGGTGAGCGCGTCCGAGAACACGAGGCGCTTCGTGCGCGCGTCGATCCGCAGCTTCGCGTAGTGCGCGATGGCCTTCTCGCCCCACTCCACCGGATCGCCGGAATCGTGGCGCAGGCCGTCGAACAGCTTGGCGAAATACAGGTCGAAGTCGCGCAGGAAGGCGTCCATGCCGACGACGTCCGTCAGCGCCGTCCCCAGGTCGCCGCGGTATTCCTGCACCCAGTCTTCCAGCGCCTTTTTCTGGAAATCGCGCAGGCGCACGTTGAACGACTGGAACGCCTGCATGTATTCGTGCGCCATCGTGCCAATCGGCACCAGGTTGAACTTCTTCGCCAGGTAGACGTTCGACGTCCCCTTGAAGAACTGCGGCAGCTCGCGCGCCAGCGTGGCGACGACTTCCTCCTGCCAGTCGCCCGAGAAGCGGCGGCGCACGCCGAAATCGAAGAACTCGAACGGGTTGGTCCGCTTCGGCTCCTCGTCGAAGGCGCGGAACTCGGCTATCTTTTGCGTGAGCCGCTTGCGCGCTTCCTCGATGGCGGCCTGCTGGTCGAAGCGCCGGAAATACAGTTCGTTGACGATGTACAGCACGAAGATCTCGAAACCCATCACGTGCACGATGGGACCGCAGGTGCGGATGCGCAAGTGCGGCCCGTCCGTTTCCACATGGATGAACTTGCGCTGGAAACGGAACAGCGTGAGGAAGTCGGCGAAGTCGCTTTTGATGAAGCGCAGAGACCTCATGTAATCGACCTCGTCCTCCGTGAACATCAGCGTGCACAGATGGTCCAACTCACGTTCGACTTCCTCTTTCAGCTCGGCCAGCGGATAGGCGGGCGTGTTGCGGCACTTGAACTCGTATTCGCCGATGGCGTTCGGGTGCATGTGCAGCAGGGCCTGCCACATGGTGAATTTGTAGAGATCGGTTTCGAGCAGGCTGCGGACGACGGGTTTCATGGGCAGTGGTGGATTCCTGTTGTTGTGGTGAGGGCGCGATGGCGTGCCTGGCCCGGTTGCCGCGTGCTTCAGGTCGTGGCGCCGGCGGACTTGCGGACACGCTTCTTGGGCGCCAGCATCGTGCCCGTGCAGGACGGCGCGCCGCAGCGGCAGGCGAACAAACGCTTCAGCGCGGGCGTATGGCGCTCGTCGTAGATCAGCGCGTAGTTGTAGTTGAGTTCCTCGCCCGCGTCGATGTGGTGCAGCGCGTGGATGTACACGCGGCCGTCCTCTTCGTAGGCTTCGCAATTGGGTTCGCAGGCGTGGTTGATCCAGCGGGCGTCGTTGCCGCGCCGGCCGCCGTCGATCACGTTGCCGTCGGCGAGGCTGAAGTAGAACGTGTGATTGACCGGGCCGCCGCGTTCGGCAGCCCGGCTCGTCGCTTCGTCCCACGTGATGCGCTCGCCCCGGTATTCGATGATGCGCTCGCCGGCCGGAATGTCGCGCAGCGCGAACACGCCGTTGCCGTGTACGGGGGATTTCCTGACCTCGTACGAGGCGCTTTTGTCTTGCCTGGCCGGCTTCGTCGTTTTGGTGGATGGACTAACGGAGATGCTCATGGGTCGGCGTTCGGTTGGATGGACACGATCTATTATTGATCGGATCGCGGCAATGCTGCCGCACGCCTTTATCTTACCGTGTCGGCCGCTCAGCGGCCGAATTTGCATCGAGCCCCCGGGCTCAATGCTCCTCTTCAAACTCGACCACTGCCCGATCGCCCGCCGCTTCCGCCTTGCGCAACTCGACCCGGCGGATCTTGCCGGAGATCGTCTTCGGCAGTTCCGTGAACGCGATGCGGCGGATGCGCTGGTAAGGCGCCAGCCGGTCGCGCGCGAACGCGAAGATGGCGGCCGCCAGTTCGCGCGTCGGTTCCACGCCCGGCCGCAGCGCAATGAACGCCTTCGGCACCGCGAGGCGCACCGGGTCCGGGCTGGGGACGATGGCGGCTTCCAGCACGTCCGGATGCTCGATCAGAACGCTCTCCAGTTCGAACGGGCTGATGCGGTAGTCCGACGACTTGAACACGTCGTCGTTGCGGCCCACGTAGAAGTAATAGCCGTCTTCGTCCACGCGCGCCGTGTCGCCCGTGTGATAGTGGTCGCCGCGCATGACCTCGAGCGTCTTCGCCTCGTCGTTCTCGTAGCACAGCATCAGGCCCACCGGGGCAGGATCGATCCGCAGCGAGATCTCGCCCTCTTCCGCCGGCTCGTCATCGATGTCGAGCAGCGCGACGCGGTAGCCGGGCAGCGGCCGGCCCATCGATCCCGGCTTGACGGGCTGCCCCGGCGGATTGCCGATCTGGCAGGTGGTCTCGGACTGGCCGAAGCCGTCGCGGATGCGGATGCCCCATGCGCGCTCGACCTGCTCGATCACTTCCGGATTCAGCGGCTCGCCCGCCCCGACCAGTTCGCGCAGCGGCGGCTGCCATTGTGCGAGGTCTTCCTTGATCATCATGCGCCACACGGTCGGCGGCGCGCACAGCGACGTCACGCCGCAGCGCACGATCGTGTCCAGGCAGGCGCGCGCGGAAAAGCGCTCGTAGTTGTAGACGAACACGGTGGCGCCCGCGTTCCACGGCGCGAAGAAGCAGCTCCACGCATGCTTCGCCCAGCCGGGCGAGCTGATGTTCCAGTGGACGTCGCCAGCCCGCAATCCGATCCAGTACATCGTCGACAGATGCCCGACCGGATAGCTCTGGTGGCTGTGCAGCACGAGCTTCGGCTTCGCCGTCGTGCCCGACGTGAAGTACAGCAGCAGCGGGTCCGTGGCGCGCGTGACGCCGTCCGGCACGAAGCCGCTTGCCGCCGTCGCGCTGTCGGCATAGTCAAGCCAGCCGGCGTCCGCCCCGCCGACGGCGATGCGCGTGAAGCCGCCGCCCAGGTCCGCGAACTTGTGCGTCTCTGAGGCCTGCGCGATCACGTGGCGCACCTGTCCCCGCTCCAGGCGGTCCCGCAGGTCGTTGCTGGACACGAGCATGGTGGTCGGCACGAGCACGGCGCCCAGCTTGATCCCCGCCAGCATGATCTCCCACAGCTCGACGCGGTTCGGCAGCATCAGCAGCACGCGGTCGCCGCGCCGCACGCCGCAATCGCGCAGCCAGGTCGCGACCTGGCTCGAGCGCGCGGCCATGTCGGCGAAGCTGATCTTGCGCTCGCCGCCGTCTTCTTCCACGACCCACAGCGCGGGTGTCGTATTGCCCTGCGCCTGCGTGTCGAAAAAATCCAGCGCCCAGTTGAATTCGTCGAGCGCGGGCGGCGCGTAGTCGCGGTAGGCCGTCGCGTAGTCGGTGCGGTGCTGTTGCAGGAAGTCGCGCGCGCGGATGAAGCGCTCGTACGGGGATGCCATCGGTCGTCTCCTTTCGTTATGCGGCATGGCGCGCCTCGTGAGTGCCCGTGCCGGTGGTCTTGTTGCGGCTCGTGGCCATTCTGCCACGAGCGCGAAGGAAACGGACCCACAATACCGTCGTCCCCGCGCAGGCGGGGACCCAATTTGCACGCGTTATCGCAACGCCTCGAAATTAGGCTCCCGCCAAGGGGGACGCCCAGTCCGGGAGCGACGGTTTAACGCTGCCGGCGAAGTTCCTGCGCCTGGTGGATGGTCTGCTCGTCGGCCGGCGTCATCATGTCGATCACGCGGCAGTCGCCGCACATGCGCATGCGGTCGAGGTGGCCCGCGAAAGCGGGATGGCCGGCAAGGCGCGCCAGCATGCTCTCGACCATGCGCAGCGTCCCGAACGGCTTATGACAGCGGATGCAGTGGAACGGCTGCGTCTCGTTCAGCACGACCGGTTGCTTGCGCGTCTCGCGGAACGACAGCCGCGGCGCCAGCCGGATGGCATCTTCCGGACATGTATCGGCACACAGCCCGCACTGCACGCAATTCTTCTCGATGAAGCGCAGCTGCGGCGCATTCTGCCCATCCTGCAGCGCCGACGCCGGACACGCCCCCACGCACGCCATGCACAGGCTGCACTTGCCCGCGTCGACCTCGAGCGTTCCGAACGGACTGCCGGCCGGCAGCGCGATCTCCTCGACCTGCTGCGGCGCCTCGCGCAACAGGTGTTCCAGCGCGTAGTCGAGCGTATTGCGTTTATCGGCCGCCACGTTGAAGCCGGCCCGCCGCGCCGGCACGTCGCCGCGCGGCGCATGCCGCAACGCCAGCGCCAGGTCGTCCGGGCCCGTCACGCGCAGCAGCTGCACGTGCGCGCCCGCGTAGCCGAGGCCCGTCATGATGGTCTGCGCGATCGTCATCTGCTCTTCCAGCGCGGCCGCGTACTGCGGCGCCTCGGCGTCCGTCATCAGGACGGTGATGCCGGCCGCGCCCCACGCCAGCGCCGCGAGCCAGATGTCGATGCCGGTCGACGCGGTGTGATGCACGCCCAGCGGCAGCACGCGTCCAGGCACATCGACCGCGCCCAGCAGCGCCGCGCCTTCCGGGCCGTGGACGAGCAGCACCGGTTCCCTCCCGCCGGCCTGCGCGTAGGCGTTCAACGCGGCCTTGATGCGCATGCCCGTCTGCGCCGCGCCGGGATACACATAGCCCAGCGCGCCCGTCGGACAGACGGTCGTGCACGCGCCGCAGCCCGCGCACAGGTAGGGGTTCACGGCGACCAGGTCGCCGCTCGAGACGATCGCGCCCGCGGAGCAGACCTCGATGCACGCATTGCAGCCGCTCCGGCGGTTGCGGCCGTGCGCGCACAGGCGCTCCTTGTAGGCGAAATATTTCGGCTTCTCGAAGTCGCCGACCATGTCGACGAGCGCGTCGACGGCCGCCTGGCGCGCGGCGGGGTCGATCCCCGGCGCAAAATAGCCGTGCGGCCGCTGGTGCGTGGCGATCTGCGGCGCCGCGCCCAGGTCGAGCACGAGGTCGAAGCGCGCGTGTTCGGGCGTGCTGCCGCCTGTTTGCCACGTCGCGTCGAACGCACCGAGCCAGCCCGTGACGACGAGCGCCCGCGCCGGGAATACGGGATACAGGCGCAATGATTTGTCGGCGCCATCGTCATCCAGCAGCAGCACGGTGACGGGCAGCGCGGCGGCAAGGCGTTCGGCCCACGGCAGCGCGTCGGCGCGGGCGCCGATGACGAGCGTGCGGCCGGCGGATGTGTAGCCGACCGTGTCCAGCGCCTCGGGCGCCGGCATCTCCGCCAGCGCGGCCAGCGCGGCGCTGCGGGCGACGCGGTCGCGGTCGTCCTGGACGGGGTCGGGGGGGACGCCCTGCCCTTCGATCAAACGGATATTCATGCTGTCTCGGTTTCAGGTGGTTTTATCGGTCTCTTCCGGCAGGTCTTCCTCGGGCGGCGGCTCATCGAGCGTCTCGACAGCCCGCCGCAACGCGTTCTTCGCGTGCTCCAGCGACGCGAGCATCGCTTCGGACACGGGGCTCGGCTTCGTGTAGTCGTCGATGTACACGTCGAGCCGGTCCATCGTATTGAAATGCGGGTCGGCGAACAGTTTTTTCAGCGCGGTGCGGCGCACGGCCGCGTCGACGCCGCGCGCGACGAAGGCGGAGAAATCGGAGTCGCTGGTCAGGCGCGCGACGTCGTCCATCGTCGGCAACGGCGCGTCGGCCGGCGCAAGGGCGGGTAACGGCGCCGGCGCTGGCGCGACGGGAACCGGCGGCGCCGCGACAGGCGCGACCGGTTCCGGCAGCGGCTCGACACCCGATCGCGCTTCCGTCTTGCGGCGCGCCCAGCGGCGCAGGAAGCCGTCGTCCGTCATCCGTGCTGGCGGCCGCGCCGCGGCTTGGGTTGGTAGTGCTCGCGCAGGTAGCCCGCGAGCCACGCATAGATTTCGGCCGGCATCGTCACGCCGTCAGCATTCTCGCCCGAGTCGAACATGCGCGTGCCCTCGACGTAGCTGACCGACGCGCGCACCGGCATCGCCCGGCCGTTCTCCATCCGCCACAACACGAACACCTTCGATTCGGGCGCGACGCAGTTCTCGTAATAACCCTCGTTCTCGTCCGGATACAGCTCCAGTTCGAGGCCGGAGACGAGGTAGTAGTCGCGCTCGGGGGTCTGGCTCAGCACCTGCATGGGCGGCAGGTCGCCGCGGTCGGGCACGACGCCGACGGCTTCCCAGGCCTCGTCGGCCCAGCGGTGCCGGAGGGTGCGCCGCTGCATCAGCACGGCGATCGGCATGGATCCCATCTTCATTTGTTGTGCACCTTCGGCGTACCTTTCTGCACCGTCGGCGGTGTGCCCGCCGGCTCCGCCTTCGTGGGACCGGCCTTCACGTCCGTGCTGGGCGGCGCCGTGCCCAGCTTTTCGCTCTTGATGGGCGCGGCGGCGCCGGCCGGCATCAGCTTGCCGTCCGGCTGTCCGGCCGGGGCCGCGGCCTGCGCAGGGGCGCCGGCGGCGGCAGGAGCGGCCGCGGCGATCGCGATCGGCGCATGCGCCTTCCAGCCCTGCTGGGCCGCCCTGGCGCGCCAGCGGGCCGTGAGGGCGTCCATCGACGCGGCGAGCGAGGCCTTGTCCCTGGCTGCCTGCGCGTCCGCCGCCGCCTTCTTCGCGGCTGCCGCTTCCTGCTGGGCGGGTGTCGGCGGCGGCAGCGCGGCGTGGGCCGTCGCTGCACATAACGCCAGCGCCAGCGCCGCGATCCTGGTCATATGCTTCATCTTCTTCCCCTTCATCGTCCCGGCGCCGCCGAATGGCTCGGGTCGCGGTTGACGGCGCCCGGCTGCGGCCCCGTTTCCGCCGGCGTCGGCGCGGCCGGCTTGCCGTGGTCGCCGGGCTGCGTCTGCGTCGTGCCCTGCGTGCCCGCGCCGCTGGGCGGGGTCACGCCCTGGCTGGGGCCCTGCCCCGTCTCGCGCACGGCGCCGCCCGTGGCCGCGCCGCCCGTGTTGCCGCCGCTGCCGCCCGCGATGCCCGGCGTGCCGCCCGCGTAACCGGCGTTCGTCTTCGGTCCGCCATGCGCGGCCATCACCTGGCCGCTCGTGCGGCCGTCGGCCGTCACCATGCCGGGGAATCTGGTCTTGCGCTGGGCGTTGTCGCCATGCTGTTTGCAGCCGGCCAGCAGGACCAGCACCACCATGATCGTCGTCGTCGCTTTCATCGGCGGCTCCTCAATGCGCGGGCCGCGGCGGCGGGCTGCCGGCGGGCGGCCGCTGGTCGTCGGGCGGCGCGCGGTCGTCGAACGTGCCCGGCTCCACGCCCGCCTTCACTTCGTCGTACCACACGGCGTGGTGCGCCTTCGCCCACGATTCGTCCACGGTCCCGTGGCGCATCGCTTCATACGCGCCCGGCGTGCCCCACGTGCCGATGTAGATGTGGCCCATCGCGGCCGCGATGTAGAACGTCGCGCCGGCGATGTGCAGGTAGTTCGCGACCTGCATGATGTAGCGGGTCTGGCCGAACGTGACGAAATCCAGTATCAGGCCGCTGATCGACATCACGAGGCCCAGCAAGGTCACGCCCAGCCAGAACCACGATTTTTCGCCGGCGTTGAAGAACCCGGCGCGCACGTGCTTGTGCGAGGCGAGGCCGCCGCCCTGCCTGATCCACTGCCAGTCGATGCGGCGGAAGACGTTCCGGCGCAGGAAAGTGAAGAACATCAGCACCGAGCACACGATGAACAGCGGACCCACGAAGTTGTGCAGGTATTTGAAGACGTAGGCCAGCCCGGCGAACACGTCGTGGCCGACGAGCGGCAGGATGAGCTTCTTGCCGAACATGATGACGAGGCCCGTCACGGCGAGGACGACGAAGCTGATCGCGGTCGCCCAGTGCACGCCGCGCTCCCAGCTCGTGAAGCGCCGGATGCGCCGGCCCGTCTCGGGCTCCTCCACGCGCGCGGGACCGATGGCGCGGTAAAAGAAAAAGATCGCGACGAGCACCACGACGAGGATGGCGCCCATCGCCGTCGCGATCGGCCCGTTGCGCCAGATGCGCCACTGGTTGCCGCCGCGCTGCACGATGACGGTGCCTTCCGTGCTGCCGTACTGGCCCAGGTAGTGGCGGTCGATGTGCACACGGCCGGACGACTTCGAATCCAGCCCCGGCTCGGGCGTGCGCGCATCCTTCTCGGCCTGCAGGATCGTCTGTTCCTCGGCATACGCCGGCTCGGCGCGGTTGTTCGGGACGCCCGCGTGCGCCAGGCCGACCAGCCACAACGACAGGATCAAGGACAGCAACGATCGTAGCGTGAATGTCATGGTCGGCTCCTGTTACGGGTTGGCCCGGTTGTATTCGTTCTGGTTCATGTTGCGGTCATTGATCGCGCCCCACCACGACAGCTTGTCGTTGTGGAAGTGACGGAAGAACGGCCGGTCGTCCTTCTTCCCCGCGTACATACTGTGCACCCAGTTCGGATGCTGGTCGACTTCGAGGCAGCCCGCGAGCAGGCTCAAGGGCAGGCAGAGGATGAGGATGCGCTTCATGTCGGCAGCCTCCCCTCGTCGTTCTGCGAGTCCTTGAGGTTCTGGTTCTCGCGCGGGCCCTCGCCCTTCGCCTTGACGTCCCCGCCGCGTTTCGGCTTGCCGTAGGCGATCTTCCAACCCCACAGTTCCGGGCCGTAGCCGCGCGTCTCCACGCGCTGGCGGTAGATGTCGGCGATGACGGTCGCGTCGCCGCCGATCAGCGCCTTCGTGCCGCACATTTCCGCGCACGCCGGCAGCTTGCCTTCGGCGATGCGGTTGCGGCCATACTTCTTGAACTCGGCCTCGGACGTGTCGGGCTCCGGACCGCCGGAGCAGAACGTGCACTTGTCCATCTTGCCGCGGTGGTTGAACAGGCCCGTCGACGGGAACTGCGGCGCGCCGAACGGGCACGCGTAATAGCAGTAGCCGCAGCCGATGCACTGGTCCTTGTCGTGCAGGACGATGCCGTCTTCCGTGTGGTAGATGCAGTTGACGGGGCAGACGGCCAGGCACGGCGCGTCGCTGCAATGCATGCACGCGACGGAGATCGAGCGCTCGCCCGGCACGCCGTCGTTGATGGTGACGACGCGGCGGCGGTTCACGCCCCACGGGGTCTCGTTTTCGTTCTTGCAGGCGGTCACGCAGCCGTTGCAGTCGATGCAGCGCTCCGTGTCGCAGATGAACTTCATTCTGGCCATATCATTCTCCTCCGTCGCCCCGCACTCTCACCCGTCGCCCCCGCAGTCCGCTCCGTCGCCCCCGCAGTCCGCTCCGTCGCCCCCGCAGTCCGCTCCGTCGCCCCCGCAGTCCGCTCCGTCGCCCCCGCGAAGGCGGGGGCCCAATTTCTGCAAGCGTTCCGTTGCGCTCGAACCTGGGTTCCCGCCTGCGCGGGAACGACCGTGTTTATACGTTCGTCGTGTTTATATGTTCGCTGTCACGCCCGCACCAACCGGCACAGCGACACCTTCGTCTCCTGCATCATCGTCACGGCGTCATACCCGTACGTCCACCCGGTGTTCACGGCCTCGCCGCGCACCGCGGGCGCGCCGCCCTCCGGATAATGCTTTTCCAGGTCCTCGCCCATCCACCAGCCGCCGAAGTGGAACGGCATCCACACGAGGCCCACGGGCACGCGCGGCGTCACCATCGCCATCAGCTTCAGGCGCGCACCGGTCGGCGTCTCGACCCACATGAATTCGCCCAGCTTCACGCCGATCTGCGCCGCGTCTTCCGGGTTCACTTCGCAGAACATGTTTTGCTGGAGCTCGGCCAGCCACGGGTTCGAGCGCGTCTCCTCGCCGCCGCCCTCGTACTCGACGAGCCGGCCCGACGTCATGATCAGCGGGTACTCCTTCGAGAAGTCGACTTCCTGCACCGACTTGTACAAGGTCGGCAGGCGCCAGAACGCGGCCTTGTCGTCGTACGTCGGGTACTTCGCGACGAGGTCGCGGCGCGGCGTGACGAGCGGTTCGCGGTGCGTCGGCACCGGGTCCGGGAAGTTCCACACGTTGCAGCGGGCGCGCGCATTGCCGTATGGGGCGCAGCCGTGCGCGATCACGACGCGGATGATCCCGCCCGACAAATCCGTCTTCCAGTTCTTGCCCTCGGCCTGCACCTGTTCTTCCGGCGTGAGGTCGGCCCACCAGCCCAGCTTCTTCAGGAACACGTGGTCGAATTCCGGGTAGCCTGTGTCGATCTCGCTGTCCTTCGTGAACGAGCCGTCGGCCGCCAGCAAGGTCTCGCCGTTGTGCTCCACGCCCCAGTTGGCGCGGAACGGCAGACCGCCCTCCGCGACCGGCTTGTGCAGGTCGTACAGGATCGGCGTGCCCGGATGCTTCATCTCCGGCGTGCCCCAGCACGGCCACGGCAGGCCGTAGTAGTCGCCCTTGCACGGGCCGGATTCGGCGCGCATCGTCGTCGGATTGAAATCGCGCTTGTGCTCCATGTGCAGCTTCAGGCGCTCGGGCGAGCAGCCCGTGTAGCCGATGGTCCAGCAGGAGCGGTTGATCTCGCGGAGGATGTCCTCGATGACCGGTTCGTTGTTGACGACCTTGATGTTCTTGACGAGCTGCTCGCCGAAGCCCAGCTTGCGGGCGAACAGGTACATGATCTCGTGGTCGGTCTTGCATTCGAACAGCGGCTGGATCACGCGCTCGCGCCACTGGATCGACCGGTTCGACGCCGTCACCGAGCCCTGCGTCTCGAACTGCGACGCGGCCGGCAGCAGGTAGACGCCGTCCGAGCGGCCGTGCATCGCCGCCGTCATGCTGGGGTAAGGATCGATGACGACCATGAAGTCCAGCTTCTGCATCGCGGCCTTCATGTCCGGCAGGCGCGTCTGGCTGTTCGGCGCGTGCCCCCAGTAGAACACGGCGCGCAGGTTGGTGGGCTGGTCGACGTACTGGTTATCCTCGAGGACCGCGTCGAACCAGCGCGACACCGTGATGCCCGGCTTTTCCATCAGCTCCTTCGAGCCGAAGCGCGACTTGACCCAGTCGTAATCGACGCCCCAGACGCTGGAAAAATGCTTCCACGCGCCTTCCGCGATGCCGTAGTAACCCGGCAGCGAATCGCCGTTGGGGCCGACGTCGGTCGCGCCCTGCACGTTGTCGTGGCCGCGGTAGATGTTGGCGCCGCCACCCTGCACGCCGATATTCCCCAGCGCGAGCTGCAGGATCGACAGCGCGCGCACGTTCGCCGTGCCCACGTGGTGCTGCGTGATGCCCATGCACCAGACGACGGACGACGGTTTGTTCGTTGCCAGCATCTCGGCCGCCATGCGCACCGAGGCCTCCGGCACGCCGGTCACGTCGCTGACCTTGTCCGGGGCCCACTTGGCCACTTCCTTGCGCACATCGTCCATGCCGTACGTGCGCGCCGCGATGTACGCCTTGTCTTCCCAGCCGTTGTTGAAGATGTGCCACAGCATGCCCCACACGAAGGCGATGTCGGTGCCGGGACGGATGCGCACATAGTGGTGGGCGAAGCGCGCGGTGCGGGTGAAGCGCGGGTCGACGACGATCATCTTCGCGCCCAGTTCCTTCGCGTGCAGGAAGTGCAACATCGAGATCGGGTGCGCCTCGGCCGGGTTCGAGCCGATGAACAGCACGGCCTTGCTGTAGTGAAGATCGTTGAACGAGTTCGTCATCGCGCCATACCCGTAGGTCTGGGCGACGCCGGCCACCGTCGTCGAGTGGCAGATGCGGGCCTGGTGGTCGCAGTTGTTCGAGCCCCACATCGACACCCATTTGCGCAGCAGGTAGGACTGCTCGTTGTTGTGCTTCGAGCTGCCGATGACCATCAGGGCGTCCGGCCCGGACTGTTCGCGCAGCTTCAGCATGCGATCGCCGATCTCGTTGATGGCCTGGTCCCACGTGATGCGCTCGTACTTCCCGTTCACGAGCTTCATTGGATAGCGCAGCCGGTGTTCGCCGAAGCCGTGCTCGCGCACCGACGCACCTTTCGCGCAGTGGGCCCCCATGTTGATCGGCGAGTCGAACGCGGCTTCCTGGCGGATCCACACGCCGTTGCTGACGACGGCCTCCACCGAGCAGCCCACCGAGCAGTGGCTGCATACGGTGTGCTTGACCTCAGTGTTCGGCCTGGCGGGCACGGGGTCCGCCGCGGTCGCGGGCTGGATCACGTTCAGCGGCAGGTGGCGCGCGAGGGCGCCCGCGCCGGCCGTCACGCCCGCGCCGACGAGGAAGCGGCGCCGTTTCAATCCGCTGTCGCGTGATGTCTTCACCAGGGTCATGGTGGTGGTCTCCTTCTACCAGTAAGCCGCGGTGCGGTAGTAGCGCCGGATGTGTTCCGTCTCGTGATACCCCCTGGCCTGTTGCGGCTCTTCCGGCACGGGTTGCGGCGGCGCTTCGGGCGCGCGCGCGCGCGCGGCCGCCGCGACGGCCAGCGCCCCCAGCGGCGCCGCCTTCAACAGGCTGCGGCGGGCGGGATCGGGTTGCTTGTCCTTGTCCATGGGGGTCTCCTCAAGCGGCGATCGGGTCGGTGACATCCAGCACGGCGAAGGCCTGCGCTTCGATCGACAGGAATGCGTCGACGACACCGGCCGCGACGCGATAGAAGTTGGCATCCGGGCTGCCCGCGATATCGGCGAGGCAGGCCGCGTACCAGGGCCGGATATGCGCTTCGAAAAAGTGTTTTTGCACGGCGAGGCCGCGCACAGGCATGCCGGGGCCGCCCTGGATCAGCACGCGCATCGTCTCGCACAGTGTGCCAAGGTGGTCCTCGAACTCGCCCACGCCGGGCGCGCGCGCGAGACGCAGGCGCGCGAGGTCGTGGCGCAGCCCGGCCAGCGGCGCATCGTTCAGATGGCCCGTGACGTAGTAGGAGCCGTAGGGATTCAGCGGCGGCGTGCCGGTGCTGATGAACATGGCCGCGAATTCGTCGGCCGCGGCGCCCGCATCGACGACGGTGGCGGCCTGGGTCAGCTTCAGCCAGGCGTCCTCGAGGGCGAATTCACCCGCGGCCGCGATCGGGTCGGCGGCGGCCAGGGCCGCGAGCAGCGCGGCGTCGGGCGGGGCCAGCAGCAGGCGTGCGAACAACGCGTAGAAATCGGCGCGCGCCTGGTCCTCGCCGGCCAGCGGCGAGGCAACGGCGCTCTCTGCACCGCCATGCAAAATGGGTGAAGCGGAACGCTGCTCGGCCGACATGTTTCTCCCGTTGGCAAATATTCATGGGAAGTGTAGTCCTTGACAACGCGAGGGCGCGCACGCTTGACGTGAACGCGACATTTCGTTGGCAGGGCGACCAACGGCGGGATTATTTCCCTCATCGCAGTAGGGCTTCCCGTCTATAATCGACACATCCCCCGAAGGTCCTTGCCATGACTGCTGCTGATACCGTACCCGTAACTCCCGTCAATGCGAATCCAGTCAACGTCAGCGCACTCAAGATCAGTTGCGCGGCTTGCAGCATGCACCAGCTGTGCCTGCCGATGGGACTCGAAGACGCCGACATCGACCGCCTGGACCAGATCATCGGCAAGCGCCGCCGCCTGGAGCGCGACGAGGCGTTGTACAAGATGGGCGAACCGTTCCGCAATCTGTACGCCGTGCGCTTCGGCCACTTCAAGACGTACCAGATCAACGCGGCGGGCGAGGCGCAGATCACGGGCTTCCAGATGGCCGGCGAGCTGCTCGGCATGGACGCCATCAGCGCCGACCGCCACCACTGCGACGCCGTCGCGCTGGAAGACAGCGAAGTGTGCGAGATCCCGTTCGCGCACCTGCAGGACCTGTTCGGCCAGGTGCCGGCGCTGCTGCGCCACTTCCACCGCATCATGAGCCAGGAGATCACGCGCGAGCAGAACGTCATGCTCCTGCTGGGGAATATGCGCGCCGAGCAGCGCTTCGCGGTCTTCCTCATCAACCTGTCCGCCCGCTACGCGGCGCGCGGCTATTCGCCGACGCGCTTCCAGCTGCGCATGTCGCGCGAAGACATCGGCAACTACCTGGGCCTGACCATCGAGAGCATCAGCCGCCTGCTGTCGCGCTTCAGGAAGCTGGAGCTCGTGCAGGTCGACAAGCGCGAGGTGGTGCTGCTCGAACCGGCGCGGCTGAAGGCGATGGCGGCGGGGACGGAGCAGTGCAGTCCGATGGCCTGAGACGGTAATTCTGACGTCGTGATCAGTTCTACCTTTCGATAGTTCACGGTCTCCGCTCCCGCACCGACAATGCGGGCAAAGGAGATCCCCCATGCATATCAAGTTCGTTCCCGCCGCACTGCTGCTGGCCGCGGGCGCCGTCCACGCGCAAGACAGCGCCGTGCAGGTCTACGGCCGCCTCAACGTCGCCCTCGAACACGCGGACAGCTCGTCCGGCCCCGGCCTCACGCGCCTCGTGAACAACCGCTCCGTGCTGGGCTTCCGCGGCGGCGAAGACCTGGGCGGCGGCCTGAAAGCCATCTTCCAGGTCGAAGGCACGCTGTCCCCGGACACGGGCGCCGGCGCCCTTGCCGCGCGCGACACCCGCGTGGGCCTCGCCGGCGCCTGGGGTACGCTGTTCGCCGGCCACTGGACGACGGCCTACAACAACGCCACGTCCGGCCTCGACCCGTTCTATCCGACGACGGCCGGCTACATGAGCATCATGGGCAACGGCTCCGCGGCGGACGCGGACAACGTCAGCGACAGGTCGTCGTTCGACCGGCGCCAGTCCAATTCGATCCATTACTGGAGCCCGTCCTGGCACGGCCTGGCGCTGCGCGTGACGCACGGCCTGAACGAGGAGAAGCCGGCGACCGGCGCGAAGCCGTCGCTGACGTCGGCCGCCGCGGTCTACGAACGGGGCCCGTGGTATGCCGTGCTGGCCGGTGAACGCCACCACGAGTACCAGGGCCCGGGCCTGGACGACACCGGCGCGAAGGCGGCCCTCGCCTACCAGTTCCCGCAGACGCGCATCGCCATCGTGGCCGAGCGCCTGACGTACGGGACGGCCGCCGGCGACCTCGCGCGCAACGCCGTGTACCTGTCGGTGTCGCACCAGATCGGGCCCCACGGCATCCGCGTCGGCATCGCGCGCGCGGGCGACGCGAGCGGGCCGGCCGGCACGCGCATCGGCGTCGTGCGCGCCGGCGCGGGCACGGGCGCCACGCATGCGACGCTCGGCTACGACTACACGCTGTCCAAACGCAGCAGCGTGTACGCGTACACGACGCGCCTGGACAACCGCCCGAACGGCGTCTACGACTTCGCGATCAACAGTCTGGGTCCCACGCCGGGCGCGACGCTGAAGGCGTTCGTGCTCGGCATGCGCCACAACTTCTGATCACGCGGCCTGCTTCTGCGCCGCGATCCAGCGCTCGACGATTTCGCCGAGCACGTCCAGCGGCACCGACCCGTTGCGCAGCACGACGTCGTGGAATGCGGGCAGCGAGAACTTCGCGCCCAGTTCCTTCTTCGCGTGCTCGCGCAGGTCGATGATGCGCAACATGCCGATCATGTACGCGCACGCCTGGCCCGGCCACGCGACATAGCGCTCCACTTCCTGGGCGCCGATGCCGTAATCGATCCCCTGCTGGCGCGTCCAGCCCTTCGTGTGCAGGCCGGTGTCGACGACGAGCCGGCGCGCGCGGAACAGTTCCGAACCGAGGGCGCCCAGCAGCCCCGGGACGTCGCCCTCGTACCAGCCCTGCTCCGCCGCGAGCCGCTCCGCGTACAGCGCCCAGCCTTCGCTGTGCGCGCTGCCGCCGCCGAAGATGCGCTGGGCGCGGAACTTGGGCAGGTCGGTGCGCTCCTGCTGGATCGCCAGCTGGAAGTGGTGGCCCGGCACGGCCTCGTGGTACGACAGGCTGCGCATGCGGATCACGTCGAACGTGGGCCCGCGCATCGGCACCCAGAAGATGCCGGGACGGCTGCCGTCCGGCGCCGGCAGCGAGTAATGCGCGGCGGCCGACGGCTCCGTCAGCGGCGGTTCGCGGCGCACGTCGACCGGGGCGCGCGGCTTCAGGTTGAAGAGCGCATCGCTGCGTTTCAATGCGTCCTGCACGATGCCCGCGTAGCGCTGCAGCAGTTCGGGACGCGGATCGCCCTCGCCTTTCGGCTGGAACGTCGCATCGAGCTGCTTCATGCGCTCCTCGATGCCGCCTTCCGCGTAGCCGAGGGCGCGCAGGTGCTTGTCCATCTCGGCCTCGATGCGCGCCACTTCGCGCAGGCCGATCGCGTGGATCTCTTCCGCCGTCAGGTTCGTGCTCGTGTACGTCTTCAGCGCCTGCTGGTACGCGGCCGCGCCGTCCGGCAGGCGCGAGATGCCGGCCGTGTCGTCCGTCTTCGGATGCAACTCCGCCATATAGGCCTGCACGCGCTGGTAGGCGGGACGGATCTTCGCGTCGACGATGCGGGTGGCGTCGGCGATGGCTTTCGCACGCGCGTCCGGCGCCAGGTCGGCGAGCGTTTCCGTGCGCTGCGCGAAGGTCGTCACGAGGACGTTCTGGTCCGCGGCCGGCTTCAGGAACAGGTCGACCTGGTACTGCGCGCGCTCGAGGATGAAGCGCGGCGGGACCAGGCCGCGGGCCGTGGCGGCGCGGGCGCGTGCGAGCGCTTCGTCCATGCGCGTGGCCACCTGGTCGAGGCGCGCCAGATAGCTGGCGACGTCGGACGCGCGGCGCAGCGGGTGCGTCGTCGTCATGAAGTTGACGAGGCCGACCTGCGTGCCGCCGAACTGGTTGAAGACGAACTGGTAATCCTCGTACGGCTCGCTGGCGACCGTGTTGGCCAGGCTCCACCGCATCACGGATGCCGACGTGCGCTGCTCTTCGCTCAACGGTCCGGCCAGGAATTTATCGAGACGCGCGACGCCGGCCTTCGCCAGCGCGATCATCCTCGCGCGGTGCGCCGTCGTCAGCGGCGTAAGCTGGCGGTCGAGCGCATCCTGCCCGGCGCCCGTGAAATACTGCGTCGACGTGGCCAGTTGCGGATTGGCGCGGACCCAGTCGGCGGCGAAACGGTCGGACCAGGTGTCGAAGGCGGCGTTGGCCTTGACGGCATGCGTGGTTTGCGCGGCCGCCGCGGTTTGTGGCGCGGTGGCGAGGACGAGGGGAACGAACAGGGTGGCGATGGCGGCGGCCGTGCGGGCGCGCGCGTAAAGACGGGGTTGTGGCATCTCTCTCTTCCAGTGGTAGTGGTTTTTTATCCCGGCCGGGTAGGCTGGGCGACAAGAATCTACCATGGATGAGCACCAGGACGTCGTCCCCGCGAAGGCGGGGATCCAGGTTTTACGCCTTGCCGCCCTGCGTGCAGGTGGGCCCCCGCCTTCGCAGGGGCGACGGTCATTCTGCGTCCGCCACGATCTCCAGCACCCGCACACCATCCCACCCCTTCGCCAGCCGCCAGTCCCGCAACGCCCCTTCGACGACGACCTGCCAGTGCGTCCGCTCCAGCCCAGGCAACGCGACGCTGAACGCCCCGTCCGGCGCGGGCTTCACGAACAGCCGCAGGTCGCGCTGCGGCAGGGTCGGATGCGCGAGGTAGATGGTGAACGGGGCCGCCTGCCCCGCGAGGCGCCCCGCCAGCGTGCCCGCGCGCGGATCGTATTCCGCCCGCAGCGACAGCCCGAGCGCGGTGGCCGCGCGGTCGCGCCGCAAGTCCTGGTTGATGGCCTTGCCCTGCTTGTAGTAGTCGTCGACGACGAGGGCGTCCGGGTGGCCCGCGGCGAGCCACGTCGCATAGCCGCCGCCGACCAGTACCGTGGCCGGTCCGAGCATCAGCAGCCACGGCCAGCGATGCGTGTACCAGGGCCCCGTTCCTTGCATGGATGGTGTCGCGTGCATGGTTTTATCCTTATGTGGCAAGTTCAGCGCGGCACGATGAAGACGGCCTTCTCGGTCACGCGCAAGGCGGGATCGTCCTGCGCCGTCACGGTGAACGTCAGCGCGTTCGATCCCGTGTGCGCGGCGTTGTGGTCGACGCGCACGCGCACGGGCACCGCGCGCGCGGAGGCGCCCTCCAGTTCGACGGGATCTTCGTCGGCGATGGCGGCCGACGGGATGCCGGACACGCCGATGTGGAACAGGTGCGCGCGCTCGCCCGTGTTCATCAGCTGCAGGCGGTACACGTTCTCGATCCTGCCGCCCTCCACTTCGCGGCCCATCGAGCCGCGGTCGCGGATCACGTCCAGCTTGAGCGGCATGCGCAGCGCCAGCGCGGCGCCCAGGCCGGCCGCCATCAGGACGAACACGACGCCGTAGCCGATGGTGCGCGGGCGCAGCAGGCGGGCGCGGATCTGCTGCGCGTTCCAGCCGCCGGCCAGCGCATTCTCGGTCGAATAGCGGATCAGCCCACGCGGCCGGCCCACCTTGTCCATCACGCCGGAACAGGCGTCGATGCAGGCGGCGCAGCCGATGCATTCGTATTGCAGGCCGTCGCGGATATCGATGCCGACCGGGCACACCTGCACGCACAGGCTGCAATCGATGCAATCACCCCGGCGGTCGCTACCGTTGGTGCCGTCGCGCGCCGTGCCGCGCGGTTCGCCGCGCGCCGCGTCGTAGCTGACGATCAGCGTGTCGCGGTCGAACATCGCGCTCTGGAAGCGCGCGTACGGGCACATGTACTTGCACACCTGCTCGCGCATCCAGCCCGCGTTGCCGTACGTGGCGAAGCCGTAGAACAGGATCCAGAACGCTTCCCACGGACCGAGGCCCAGGTGCGCCACCGCGTCGCCGAGCGCGCGGATCGGCGTGAAATAGCCGACGAACGTGAAACCGGTCCACAGGGCGACCACGCCCCACGCCAGGTGCTTGGCGCCGCGCTTGCCCAGCTTGGCCAGCGTCCACGGCTGGCGGTCGAGGCGGATGCGCGCGCTGCGGTCGCCTTCGACGCGGCGCTCGATCCACAGGAAGATCTCGGTGTAGACCGTCTGCGGGCACGCATAGCCGCACCACACGCGCCCTGCCACCGCGGTCACGAGGAACAGGCCGTAGGCGCTGATGATCAGGAGGCCCGCGAGATAAATGAAGTCCTGCGGCCACAGCACGAGGCCGAACAGGTGGAATTTACGGGCGCCCAGGTCGAACAGGACGGCCTGGCGGCCGTGCATCGAGAGCCACGGCAGGCCGTAGAACAGCGCCTGCGTGAGCCAGACGCAGGCCCGGCGCAGCGTGGCGAACGGACCCTTCACCTCGCGCGGGTGGATGTCCTCGCGCCTGGCGTACATCTTGATGACCGCCTCCTTCGGCGCGCGCACGTTCATTTCGCGGCCACCTCGTGCTGCGCGCCCGGCGGGTTGGACAGCGACCAGACGTAGGCCGCGAGCACGTGCGCCTTGCCTTCGCCGAGGAATTCGCCCCATGCGGGCATCGTGTTGTTGCGGCCCTTGCGGATCGTCTCCATGATCGTCTCCGGGCTGCCGCCGTACAGCCACACCTTGTCGGCCAGGTTCGGCGCGCCCAGCATCGGATTGCCGTGGGCATCCGGGCCGTGGCACGCGGCGCAGGCGGCGAACTTCGATTTGCCGAAGGCGACCTTGATCGGGTCGGCCGGCGCGCCGGAGAGGCTCATCACGTAGTGCGCGACGTTCTCCACGTCCGTGTCGGCGCCGAGCGCCGCGCCCATCGGCGGCATCTGCCCGTTGCGGCCCTTCATGATCGTTTCCTTGATCACGGACGGCTCGCCGCCGTACAGCCAGTCGCTGTCGGTCAGGTTCGGATACCCCTTGTTGCCGCGGGCGTCGGACCCGTGGCACTGCGCGCAGTACGTGAGGAACAGGCGCTCGCCGATGGCGTGGGCCTGCGGGTCGGCGGCGACGTCCTTCAGGTCGCGGCGCAGGTATTGCGCGAACAGCGGACCGTAGTCGGCTTCGGCCTTCGCCAGTTCCTGCCGGTACGCGCCCGTCGATTGCCAGCCCAGGCGACCCGCGTAGCTGCCGAGGCCCGGATACAGCACGAGGTAGCCGACCGCGAACACGATCGTCAGGTAGAACAGCACCATCCACCAGCGCGGCATGGGCGTGTTCAGTTCCGTCAGGTCCTCGTCCCACACGTGGCCCGTCGTCTTTTCGGGCTGGCCGTGTTCGTCGAGGCGCACCTTGTGGCGCGACTGCGACCACAGCAAGATCGCGCAGCCCGCGATGCCCAGCACCGTGATCAGGACGATGTACCAGTTCCAGAAACCGCTCGTGAAGTCAGACATAGTCGTCCACCTCGTCATCGGCAAAGGGCAGCGCGGCCGTCGCGGCGAAGTCCCGCTCCTTGCGCAGTACGAAAGTCCAGGCCACGATGCCCAGGAAACAAACGAAACTCACGACCGTCATCACGCGGCTCGCGTCGTCGAAAATAGGTTGGATGGCCATTCAGTTCCTCGATTTGATCTGCGTGCCGAGACCCTGCAGGTAGGCGACCAGCGCATCCTGCTCGGTCTTGTCCGCCAGTTGCGCCGGCGCGTCCTTGATGTCCTGTTCCGTGTACGGGACGTTCAGGCGCTGCATCGCGCGCATCTTCGGCACGATGGATTGCGGGTCCAGCTTTGCTTGCGCGAGCCACGGATAGCCCGGCATGTTCGATTCCGGCACGACGTCGCGCGGGTTGTCGAGGTGGGTGCGGTGCCACTCGTCCGAATAGCGGCCGCCCACGCGCGCGAGGTCCGGGCCGGTGCGCTTGGAGCCCCACTGGAACGGGTGGTCGTAGACGAATTCGCCCGCGACCGAGTAATGGCCGTAGCGCTCCGTCTCGGCGCGGAACGGGCGGATCATCTGCGAGTGGCAGTTGTAGCAGCCTTCGCGGATGTAGACGTCGCGGCCCGCCAGGCGCAGCGGAGAGTATGGCTTCAGGCCGGCGACGGGTTCGGTGGTCGAATGCTGGAAGAACAGCGGAACGATCTCGACGAGGCCGCCGAACGAGATCACGACCAGCACGAGGCCGACCAGCAGCCAGGGGTTCTTCTCCATCCACTCATGGGTGAATTTCATGGTTATGCTCCTGCGTGTTCGATTAGGCGTGTTCCGGGACCGCGTGCGTCCCGGCATGCGAAGGCGGCGCGGGGATGCGCGCGTCGACGGACTTCGTGCCGCGCATCGTCAGCCACGTGTTGTACGCCATCAGGCACATGCCGCTCAGGTACATCAGGCCGCCGCCGAAGCGGATCACGTAGTACGGGTACGTCGCCTTGACGCCTTCGACGAAGGTGTACGTGAGCGTGCCGTCCGGATTCACTGCGCGCCACATCAGTCCCTGCATCACGCCGGCGATCCACATCGCGGCGATGTACAGCACGATGCCGATGGTGCCGAGCCAGAAGTGGGCGTCGACGAGCGCCATGCTGGCCATCTGCTTCTTGCCGGCGAGGCGCGGGATCAGGTAGTACAGGGACCCCATCGTGATGAAACCGACCCAGCCCAGCGCGCCGCCGTGCACGTGGGCGATGCCCCAGTCCGTGTAGTGCGACAGCGAGTTGATCGTTTTAATGGACATCATCGGGCCCTCGAACGTGGCCATGCCGTAGAACGACAGCGAGACGATCATGAATTTCAAAAGCGGGTCCGAGCGCAGCTTGTGCCACGCGCCGGACAGGGTCATGATCCCGTTGATCATGCCGCCCCACGACGGCGCCAGCAGGATCAGCGAAAACACCATGCCGATCGACTGCGTCCAGTCGGGAAGCGCGGTGTAGTGCAGGTGGTGCGGGCCGGCCCACATGTACGTAAAGATCAGGGCCCAGAAGTGCACGATCGACAGGCGGTACGAATACACCGGGCGCTCCGCCTGTTTCGGGATGAAGTAGTACACCATGCCGAGGTAGCCCGCGGTCAGGATGAAGCCGACGGCGTTGTGGCCGTACCACCACTGGATCATCGCGTCCTGCACGCCCGCGTACATCGAGTACGACTTGAACAGCGTGACGGGCATGGCCATGCCGTTGACGATGTGGAGGATGGCCACCGCGAGGATGTAGCCGCCGAAGAACCAGTTGGCCACGTAGATGTGCTGCACGCGGCGCTTGACGATGGTGCCGAAGAAGACCACCGCGTAGGCCACCCACACGACGGCGATCAGGATTGCGATCGGCCATTCGAGTTCGGCGTATTCCTTGCCGCGCGTGAGGCCCATCGGCAGCGTGATGGCGGCCGCGACCAGCACCGCCTGCCAGCCCCAGAACACGAACGCCGCCAGCTTCGGCAGGAACAGCGAGATCTGCGAGGTGCGCTGGACCACGTAGAAGCTGCTCGCCATCAGCGCGCAGCCGCCGAACGCGAAGATGACCGCATTG
>JBJMVU010000308.1:0-16750 GCA_045810485.1 Massilia sp. | reverse complement strand
GTTAATCTCTGCGTCTCAAGGCAGTATAAGAAAGGAAACCTCGTGTCGAACCAACTGACCCGCCGCCTGGCCTTGCTGGACGACGATGCCCACCGCGGCCTGCTCCTGCAAGGCCTGCGCGGCATCGAGCGCGAGACGCTGCGCGTCGACGGCCAGGGCCATCTGGCCCGGACTGCGCATCCGGTAAAACTCGGCTCGGCCCTGACCCATCCGCAGATCACGACGGATTACGCGGAAGCGCTGCTCGAATTCATCACGCCGGCCGAGCACGACATCGGCCTGGCCCTGCACCGCCTGGATGCGATCCACCGCCACGCTTATTCCAGGCTGGACGGCGAACTGCTGTGGAGCCAGTCGATGCCCTGCGAGCTGCCGGCCGAGGAAGACATCGAGATCGCCTGGTACGGCAAGTCGAACATCGGCATGCTGAAGCACGTGTACCGCCGCGGCCTGGCCCTGCGCTACGGCAAGGCCATGCAATGCATCGCGGGCATCCACTACAACTATTCGCTGCCGGAAGACCTCTGGAGGCTGCTGGCCGAACACGAAGGCATCACGGAAGAACGCCGCAACGCGCTGCGCGACTTCCAGTCCGAAAGCTATATCGCGACCATCCGCAACTTCCGCCGCTACAGCTGGCTGCTGATGTATCTGTTCGGCGCATCGCCCACCCTGTCGACAGGTTTCCTGCGCGGCCGCGAACACAATCTCGAGGCGCTGTCGGACGACACGCTGTATCTCCCCTACGCGACCAGCCTGCGCATGAGCGATCTGGGTTACCAGAACGACGCGCAATCCGGCCTGCGCCCGCACGAGAACAGCCTGGAAAGCTATGTGACGTCGCTGATGGACGCCGTCAAGCGCCCGTATCCGCCGTATGAGGAAGTCGGCACGAAGAAGGATGGCGAGTGGGTCCAGCTGTCGACCAACATCCTGCAGATCGAGAACGAATACTATTCGACGATCCGGCCGAAGCGCGTGATCCGCACGGGCGAGCGTCCGGTGCAGGCGCTGTGCGCGCGCGGCGTGCAATACATCGAGGTGCGCTGCCTGGACGTCGACCCGTTCGAACCGGTCGGCATCGCGCTGGAGACGGGCCGCTTCCTCGACGCCTTCCTGCTGTTCTGCGCCCTCGAGGAAAGCCCGCTGATCAACGCGATGGAGGGCCAGGTCCACGCCCGCAACTTCGCGCGCACCGTGAAGGAAGGCCGCCGTCCGGGCCTGACCCTCACGCGCAATGACCACGAAGTGCTGCTGAAGGATTGGGCGGAAGACCTGCTGGAACGCATCCGTCCCATCGCCGAACTGCTGGACCACGAGCACAATTACAAGGGCGCGCACATGGACGCCCTGAACGCGCAGAAAGCCAAGGTCGCGGATCCGGACAAGACCCCGTCCGCGCGCGTGCTGCAGGAAGTGCGCACGCTCGGTTCGTTCGCGAAGTTCGGCCTGCGCCAGAGCGAACTGCACGCCCAGGCGTTCCGCGCCGAACCGCTGATGCCGGCCGAGACGGGTCTGTTCGACGAGATGGCGCAGGCGTCGCTGGCCGAACAGGCGCAGATCGAGGCCACGGACACCGGCAGCTTCGACGACTTCGTGGCGGCGTACAACAGTAGTACACTGTGCCGTAACAGCTGACACCAGGGCTACGTCATTCGAGCATGCACGTCGCCCCCGCGCAGGCGGGGGCCTAATTTGCGCGCGTTACGATGGCGCGGGCAGAACTTGGGTCCCCGCCTCCGCGGGGACGACGGTGCGGCGGAACCGAGGCCGCCTTGCTAACCTTCTTTAACGAACACCACGCGCAGCACGCTCCGACGTCGGAACCGCCCCAGCGCATCGACGTCGTGGCGAACGAGTTCACGCGACGTGGCCTTGGCCGCATCGTCACCCCGCACGGCGTCCCCCTGACGTCGCTGGAGCGCACCCATACGCCCCGCTACCTGCACTTCCTGCGCAGTGCCTGGAACGAGTGGCTTTCACTCGACCCGGGCAATGCCGGGCGCGATCCGCTGCCTTCCGTGTGGCCCGGCCAGGGCATGCGGCGCGACGTCGAACCGGACAGTTTCACGGGCCGCCTCGGCCTGTACGCGTTCGACGGCAGCACGCCGCTGACGGCCGGCACGTGGACCGCCGCGAAGACCGGCGCCGACTGCGCGATCAACGCGGCGCACGCGCTGCGCCTGGGCGAGCGCGGCACGTTCGCGCTCACGCGCCCTCCCGGCCACCACGCCGGCGCCGATTACTGCGGCGGCTTCTGCTTCCTGAACAACGCCGCGCTGGCGGCCCAGCACCTGCTCGACGACGGCCTGCAGCGCGTGGCCATCCTCGACATCGACTACCACCACGGCAACGGCACGCAAGACATCTTTTATCGCCGCAAGGACGTGCTGTTCGCATCGATCCACGCCGACCCGCGCAGCGACTACCCGTTCTATGCGGGCCATGCCGACGAAACGGGCGCCGGCGCGGGTCTCGGCTTCAACCTGAACGTGCCGCTGCCGCGCGGGACCGCCGCCTCGCAGTGGTTCCTCGGGCTGGAAACGGCCTGCGTCAAGATGGCGGGCTTTTCTCCGCAGGCGCTCGTCGTGTCGCTGGGCGTCGACGGTTTCAGCGGCGACCCGCGCTCGCACTTCGGCCTCTCCAGCGGCGATTTCCTGCGTATCGGCGAGCGCATCGGCTTTCTCGGCCTGCCGACCGTCTTCGTGTTCGAAGGCGGATCGGTCGTGCCCGAACTCGGCATCAACGTGGTCAACGTGCTCGAAGGTTTCGAGACGGCGGCCTGACAAGGAAATGAACATGATCGAATGGCAGTGGAGCGGCTTCGCCGACCTGACGGCGGCGCAACTGTACGACATGCTGGCGCTGCGCCAGCAGGTGTTCGTGCTCGAACAAATGTGTTTGTACCCGGACATCGACGGGCTCGATCCGGGCGCGCACCACCTGCTCGGCTGGCGCACCGTCGACGGCAGGCGCGAACTGGCGGCCACCCTGCGCTGCCTGGCGCCGGGCGCGAAATACGACGAGATGTCGCTGGGCCGCGTCGTCACCAGCCCGTCCACGCGCGGCACGGGCCTCGGACGCGAGCTGGTCGCGCAAGGCATCGCGTGCGCGGAACGGCTGCATCCCGGCCACGCGATCCGCATCGGCGCCCAGGCGCACCTGGAAGGGTTTTATGGGAGCTTCGGCTTCGTCACGGTGTCCGCGCCGTACGACGAGGACGGCATCATGCACATCGACATGGTGCGCCCCGCCACCTGAACAACGTCACTTGAGCAGGCCGGATTTCGTCGGATCGGGCATGCGGATCGCGACGATGCAGGCCAGCGCGCACATGACGCTCACGTACCAGTAGAAATACGGTTCGTGGCCGGCCTGCTTGAACCACAGCGCCACGTATTCCGCCGAGCCGCCGAAGATCGCGTTGGCGACGGCATACGACAGGCCCACGCCCAGCGCGCGCACCTCCACGGGGAACATCTCCGCCTTGATCAGGCCACCGATCGACGTGTACAGGCTGATGATCGCCAAAGCGCACACGATCAGGGCGCCCGCCGTCAGCGGACTCGATACGCTACGCAGCGCCATCATGATCGGCGTCGTGAACACGGCGGCAAGCGCGCCGAACCAGATCATCGACGTGCGCCGGCCGATGCGGTCGGACAGCGCGCCGAACGCCGGCTGCAGCAGCATGTAGATCAGCAGGCAGACGGTCATGATGCGGCTCGCCGTTTCCGTGCTCATGCCGGCCGTGTTGACGAGGTATTTCTGCATGTACGTGGTGAACGCATAGAAGATCAGCGAGCCGCCGGCCGTGAAGCCCAGTACCGTGACGAACGCGCGCCGGTGGTGCTTCAGCAGCGACGCGACGCTGCCCGCGGCCTCGCTCTTGCGCCCGGAGGCGGTGGTGGTCTCGTGCAGCGAACGGCGCAGGTACAGCGACACGAGGGCGGCGCAGGCGCCGACGACGAACGGGATGCGCCACCCCCAGGCCTTCAGTTCGTCGTGCGTGAGCAGCAGCTGCAGGACGCCCAGCACGAGCAGCGCCACCAGCTGGCCGCCGATCAGCGTCACATACTGGAACGACGCGAAGAAGCCCTTGCGCCCCGGCTCGGCCACCTCGCTCATGTAGGTGGCGCTGGTGCCGTATTCTCCGCCCACGGACAGGCCCTGGAACAGGCGCGCCACCAGCAGCAGCGTCGGCGCGGCGGTGCCGATGCTGGCATAGGTCGGCAGCGCCGCGATCATCAGCGAGCCGCCACACATCATGAGCACGGAAATCATCATCGCGTTGCGCCGGCCGTAGCGGTCGGCGACGCGGCCGAACAGCCAGCCGCCGATCGGGCGCATCAGGAAGCCGGCCGCGAAGATGCCGGCCGTGTTCAGCAGCTGGGTCGTCGGATTCCCCTTCGGAAAGAAGGCGGATGAAAAATACAGCGCGCAGAACGAATAGATGTAGAAGTCGAACCACTCGACCAGGTTGCCGGACGAGGCGCCGACAATGGCGAACACGCGCTGGCGCGATGTGAGATGTTCGATTGCATGCGGGTCCGCTGTATCCGTCGTGGTCATTGCTTTCCTCCGAGTCGGCCTCCAGCATAGCAGTTCCCTGATTTTTACGGCGCCACAGCAGCACCGGGATGCCCGCCAGCAGCATCAGGGCCGCCGCCGGTTCCGGCACGGGTGTCAGCAGCACGGGCGCGCAAAACCCGAAATCGTTGCAGCTGTTGGCCACGATCTGGCCGGCGTCGTTGATGCCGACCGCGTCCGTCAGCACCTGGATCCCGAGGCCGTCCGTGACGGTGTTCAGGTCGACGAGGCTGCCGTCGGCAAACACGAACGCGTGCGAAAAACCGAACTCGACGAGGCTGGAATAACCGACCACCACGCCGGCCACATTGATGGCATGGGCCTCGCCGTAGTCGCCGCCGAAGGACCCGAGGTCGTGCATCACGCCATCGCTGTACAGGAACGGATGCGAGGCGGTGTTGCTGCTGGTCAGGCTGTAGCCCGCCACCTGGCCCGCATCGTTGATCGCATGGGCCCAGCTGAAGCCGCCGCCCAGTGTGCCGAGGTCCCGCATGGCGCCGTCGTGGTACAGGAACGCGTGGGCGCCGTCGTCCGGGAAGCCCGGGCCCGGCTGGGAACCGCCGACGATCATGCCCGCGTCGTTGACGCCCCGCGCCCGCGCACTCGTCCCGCCCAGCGTGCCGATGTCCGTCAGCGTGCCGCCGCTGTACAGGAATGCGCGGTTGTTGCCGGACGCATCGGTCGAATCGCCCACGACCTGGCCGCCGGCGTTGACGCCGTACGCGATGCTGTCGCCGCCATACAGCGTGCCGACGCCCTGGATGGCGCCATCGCGGTAGACGAAGCCGCGCGTGAAATCGCCCGCTATCGAGGCGCCGACCACGGCGCCGCCGTTGATGGCGGTCGCATACGCGGACGGACCGCCCAGCGTGGGCAGGAAGGTCGTCGCGCCGTCTTTCCAGACGAATGCGCGGCCTTCGACATCGGCATTCGTGCCGCTGCCCACGACGCTGCCGTCGTTGCCGATGCCATAGGCCGTGAAGTTTTCAGGCAGGAAGGTTGCGGTGTACAACGGATCGGCCCACGCGTGCGTACTGGCGAATAATGGCAACAACAGGGCGAACAGGCAATGGCGTATCGTCATGGCAGGCTCCGGATGGCAGTCAGGCGTGCCAACGATACGGCGCGATGCGGCGCGCGAAACTGAGCAAAATCAGGCGTGCGCAGGTCGCGTTCAGAACGTGATGACGAAGCGCGCGCCGCGGCTCACCGGGCGCGCGTAGCGTACCGTGCCGCCATTGCCATGTACCAATTGACGCACCATCGCGAGGCCGATGCCGCCGCCCTGTTTGCGCGTCGTGAAGAACGGCGTGAAGATGTGCGCGGCCAGCGCATCCGGCACGCCGGGACCGTCGTCGTCCACCGCGATGCGCAGGCGTGCGCCGCGCGCCAGCCGGGCGGTTACGTGTGCACGGCCGCCCGCGCCCGTGGCTTCGAATGCGTTCTTGAGCAGGTTGATGAGAGCCTGCTCCAGCTGCCCCGGATCGGCCATCAGTTCCAGTGACGCCGGCTCCACCGAGAACGCGACGTCGCCGCCGCGCGCGCGCCACGCCGGAGCCACCAGCGCATCCAGCCGCGCGAACAGGGCGGCGAGCGGCACCCGTTCCGGCCGCGCTTCCGGCACGTTGGACAGGCTGCGATAACTCGCGACGAAACCGGCCAGGCTGTCGGCGCGGCGGCCGATGGCGTCGAGCGCCGTGCCGAGGTCCGCCGCGACGTCGGCCGGCAGCGCGGGACACGCTTCCTCGACCAGGTCGCGCGCGGTGCGCGACAGCGAGGCCACGGGCGTCAGCGAATTCATGATCTCGTGCGTGAGCACGTGCACCAGCTGGCGCCAGGCGTTCAGCGCCTCGGCTTCCAGTTCGCTCTCGACCGGCATCAGCGCGGCGAGCCGCTGGGGGCGGCCGTGCAGGGTCAGCATCGACACCGTCGCCAGCGCGCGCTCGGTGCCGCGCTCCGTCTCGAACTGCAGCAGCGAGCGGTCGCCGTGCAGGCGCCCGGCCAGCTGGCGATACAGCGCGGCGGCATCGCTGGCGCGGCCCGGCGCGACCAGCTTGCGCGCGTTCGCGTTCAGCGGCTGCACGTGCTCGTCCCCATCGATGCCGAACAGCGCGACCGGCGCGTGTTCCAGGCGCGCTTCCAGGGACAACGCATTGTCGACGAGGCTTTGCTGCTCGATATTCAGCACGGCGCGCGGCTCGGCCGCGGGCGGCCGCCGCACCGCGGCCAGCGCCGTCAGGCTGCGCCACAGGACGATCAGCGGCACGATGGCGCCCAGGCCGCACAGCACGAGGACGCGCGGAGCATCGCCCGCGCGGCCGGCGCTGAACGCCAGCGCCGCCAGCCCGGCCGCCGCCAGCAGCGCCGCAGCCTTCGCGCGCGCCTCAGATGCCATGCTTGCCCAGCTTGCGGTACAGCGCGGCGCGGCTGACGCCCAGCATGCGCGCGGCGAGGCTGATGTTGCCCCTCGCCTTGTCCAGCGCGGCGGCGATGGTGTCGCGTTCGAGCGCGCCGAGCCGGAAGTCCACGTCAGCCTCCGCGCGCACAGGCGATGCGGGTGCGGGTGCGAGACCGAAATCCTCGTAACGGTAATCAGCCCCGCCACCGAGGATCACGGCCCGTTCGCACGCGTGGCGCAGCGCGCGCACGTTGCCCGGCCAGTCCCAGGCGCACAGGCGCTCCAGCGCGGCCGGCGCCAGTTCGCGCACCGGCCGCTGGTACTGGCCCTCGTACAGCGACAGGTAGTGGTGCAGCAGCCCGGGAATGTCGTCGCGCCGGGCGCGCAGCGGCGGCACGCGGATCACGATGGTATTCAGGCGAAACAGCAGGTCGGCGCGGAACACGGCCGGGTCGAACAGGCGGTCTTCCGCCAGGTTGGTCGCGCTGACGATGCGCACGTCGACCGGCTCGGGACGGTCGGCGCCGATCGGCGTGACCTCCCTGCGCTCGAGCGCCGTCAGCAGCTTGGCCTGCGCGGGCAGCGGCATGTTGCCGATCTCGTCGAGAAACAGCGTGCCGCCGCTCGCGGCCTGGAAGCGGCCGGCGCGGTCGCTCTTCGCGTCGGTGAACGCGCCCTTGCGGTGGCCGAACAACTCGCTCTCGAAGGTCGCCTCGGGCAGCGCGCCCATGTCCACGGCGAGGAAGGTGCCGGCGGCGCGGCGCGACGCCTGGTGGAGGGCGCGCGCCACCAGTTCCTTGCCGACGCCGTTCTCGCCCAGCACCATCACGTTGGCCTCGGTGGGCGCCACGCCTGCGATCATGGCCTTCACGTCGCGCATCGGCGCGGACTCTCCCATCAGGGCCGACGCGCCGGGCACGTTCGCGGCCGCGCGGCGCGCCAGCGCGGCATCGACGGCGGCGGCCAGGCGCGCATTGTCCCAGGGCTTGGTGATGAAGTCGACGGCGCCGCGCTTCAGCGCTTCCACCGCGAGCGGCACGTCGGCATACGCGGTCAGCGCGATCACGGCCGGCGGCCGCGCCAGCGTGCGCAGGCGGTCGAGCACCGCGAGCCCCTCGGCGCCATCGACGCGGCCGGGCGTGAAATTCAGGTCGAGCAGGACGACGTCCGGCACGCCGTCCGCCAGCAGGGCCTCCAGCCGCGCCGGATCGTCCAGCGTGGCCACCGCGCCATGGCGGCGCCGCAGCAGCATCTGGGCGGCGCAGGCGACGTCGCGGTCGTCGTCGAGGATCAGGAGTCGGGTGCTGGAGTCAGGCATCGGGCCATTCTAGCAGCGCGCATGGCGGCGTTGCACCGCGCGGCGGTCACCAGTCCGGAAGCGCACAGGGGTATCTGTCCGGATCCGGACAGGTGACCGCCCAAACCCCTGCCGCAGCAGGCAAAACCGGCGTGGCACGGCGCTTGCAAACAGTGCCGGCATGACCAATCCTTCTTCTCACCTCGTCACCGGCGCCGCGATGGACGTGCGCGTACCCGTCCGGCGCGGCCGGCTGGCCGTGCGCGCCGGTGCGCTGCTGGCCGCCGTCGCGCTGGCCGCCTTCGCCGCGTGGCAGGCCTTGCCGCACGGGCTGCAGGTGGCGGCGCGCGACGTGCGCATCGCCCGCGTTGCGCCGGGCGTGTTCCACGACGAGATCGTCGTGCGCGCCAGCGCCGAACCGCTGCGCGCCATCGTGCTCGATTCGGTCGAATCGGGCCGCGTCGAGGAAGTGATCGCGCACGACGGCCAGCACGTGGCGAAGGGCGACCTGCTGTTCCGCCTGTCGAACCCGCAGCGCAACCTGGAACTGCTGGCGCGCCAGACCGAATACGCGCAGCAGATCTCCAACCTCGCGACCCTGCGCGTGGCCCAGGAAGCCAGCCGCACCGACCACCAGCGCCGCCTGGCGGATCTGGAATACGCGCTGGAGCAGGCCCGCAAGCAGCATGCGCGCAACGCCGGCCTGGCCGCGCGCGGCTTCCTGTCGGCGGCCGCGCTGGAAGATTCCGCCGACAAGCTCGTCCAGCAGCGCCGCCTGCTGGACGACGAACGGGCGAGCAGCGCCGCCGAGGAACAGGTGCGCGTACGCGTGCTGCAGCAGATCGAAGGCGTGATCGCGGGCCTGCAGGCGGGCTTGCAGCTCGTGAATGCGACCGTCGACGCGCTGGCCGTGCGCGCCCCGGCGGCCGGCGTGCTGACCGATTTCCGGCTGCTGGTGGGAGAAACGGTGCGCCCCGACCAGCGCCTCGGACGCATCGACGATCCGCGCCGCTTCAAGCTGGTCGCGCAGGTCGACGAGTTCTATCTCAGCCGCGTCACGACCGGGCGTCCCGGCCAGGTGGTCCAGGACGGAGAAAGATATCCGCTGCGCGTCGCCACGATCTACCCGCAGGTCAAGGACGGCCGCTTCACCGTCGAGATGGTGTTCACCCACACGCAGCCGCCCGTGATCAGCCCCGGCCAGGGTCTCGATGCGCGGTTGACGCTGGGTGAGCCAGCCCGCGCCCTGCTGCTGCCCCAGGGCGCCTACGCGAGCGACGGCGGCGGCGCCTGGGTCTTCGTGGTGGCGCCGGACGGCCGCCGTGCCGTACGGCGCGCCGTGCGGCTCGGGCGCCGCAACGACACGCAGGTGGAAGTCCTGTCCGGACTCGCCGCCGGCGAGGACGTCGTCGTGTCCGGCTACACGCCGTTCGGAAAAGCCGAGCGGCTGGAATTGACGAAGTAACCCGCACCCTCCAACATCACATCAACCACGAAAGAATGACATGCTCCGACTATCAGGCGTCAGCAAGATCCACACGGCGGGCGAGGTCCGCACCACGGCCCTCGACCGCATCGACCTCGAGATCGGCGCCGGCGAATACGTGGCCATCACGGGGCCGTCCGGCTGCGGCAAGTCCACGCTGCTGTCCGTCCTCGGCCTGCTCGACGTGCCGACGTCCGGCGAGTACTGGTTCGAAGGCCGCGACGTGGCCGACTGGAGCGAAGCGAAGCTGAACGCGCTGCGGCGCGGGAAGATCGGTTTCATTTTCCAGAGCTTCAACCTGATCGAGGAATTGACCGTGTTCGAGAACGTCGAACTCGCGCTCGAATACACCGGCACGCCCGCGGCCGAGCGCCGGCGGCGCGTGCGCGACATGCTCGAGCGCCTGGGCGTGGCGCACCGCGCCGGCCACCGGCCGTCGCAACTCTCGGGCGGCCAGCAGCAGCGCGTGGCGATCGCGCGCGCCCTCGTGGCCGGACCGGCCATGCTGCTTGCCGACGAACCGACCGGCAATCTCGACACGGCCCACGGCGACGAGGTCATGCGCCTGCTGCGCACCATCAACGCCGAGGGCACGACGGTCGTGATGGTCACGCACTCGCCGGCGCACGCGGCGCAGGCCTCGCGCACGCTGCGCCTGCTCGACGGCCGCATCGTCGTCGACGCGCTGCTGGCGGCGTAAGGGGGCCACGATGAACCTGCGCGATTTCCGCATCGGCTGGCGCCTTCTCGTCAAGGAGCCCGCATATTCCGCCGTAGTGGTGCTCGGCCTGGCGGTCGGCATCGCCGTGTGCTTCCTGCTGCTCGGCTTCGTCCGTCACTCGTTTTCGTACGACGAGCACGTGCCCGAACGCGAGCGCGTGGTCCAGTTGCAGGAACGGTGGAACCTGGCCCTGCTCGGCAACGCCTGGGGCAGTACCGCCAGCCTGCCCGCGCGCGACGCGGCGCTGGCGAGCGGCCAGAAGGTGCTCGCCACCGCCTTCCTCGACCGCGGCGTCAACGTGCGCGTGGGCGACCGGGTGCTTGCCTTCGGCGTCGCGCTGGTCGATCCCGACTTCGAGAAAATCTTCGCGCCGCGCGTCCTCGCGGGCGACTTGCACGCGGCCCTCACGCGGCCGGAAGCGCTGGCGCTGACGGCGGACACGGCCCTGAAGGTCTTCGGCCGCATGGACGTGGTCGGACGCACGCTGCAGGGCGACGGCCAGACCTACGTGGTGGCGGCCGTCGTGGCGAACCCGCCGGCCGCCACCACGATGCCGTTCGAGGCGCTGGCCGGCACGGGCGGCGTGATCATGCCGCCCGACCAGCGCAACTTCACGACCGGTACCTGGGGCTTTTCGCCCGGCCGGGTCTACGTCAAGCTGCTGCCGGGGGCCGATGCCAGCGCCGTGGTGGACGCGCTGCGGCGCGGCCTGCGCGCGTCGCCGCTCGTGCAGCGCGACTATGCCCAGCAGGTGGCGGCGCTGGGCGGGCGCGACCTGATCGACTACCGGCTGCAGCCGATCGCCGACGTGTATCTCGCACCCGACCTGGACGACCTCCTTGCGCCGCACGGCAACCGCCAGGGCGTGATTGGCCTGGCTGCCGTCGCGGTGCTGGTACTGCTGCTGGCCGCGACCAACTACGTCAACCTCGCCACCGTACGCACCCTGGCGCGCCAGCGCGAGATCGCCGTGCGCAAGGTGCTGGGTGCCTCCGCGCAGGCCGTGGCGCGCCAGTTCCTGGCCGAGTCGGTGCTGGTCTGCCTGATCGCGACGGCCTTCGGCCTGCTGCTGGCGTGGCTGCTGCTGCCGGTCTTTGCCGACCTCGTGCAGCGCAAGCTGGACGGCATGTTCAACGCCGCCGCGCTGGCGGCGACGCTGGCATTGGGCGTCCTGCTCGGTCTCGCGGCCGGCGCCTATCCGACCTGGTCGGCGCTGCGCGTGCGTGCCACTGCCGCGCTGGCCGGACGCGGTGCCGCCGAAACCGCGCGTGGCCTGTGGATCCGGCGCGCGCTGACCGCGCTGCAGTTCGGTGTCGCCATCGGCCTGACCGCCACGACGCTCGCCGTGGCCTGGCAGACGCGCTACGCCAGCACGCTCGATCCCGGCTTCGATACGGCGCCGCTCCTGATGTTCCCGGCAGCGAACGACATGCGCGATCCGCGCACGCGCGCCTTGCGTGACGCGGTCGCGCGCCTGCCGGGTGTCGCGGGCGTGGCGGTCTCGCACCTGCCGTTCAGCGTCGGCCACAACATCGTCACCTTGCGCCGCGCCGGCGGCACGGCCACCGACATCAACCTGTACGCGGTGAGTCCCGAATTCTTCGACGTCTACGGCGTCAAACCGGTCGCCGGGCGCCTGTTTGCCCCCGCGCTCGACAAATCGGACGACGAGGACCGTGTGGTGATCAATGCGGCGGCCGCGCGCCAGCTCGGTTTTCCCACGCCGCGCGATGCGGTCGGGCAGATGGTGACCAATACTGCGGGCGACACCCGGCCGAAGCGGATCGTGGGCGTGGCGCCGGACCTGCGCCAGCGTTCGGCGCGCGACGGCCAGCAGCCGAGCGTATTCTTCCTGAACGAGCGCGTGGGCGGGTTCACGGTCCGCTGCAGCGGGGACGTCGACGCGGTCAGGCGCGGCATCGAAGCCCTGTGGCCGCGCTACTTCCCTAACGAGGCTGTGGACGTCGTGCGCATCTCGACGCTCATGTCCGACATTTTCTATGCCGACGACCTGCGCCTGGCCAGGCTGCTGGCGGCGGCGAGCGCGATCGCGACGGCGATCGCCGCCTTCGGCATCTATGTGCTGGCCGCCTACAGCGTGCGCCGGCGCGAGAAGGAAATCGTGCTGCGCAAGCTGTATGGCGCGGGCGGCGCCGCGATCGCGCGGCTGGTGGTGCGCGAATTCGCCGCGCTGGTCGGGGCCGGCGCCCTGCTCGGGTTGCCGTTCGCTTGGGTGGCGATCCAACGCTGGCTGGGCGGGTTCACCGAGCGGGCGCCGATCGGCGGCTGGACGCTCGTCGCCGCCCTGCTGGTGGCGGGCGTGGTGGCGCTGGTGTCGACCCTGCGCCACGCACTGGCGGCCGTGCGCATCCGCCCCGCCGCCGCGCTGCGGGAGTAGATCAGCAGGCCGTGCTGCCGCAGACCTTCACCAGTTCGACTTCGAACACGAGGCCCGTGTTGCCCGGGATCGCGCCCGGCACGCCGCCCGCGCCGTAACCGAGGCTGCTCGGGATCACGACCGTGCGCTTGCCCCCGACCTTCATGCCCAGCACGCCCTGGCCGAAGCCGGGAATCACGGATTCATTGGTGTTCACGGCGCCGATGACGAACGTGAACGGCTTGCCGGGCTGCGACGCATCGAACTTGCTGCCCTTGAAGTCGGCGGCGGCGGCGCTGTACAGCCAGCCCGTGTAATTGACCTGCACGCGCGCTCCGTTGACGGCTTCGGCGCCGGTGCCGATCGCGCTGTCGGTCTTGGTCAGCGCGGCGGGATTGTTGACGACGGGAGGGGTGCCGCCGCCGGAGTCGCCACCACCGCCACCGCACGCGGACAGGCTCAGGATAGCGGCGAAGGCGGCGGCCAGCGGGAAGGACAGTTTCATGGGACTCCTACAAGACAGGTTGGGTTAGCGGATCGAAACCCGAACCTTACCAACCGGCCATGCAAGCGTCTGTGGAGTATTTGTATGGCTTTGTAAGAGCGTTAAATTTCGACCTGTGTCCCGAGCTCGATCACGCGGTTGCTGGGGATCTGATAATAGTCCGCGGCCGTGCGGGCGTTGCGCTGCATCGCGACATATAAATGTTCGCGCCACGGCGCCATGCCCTGGCCCGGCACCGAGATCACGGTCTGGCGCGCGATGAAGAACGACGTCTCCATCATCTCGAATTCGAGGCCGCAGGCATGGCACAGGCGCAGGATGTCGGGGATGTCGGCTTCGTCCTTGAAGCCGTAGGTCACGTTCAGCTGGTAGCAGTTGTGGCCCAGCGGGACGACCTCGACCTGCTCGTTTTCCGGCACGTACGGCTCTTCGCGGATGTGCACCGTGAGGAACACGACGCGCTCGTGCAGCACCTTGTTGTGCAGGAGGTTGTGCAGCAGCGCGTGCGGCACGCCGTCCGTTTCGCTGCGCAGGAAGATGGCGGTACCGGCCACGCGGGCGGGCGGCGCCACGAACAGCGACTGCAGGAAGTCGTCGAGCGGGATCGCGTGCTTTTCCAGGTTCTCGAACACGAGTTCGCGGCCGCGCTTCCACGTCAGCATCGTCGTCAGCAGGACCGCGCCGAGCAGCAGCGGGAACCAGCCGCCGTGCAGCAGCTTCAGCGTGCTGGCCGAGAACAGCATGATGTCCATCACCATGAAGAAGCCGGTGGCGGCGAAGCACAGCCACAGCGGCAGGTGCCAGCGGTAGCGGATCACGAAGAACGTCAGGATCGTCGTCGCGAACATGGTCGCCGTCACCGCGATGCCGTACGCGCCGGCCAGCTTGTCCGACGAACCGAAGCCCACCACCGCCAGCAGCACGACGATCAGCTGCAGCCAGTTCACGGCCGGGATGTAGATCTGGCCGATCTCGCTTTCGGACGTGTGCATCACGCGCATGCGCGGCAGCAGGCCCAGCGCGATGGCCTGGCGCGTCATCGAGAACGTGCCGGAAATCGTGGCCTGCGACGCGATCACGGTCGCCATCGTCGACAGCAGCACGAGCGGCAGCACGCTCCAGCTGCCCAGCTGGTGGAAGAACGGGTTGTCGAGCGCTTCCGGATGCGTGATCAACAGGCCGCCCTGGCCCAGGTAGTTCAGCGCGAGCGCGGGGAACACGACCATGAACCAGGCGAAGCGGATCGGCTTCTTGCCGAAGTGGCCCATGTCCGCGTACAGCGCCTCGGCGCCGGTGAACGCCAGCACGACGGCGCCCAGCGCGA
This sequence comes from Massilia sp., assembly GCA_045810485.1. Taxonomy (GTDB): domain Bacteria; phylum Pseudomonadota; class Gammaproteobacteria; order Burkholderiales; family Burkholderiaceae_D; genus Telluria. Next base: position 2,052 of record JBJMVU010000308.1, on the reverse strand, counting down.
CGAACGCGATCATCCGTTCGCGCAGCATGAACTGGAACGCGTGCAGCGGGTTCAGGGCGTGCAGGATCACGGGGGCCTGGACGATGTTGATGATGCCCATGACGGCCAGCGCGATGAACCACACGACCATGATCGGGCCGAACCAGCGGCCAATGCCGGCCGTGCCGTGGCGCTGCACGCTGTACAGCCCGACCAGCACGACGATCGTCAGCGGCACGACGTATTTTTCCAGGCCGGGCGTGGCCACTTCGAGACCTTCGATCGCGCCCAGCACCGAGATCGCCGGCGTGATCACGCTGTCGCCGTAGAACATGGTGGCGCCGAACACGCCCAGCACCATCAGCACGTAGTGCCAGCGCGACGTGCGCGTGACGGAATTCAGCGCGAGCGCCATCAGGGCCATGATGCCGCCCTCGCCGCGGTTGTCGGCGCGCAGCACCAGCGTGACGTATTTGAGCGAGACGATCATCGTCAGGCCCCAGAAGATCAGGGAGACGATGCCCAGGAGGTTCGGCGTGGTCAGGGCCAGGCCGTGGACGGGATCGAAGATGGTCTTGAGCGTGTACAGCGGGCTGGTGCCGATGTCGCCGTAGACGATACCGACCGCCGCCAGCGTCAGCGCCGCCAGGCTGCTTTTCTTGTGTTCTGACGTCAAGGTTTCACCGTTTTGTTGTTCTGGTGCGTTGCACAATAGAATAATTGACAAGGAATGGCAAGCGTGCGTCCGGTTGGTCCGGATGCCTTGTCCTGAAGTCTGCATCAACGGAAGCGGGCCGAGCGCACGCCTCGGCCGCTGGAACCGGGGACCCGCCAGCAAGGCCGCGCCCGTTCAGGGATAATGTCCAACCGATCTTCCGTTCCACCTTCCCATGAACACCGGCATCCTGTCCGCCGCCCTCGCCTTCCTGTGCTGGGGCCTGTTTCCGCTGTATTTCCACGCCATCGACGACGTGCCGCCGCTGCAGATCCTCGCGCACCGCATGCTGTGGTCGCTGCTGTTCCTCGTGATCGTGCTCGCCGTGCGCCGCCAGTGGGCGTGGCTGAATCTCGTGCGCCAGCCGCGCGTGTTCGGCAGCTTCGTCGCGTCGGCCCTGCTGCTCAGCGTCAACTGGCTCATCTACATCTGGGCCGTGAACAACGGCCACGTCATCGAGGCGAGCCTCGGCTATTTCATCAATCCGCTCGTCAACATCATGTTCGGTTCGATGCTGCTGAAGGAACGCCTGCGGCGTACGCAGTGGATGGCGATCGGCGTCGCGGCGCTGGGCGTTGCCTGGCTGACGTGGCAGGCCGGCAGCGTGCCCTGGGTCGCGCTGGCGCTGGCCGTGTCGTTCGGCGGCTACGGCCTGCTGCGCAAGACCGCCGCGCTCGGTGCTTTGGAGGGCCTGTCGTTCGAGACGATGGTCCTGTTCCCGCTTGCGGCCGCCTATGTCGTCTGGCTCAGCGTACATGGCCAGAACACCTTCATCAACACGGACTCGAACACGACGCGCCTGCTGCTCGTCGCGGCCGGGCCGATCACGGCGATCCCGCTGCTGCTGTTCGCGGCCGGCGCGCGCAAGATCCCGCTGTCGATCGTCGGGTTGCTCCAATACATGTCGCCGACCCTGCAATTCCTGCTGGGCGTGTGGCTGTTCCACGAAGCATTTACGCCGGACCGCCTCGTCGGCTTCGTGCTGATCTGGCTCGCGCTGGCCCTGTTCGCGGCCGAAGGCCTGCTGAATCGGCCGCAACCCGTCGCCAAACAAGCCTAAAAATTCGGGTCAGAGCACATTTTCGGACAATTTCTCATCGATGCAGTCAAGCTGTCAGCCGCAGCCCCGTCGGCGGCGCTGCACATGAATGTTGCGCGGTTCCCGCCCGCTTTTCTCGCCCTAGCAATTTCTTTAAAAAGTGCTCCGACCCCGAATTTGGCGAAAAACCTGCTCTGAGGTGTACCAGGTTTAGTGGACATCCCAAATAGAGGACAATACGCTCCCATGGATAAGACGAAACCTGACCTTACCGGGCAAAAGCGCTTTACGAAGGCTTTCAAGCAGGAAGCCGTTGCAC
>JBJMVU010000307.1:0-17794 GCA_045810485.1 Massilia sp. | reverse complement strand
CTTTCCGCCACCTGCCTGGGGGTGTCGTCGATGGCCAACGAGCCTTCATCGATACCGAGTTCAAGCGCGGCGGTCAGCCTGGCGATGATGGCCGAGGTTCCCTGGTTCAGGACCGCGCGCATCGCTTCGGACAGGTCGGCCACTTCCGCCGCCAGCTTGACCGCGAGGCACTTGCCCTGGCAATCCAGGAAGGACTGGTTGGCGCGCCACATGTCGAAGTAATTCAGCAGGCGCTGCGCCATGGTCAGCCCGGGTTGGTCCATGACGGCATCCAGTTCCGCCAGATAGTCCTCAAAGTAGTTCGACAGCAAGGCCTCGCCGAATGCATCCTTCGAGTCGAAGTAGTGGTAGAAGGAGCCTTTCGGCACCTTCGCTTCCGTCAGGATCTCGTTCAATCCGACGGCCGAGAAACCCTTGCCGGACATGATGCGCTGTCCCACCGCAAGGATGTTATCGCGGACGTCGGACGAATCGTTGGTGTGTGCTTTAGCCATGGGTGCACTATACATCTGATTAGACCAGTCGTCTAGAAACACGCCGAATTGTCGCCGCATTTACTTGCCACCCACCGCGGCGGCGGCCTGTTCGATGACCCTGGCCACCTGCTCGGGATGCGCGATGAAGGCCACGTGGCTGCCGGCGATCTCGACCGTCTTGCTGCCGGCGCGTCTGGCCATGAAGCGTTCCAGCTCGGGATTGACGGTGCGGTCGTCCTTCGAGACGATCGCCCAGCTCGGCCTGGTCTTCCACGCCGCCTGCGACACCGGCGCCGTCGCCGCCTGCACGGCCGGCGTCACCTGCGACAGCGCCATGAAGCGGGCGTCGGCCGCGGGCAGGTCCGCCGCGAAATCGGCATGGAACAGCGCCCGATCGAAGTACAAATGCCCATCCGCCGTGGCCTTGATCCCTGTCGAGGCAGGCGGCGTCCTGTCGACGAGGTCTTTCAGGCTTTCGCCGGCATCGGGTGCGAACGCCGCGACATACACCAGGCCCGCGACCTTCGCGTCGTTCCCGGCTTCCGTGATCACCACGCCGCCATAGCTGTGGCCGACCAGGATGCTGCGTCCGTCCAGCGCGTTCACGGCTTGCGTGGTCGCCTTGACGTCGTCGGCCAGCGAGGTTTCCGACTGCTGCACGACGGTGACGTTGAAGCCGTCGCGGGCCAGGATGTCGGCCACGCCCCGCCAGCCGGAACCGTCGGCGAAGAAGCCGTGGACCAGGACGATATTGTTGACGGGAGCCGGGGCGGCCTGGGCGGCCACGGCGGCGAACGACAGGGCGAATGCGGAAACGATGCGGTTAAGTTTGTTCATGAGGACGCTCCATAACGTAGTAAAGGGGTTCAGGCGAATCGGGTTCAGGCGAATTGCTCGAGCAGCAGGGCGGCGGCTTCTGCCGACGATGCCGGGTTCTGGCCGGTGATCAGGAGACCGTCGCGCACCACGTACGAGCCCCAGTCCGGACCGCTCGAATACACGCCGCCCTTGGCCTTGAGTTCATCCTCGACGAGGAACGGCACCACGTTGGTCAAGCCGACGCCTTCCTCTTCGGTATTGGTGAAGCCCGTGACTTTCTTGCCTTCGACCAGCGGACGGCCGGCCGGCGTTTTCACATGACGCAGCACGCCAGGTGCGTGGCAGACCAGGGCGACCGGTTTGTTCGCGGCCAGGAAGGCTTCGATCAGCGCGATCGAATGCCGGTCTTCGGCCAGGTCCCACAGCGGGCCGTGGCCGCCCGGATAGAACACGGTGTCGAAGTCGGCCTGGTTCACGCTGTCCAGGCGCAGGGTGGTGGCCAGCTGCGCATTGGCGGCGGCGTCTCGCTCGAAGCGGCGCGTCAGGTCGGTCTGGAACGACGGCTCGTTGCTTTTCGGGTCCAGCGGCGGCTGGCCACCCAGGGGCGAAGCGAGCACGACTTCGACGCCGGCGTCCTTGAACGCATAGTATGGAGCGGCCAGCTCTTCGAGCCAGAAGCCGGTCTTGCGGCCGGTGTTGCCGAGTTGATCGTGCGAGGTCAGGACCATCAGAACGTTTTTCATGATATTGCTCCAGTAGAGTTGTATTAGACCAGTCGTCTATTAAGTAAGTGTGTTGCGAACCGTTTGCTGCACCGACGGAAGTCACGATATCACTAAGTAGACCAGTCGTCTAGAACTATTTCGAATCTTTTTTTGCAGCGGGCGCGGCTCGGCTTCCGCCGCGGTTGCCACGCCGCCGTCCACCAGCATCCGCGCCAGTCAGCCCGGTGCGCGGCCTGCACCCGGCGCTGTAACCGTCACCACCGCCACGCCGCCTGCAGCCTGTCCTTCAGATAGCCCACGAACAGTCTCACCCGCGGCGCCAGATTGCGCTGGTGCGGATACACCGCATGCAGCGGCGCCGCAGCCATCGCGTGATGCGGCAGCACGCGCCGCAGGCGACCGGCCGCAAGATCATCCCCCACGTCCCAGATCGATTTCAGCGCGATGCCGCTGCCGGCCAGCGCCAGCTGCTGCGCGGCGCCGCCGTCGTTCGTGAGGAACGCCGCGTCCACGCGCACGGGGGCCGTTTCGTCGCCATCGAATTTCCAGTCCGTGCGGCGCATGTCGCCGATCACGATGCAGCGGTGGCCCGCCAGTTCGCCAGGGGTGCGCGGTTCGCCGTGGCGCTGCAGGTAGGCCGGCGACGCGCACAGCACGCGGTAGTTCGGCGCCAGCGCGCGTGCGACGAGCGAGGAATCGGCCAGCGCGCCGTAGCGGATGGCGAGGTCGATGCCGCTGTCCAGCAGGTCGACGACGGCGTCCAGCAGCTCCAGCTGGATCGTCACCTGCGGATGCTGTTCCTGGAACGCGGCCGCGATGGGCGCCAGCCAGCGCCGCCCGAATTCGCCCGGCGCCGTGATGCGCAGCAGCCCGTGCACGCCCTCGCGCCGCTGCGCGAGCAGGGCTTCGGCCTGCTCGACTTCGTCCAGGATGCGCAGCACGCGCGCGTGGAACAGCCGGCCTTCGTCCGTCAAGGTCTGGCGCCGCGTCGTGCGCTGCAGGAGGCGCGTGCCCAGGCTCGCTTCCAGCAGAGACAAGCGCTTGCTGACGACCGACACGGGCACGTCCAGCTCGCGCGCGGCGGCGGACAGGCTGCCGGCCGAGACGATCCGCGCAAACGCGACGAGGGCAGGGAAGTGGTTGGCGAGCGTGTCCATCTTGCGCTTTTTGGAAACAATGATTTCGTATTCTGCCGCTATTTTTCGTCGAGCGTGAAATCTATGATGGATTCATCGACACCAGGAGCATGACCATGAAAGCCTTCACTATCCTCGCCGCCATGCTGGTGGCGCTGCCGGCCGGCGCGGACGAACAACTCGTCAGCGCCCGTGACATCGTCGCCGACCCATCGCTGCCGCCGGCGCAGCGCGATGCCGAAGTGCGGGCGGCGCGCCGCTACGCCACGTTCTGGCACACCGGCGACGCGCGTTATGCCCGCGCGGCGCTCGCAGCCGATTTCACCGACCGCACACTGCCGCCGGGTCGCGCGCAAGGCGTGCCCGGGCCGCTGGCCGCGTCAAGCTTCGTGCGCACGGCGATCCCGGACCTGCAGGCCGACCTGCGACAACTGATCGTTGCGGGCGACCGCGTCACCGTGCACTATCGCTTCCACGGCCATTTCACCGGGCGGTGGGCGGACAAGCAGGGACAAGGGCAACGCATCGATTTCATCGCCACCGACATCTATCGCATCGCCGACGGGAAGATCGCCGACAACTGGCACATCGAAGACAACCTCACACTGATGCAGCAACTGGGCCTTGTCGCCCGCTGAAAGGGATCACCATGCACATCGATTTGACTGGCAAGACCGCACTCGTTTCCGCCTCCACCGCCGGCATCGGCCTGGCGACCGCCATCGGCCTCGCCGGCGCGGGCGCCACCGTCGTCCTCAATGGCCGCGGCATTGAAGCCATCGCGCGTGCCCGCGAGGCCGTGCTGGCGCGGGTGCCGGATGCGCAGCTGCGCGGCGTCGCCGCCGATCTCGCCACGGCGGAAGGCGCCGCGACACTGATCGCCGCCGAGCCGCACGTCGACATCCTCGTCAACAACGCGGGCACGTACGGGCCGCAGGATTTCTTCGAGATCGACGACGCCACGTGGGACCACTTCTTCCAGATGAACGTGATGTCGGGCGTGCGCCTGGCGCGGCACTACCTGAAAGGGATGCTGGAGCGGGACTGGGGCCGCGTCGTGTTCATCTCGTCGGAATCGGGGCTGAACATCCCGGCCGACATGATCCACTACGGCATGACGAAGACGGCGCAGCTGGCGATCTCGCGCGGGCTGGCGAAGCTGGCGGCCGGCAGCGGCGTCACCGTCAACGCGGTGCTGCCGGGGCCGACCCTGTCGGAAGGCGTGCGCGCCATGCTGGAAGACGCGGCGAAGGAAGCGAATACGTCGGTCGAACAGGCCGCGACCGACTTCGTGCGCACGCACCGCCCCAGCTCCATCCTCGGCCGCGCGGCGAGCGTGGACGAGGTGGCGAACATGATCGTCTACGTGTGCTCGCCGCAGGCGTCGGCCACGACGGGCGCGGCGCTGCGGGTGGATGGCGGGGTGGTCGATACGATCGCGTGATTACGCCACGATCTCCTCGATCTGCGTGGCCACGTCGTCGAAGGCGGCGCTGGCGCGGTCCGGCCCCATGTTGACGCCCTCGGCGTAGATGAACTCGACGTCCGTCATGCCCATCAGGCCCAGCACGCCCTTCAGGTACGGCACCTGCGAATCGGCGGGCGTGTCGCGGTAGATGCCGCCGCGGGCAAGGCCCACATAGACCTTCTTGCCGGTGACGAGGCCTTCCGGGCCGTTCGCCGTGTAGCGGAAGGTCTGGCCGGCGCGGGCAACGGCGTCGATCCACGACTTGATCTGCACGGACACGCTGAAGTTATACATCGGCACGCCCAGCACGATCACGTCGGCGCGTTTCAGTTGCGCGATCAGCGCGTCGTCCAGCGCCACGCGCGCGCTTTGCTCCGGCGTGCGTTGTTCGACAGGGGTGAACAGGGCGGACAGCGCGGCTTCGTCCAGCACCGGATGCGGATCGCGCGCCAGGTCGCGCAGCTCGACCGTCGCTTCCGGATTGCGGGCCACGAGACGCGCCGTGACGGCATCGGCGACGCGGGTGGAGTTCGAACCGTTGGCACGGGCGCTACCGTTGATTTGCAGGATGTTCATCGTGGTTCTCCAGAAGTGTTGGGTCGATGGAGACCATTCTATTGATACTCTGCGCCGGGATTAAGCCGGGTTTCCGGATATCATTGTTCCATTTATGGGACGGGAGTCTGGAACATGGTGGATGCAAACGATCTGATCCTGTTCGTGCGCGTCGTCGACGCCGGCAGTTTTTCACAGGCCGCTGAACGGGCCAACCTGCCCAAGTCGACGCTGTCGCGCCGCCTGACCATGCTGGAAGAAGCGCTGGGCGAAAAGCTGTTCGTGCGCAGCACGCGGCGCGTGGCGATCACCGCGTTCGGCGAGCGCATCCTCGAGCATGCGCGCCGCCTCGTCGACGAAACCGAGGAAGTGACGGCGCTGGCCCTGCACCGCCAGGAGACGCCGCGCGGCGAGTTGCGCGTGTCGATGCCGCCCGACTTCATCGAATCCGATTTCGCCGCCTTCTGCCAGGCGTTCCAGGCGCGCTATCCGGACGTCCGCCTGCGCATCGACCTGTCCCCGCGCCGCGTGGACCTCGTCAGTGAGCGCTTCGACGTGGCCGTACGCGCGGCGCACCACCTGCCCGACGATGCGACGCTCGTCGCGCGCAAGCTGTGCGAACTGCGCCAGGGGTTATATGCCTGCCCCGATTACCTGGCCGAACACGGTACGCCGCAGACGCCGGCCGACCTCGTCCGCCACGCCTGCCTCGCGCTCGCCGGGAACGACGGCGAGACGACGCCGTGGGTGCTGGCGCGCGGCGACGAACGCTGGGAAGGCGTCGTGCAGGGACCGCTCGTGTGCAACTCGCCGCGGCTGCAGCGCGAGATGGCGTACCGCGGCGCGGGCATCGCCGCGCTGCCGGCCGACGCCGCCCTGCGCGACTGGGTCGGCAACGGTCGCCTGCGCCGCATCCTGCCCGACTGGTGGCTGCCGGCGGCCGGCCTGTGGTGCGTGATGCCGGGACGGCGCCTGATGCCGGCGCGCACGCGCGTGTTCGTCGACATGCTGAAGGCGCACATGGAAGCCATCATGGCCGATCCGGCCCTGAGCGAAAACGCTTGACCAGTGTGCATATGCACATAATACTGTGTCCATGACCGCCTCCGAACGCCTCATCGCCTGCAACTGCTTCGCCGCGCGCAAGGCGGCGCGCCTGATCACGAAACTGTATGAAGACCACCTGTCGCGCGTAAACCTGACGAGTACACAGTTCTCCATCCTGGCGTACGTCGACGAGGCCGACGCGGCGTCGATGAAGGACCTCGTCGAGACCATGGCGATGGAGCGTACGAGCGTGATCCGCGCCCTGCAGCCGTTGGAACGCGACGGCTTCGTGGCCATCGGTCCGCACGCGGAAGACGCGCGCCGCAACGTCGTGTGCCTCACCGACGCGGGCCGCGCGAAGCTGGCGCAAGCGATCCCCGTGTGGCAGCAGGCGCAGGCCGAGTTCGAAAGCCGGTTCGGCGCGGAACTGGCCGGGCAGCTCCGCGGGATGGGCTGATCGGCTCAGCGGGCCTCGAACACGAGGCACGTGGTCGTCGCGTGCGCATACAGGCGTCCCTGCGCATCGACGATCTTCCCTTCGGCCGTGGCCAGCTGGCGGCCGCAATGGAGCACCGTGCCGATCGCGCGCAGCGGCCCGCCGTCGAGCCGCGCGCCACGCACGAGGTTCACGCTCAGTTCCGCGGTCGTGTAGGCATAACCCGGTTCGAGCGCCGTCTGCACGGCGCAGCCGACGGCCGAGTCGAGCAGGGTCGCGTACCAGCCGCCGTGCACGGTCCCCATCGGATTCAGGTGCTTCGCCTGCGGCGTGCCCTGGAACGTGGCCGTGCCCTTGTCCACCTCGATGAGGAAGAAGTCGAGCGTCTCGGCGATGTGCGCGTACGGGAAGCGGCCGTCGAGCAGCGCCTGCATGACGGCCAGTCCCGTCATCCCGCGCGCTTCCTGCGCCGGCACCACGCCCGGGCGTCCGCCGCCCTGCTCGATGCGGGCGCGCACCGCGCGCAGCTGTTCTTCCCATTGCTGTGCCACCGTCGGCTGCGTATCCATGCGATCTCCTGTCGTGTGATTGAGTGTATATGCAAGGCTCCGGGCGGATTATGCACAGGTTCCGGCGCCCCCGGGGTTATACTCGCTAGAGGGCGGGCACTAACGCCGGCCCGGCAATGGAACACCGTACATGACATCGCGCCTGCCCTCGAACGACCCCCTGTGCAACTGCCTCGCCCTGCGCCAGGCGTCGCGTTACATCACCGGCGTGTACGACCAGGTGCTGAGCGAGGCCGGCCTGCGCGTCACGCAGTTTTCCATCCTGTACAAGCTGCTGGGGCTCGGGCCGATGACGGTCAACCAGATGTCCGCCGAACTGGTCATGGACCGCACGACCCTCACCCGCAACCTCAAACCGCTGGAGCGCGACGCCCTCGTCACGACCGGTCCCAGCGAGCACGATAAACGCGAGCGCGTCGTCAATCTCACGCCGGCCGGCAAGGCCAAGGTGAAAGCCGTGCTGCCGCTGTGGCGCCGCGCCCAGCAGACCTTCGAACAGAACTTCGGCAGCGAACGCGCGCTCGAACTGCGCATGCTGCTGCGCGCCGTCGTCGAGACGGGCATCCACGACCCCGACGCCTAGTCATCCGATCGCCGCCGGGCCGCGCGTCATGCGCTTTTCAAAATACGTGTATATACTCCTATTTGCGTGATCCCGCCGTCCAACCTGAAAGGAGTCATCATGTCTGCCCGCGATATCGTCCTGTGTGCCCCCGTGCGTACCGCCATCGGCGCGTTCAACGGTTCCCTGAAAGCCATCCCCGCCGTCGAACTGGGCGCGGCCGCCGTGCGCGCCGCCGTCGAGCGCGCGGGCATTTCTCCGGACGCGATCGACGCCGTCCTGATGGGCAACGTGATCCAGGCGGGCAACCGCATGAATCCGGCGCGCCAGGCGGCCATTCACGGCGGCATCCCCGTCAGCGTGCCCGCGATGACCCTGAACCGCGTGTGCGGCTCGGGCGCGCAGGCCATCGCATCGGCCGCGCACGAGATTTTGGCCGGCGAGTCCAACGTCGTGCTGGCCGGCGGCATGGAAAACATGGACCAGGCGCCGTACCTGATGCCGCAGGCCCGCTGGGGCGCGCGCATGGGCCACGCGCAGATCTACGACAGCCTGCTGCACGACGGCCTGAACGACGCATTCTCCGCGCAGCATTCGGGCTGGCATACGGAGGATCTCGTGAAGGACGTGGACATCACACGCGCCGCGCAGGACCGCTGGGCCGAGCGTTCGCAGCGCCGCTTTTCGGACGCCCAGGCGGCCGGTGCGTTCAAGGATGAAATCGTGGCGATCGAGATCGCGGGCAAGCGCGGCGTGCAGTTGTTCGACGCGGACGAAACGAACCGCCCCGACACCACGCTGGAGACCTTGGCCAGATTGAAACCGGCGTTCCGCCCGGACGGCACGATCACGGCCGGCAACGCGCCGGGCCTGAACAGCGGCGCGGCCGCCGTCATCGTCGCCGACCGCGCCACGGCCGAGCGACTGGGCCTGCAGCCGATCGCACGCCTCGTTGCGTCAGGCGTGGCGGCCGTGGAGCCGGGCATGTTCGGCATCGGCCCCGTGCCGGCCGTGCAAAAGGCCCTCGCGCGCGCCGGCTGGGGCATCGGTGACGTCGACCGCTACGAGATCAACGAAGCGTTTGCCGCCGTGCCGTTGGCCGTGGCGCGCAAGCTGTCGCTGGCGGAAGACGTGATCAACGTCGAAGGCGGTGCGGTGGCGCACGGGCACCCGATCGGCGCGACGGGGGCCGTGCTGACGGTGCGCTTGCTGCATGCGATGCGGCGCGGTCTGGCGCGGCGCGGCGTCGTCACGCTGTGCATCGGGGGCGGGCAGGGGATTGCGCTGGCGATTGAGCAGGTTTGAGCCATACGCGAACGTAAAGTAGACACGCGAACGTAAAGCCGTCATTCCCGCGGAGGCGGGAATCCGATGACTGCTCGCGTCAACGTAGCGCGTGCAAATTGGGTCCCCGCCTCCGCCGGGACGACGTTGTTTTACGTTACCTCTTAGCGGTATCACCCACCATCTCGTTCATCCGCTCCACCAAAAACTCCCTGAGCACCCTGACCGCCGGCGACACCTGCCGCCGGTTCGCCAGCACCATGTACAGCGGCTGGTTGTTGCCCTCCCAGTCCGCGCACACGGTGCGCAATGCGCCGCTTGCGAGGTCGGCCTGCACGTCGATGCGCGAGCGGTAGCACATCCCCAGGCCGTCGAGCGCCCAGCGCCGCACGATCTCGGAATCGTCGGCAACGCGGTCGCCGCGCACCGTCACCTCGATCTCCGCGCCGTCCTTGTAGAAACGCCAGCGGTCGTTCACCGTCTCGTCCAGCATGAAACACAGGCAGTTGTGCGCCGCGAGGTCGTGCGGCGACGCCGGCGCGCCGTGGCGTGCGAGGTAGGCCGGCGAGGCGCACAGCACGCGGCGGTTCGTCTCCAGCAGCGGCAGCGCCACCATGCTGGACTCCCTCGGCTTGCCGAAGCGAAGCGCGATGTCGACGGGTTCGCGATAAATGTCGGCCAGCCGGTCCGTCAACTGCAGCCGCAGGCGCACGCCCGGGTGCCGTTCCTGGAACGCGTTCAGCCACGGCAGCACGACGTGGCGGCCGAGGTCGGACGGCATCGAGATCTGCAAAGGCCCTTCGATCGTGTTTTCTCCCGCGCGCACTTCCGCCTCGGCGTCGCGCAGGCCGTCCAGCAGCGGGCGGCAGCGGGCCAGCAGGCGCTCGCCGGCCACCGTCAGGCGCATGCTGCGCGTCGTGCGCACGAACAGCGCCGTGCCGAGATCCGCCTCCAGCCGCTTCAGGCTCGCGCTGGCGACGGCCGGCGACAAATCCAGCACGCGCGCGGCCGCCGACAGGCCGCCTTGCTCGGCCGTGGTCACGAACAGTTCGAGATCGCGCAGGTTCATTTTTCAAATATAAATTGAAAGTGATTTCTTGATTGCCCAGTTTATCAAAAAGATCCAGGCGCCCAGAATGGTACCCATCGATCACCAAGGAGCCATCCATGAAAGCCATCGCCTACCAGGACAACCTGCCCATCGCCCACGCCGACGCCCTCGTCGACATCACCCTGCCGGACCCGGTCGCGACCGGCCACGACCTGCTCGTCGAGGTGCGGGCCGTGTCCGTGAACCCCGTCGACGTGAAGGTGCGCGCCGGCGCCAAACCGGACGACGGCGAGTGGAAAGTGCTGGGCTGGGATGCGGCCGGCATCGTGAAGGCCGTCGGGCCGGACGTGACGCTGTTCCGTCCGGGCGACCGCGTCTGGTACGCCGGCTCCATCGCCCGCGCCGGCAGCAACAGCGAGCTGCAGCTGGTCGACGAGCGCATCGCCGGCACGATGCCGCAATCGCTGGACTTCGGCGCCGCCGCCGCGCTGCCGCTGACGAGTCTCACGGCGTGGGAACTGCTGTTCGACCGCCTCGAGGTCCCGACCGGCGCGGAAGGCGAGGGCAAGACGTTGCTGGTGATCGGCGCGGCGGGCGGCGTCGGCTCGATCCTCGTGCAGCTGGCGCGCCAATTGACCCGCCTGACGGTTGCCGGCACGGCATCGCGTCCTGAAACGCGCGACTGGGTGCTCAAGCACGGCGCCCACCACGTGATCGACCACGGCAAGCCGCTGGCCGACGGGATCCGGCAGGCGGGCTTGAACGCGCCCGATTACGTGATCAGCCTCACGCACACGGAGCAGCACTTCGACCAGATCGTCGAGATCATCGCGCCGCAGGGCAAATTCGGCCTGATCGACGACCCGGCCCCGATCGACGTCCGCAAGTTCAAGCGCAAGGCCGTGTCGCTGCACTGGGAACTGATGTTTACGCGCGCGCTGTTCTCGACGCCGGACATGATCCGCCAGCACGAGATCCTGAACCGCGTGGCGGCGCTGATCGACGCGGGCACGATCCGCTCGACGGCCAACGAGAACTTCGGACGCATCGATGCGGCGAACCTCAAGCGGGCGCACGCGCTCATCGAGTCGAATCGCGCGCAGGGCAAGATCGTGCTGGCGGGGTTCTGAGAGGGGCCCGGCGTCACATCAACTTGTGCGTGATCTCCATCGCGACCGGATACAGCATCTCGCACGGCTGGCCGTGGCAGACGGCCGGCTTGTAGCGCAGGGCCATGGCGGCGCTGGCGACGTAGCGCACCACCTCGTCGTCGAAACTGCCCACCCTGCGCACTTCTTTCGCCTTGCCGTCCGCGCCGACCAGCACGTTCAGGCGCAGCAGGCCGCGCGCATTGAACTTGCCGGCGGCGGCCACGATCAACCTGTTGAATTCAACGAGACCGTTCACCGGATACGGCGGATCGTCGCCCGGTTCCAGCGCCGGATAGCGGTTGCGCACGATGTCCTTTTGCTCGGACGTGAGGCCGTCCCAGCCGACGTTGCTCGGGAGTGCGGACCGCACTTCCGTCTTCGCCAGCAACGTACCCGTGCTGGGCTCGGCCTGGCGCTGCTGGAATTTGTTTTCCGGCTTACCGGCGGCCGGCGCCGCATTGCGGGTCGTCGCATCGAGTACGCCGGTACGACCGCTGCCGGCATACGTGACGCGGTCGCCATCGACCGGATGGCCGTCGCGGAACTCGCCTTCGACCATGCCGCCGAGGGCATAGGTGAGGCGTCCCTGGCCGTTGGGACGGTCGGCGTGGAATTCGCCCTGGTAGATGTCGCCGTTCGGATAAATCTGCACGCCCTTGCCCTCGCGTCGCATCATGTTGATGCCGCCCTCGTAGCGCAGGTCGTTGGCGAAGTGCAGATAGCCTTCGCCATCGGGGACGCCGTCCGTCATCGAGCCGACGTACGTGAATTTGTCGCCCGCCGTCAGCTTCGCTTCGCCGCTGACGGCGCCGTGCGCGAGCGTGCCTTCGATGCGGCGCGTGGCGCCGTCGGCGGTCGTCCATTCGAGCACGCCCTTGCCGTCCGCATAGCCATCCTTGCAGGGGCCGTTCCAGTGCACGGACTGGCTGTCAGGTGCCGGGAGAAGCTTGCCGACCTGGCAGTCGTCGGCGTGGGCCGCCTGCGCGATGGCGGCAGCGAGAAGGAGAGTCAGGACGGTTTTCATCGCACAACTCTAGCATGCGGGTCCGCGCCGGATGCTCACCGATTGTCACCGCTGGCGCAACCTGAACGTCATGTAACTCAGGTCATGGCTGACCCCCGCGATCCTGAGCATGTCCGCCACGCGCGCGACGGTGCTGAAACCGGCGCGCGCATACAGCTCGACGGCCGGCCGGTTTTCGGACAAGACCTCGAGATCGATCCACTCGATCTCCGTCTCCGCCCGCGCCCACTGGGCGGCCGCCTCGAGGAGGCGCCGGCCGAGCCCGCGCCGCCGCCACACGCGGTGCACGCCCATGCCGAGCATGGCGCGGTGCGTCGCGGCCGGTTCGGGGCGGCTGCGCAGGTCGACGTGGCCGGCGATGTCGCCGTACGCGTCGAGCGCGAGCCACAGGCGGCGCCAGCCCGGCTGGCCCACGGGGATATCGATGCCCTTGATGAACCCGATGCGCAGCCCGGCGGGCAGGCGCGGCTGGCCGGGCGCGATCGGCTGGAACAGCGGCGTGCCGTCGGCGCCGTTGTCGCGCAGGTGCTCGTCCAGGTAGGCGAAGAACGGCGCCAGGTCGGCGTCCAGAGCCGGGCGGATCGTCAATGCTGTCGCGCCGTCCATCATGCGTTCACAGCGCCCTTGCGATCAGGATTTTCTGGATGTCGCTCGTGCCTTCGTAGATCTGGCACACGCGCACGTCGCGGTAGATGCGTTCGATGGGGAAGTCGGCCACGTAGCCGTAGCCGCCGAACACCTGCATCGCCGACGACACCACGCGCTCGGCCATCTCGGACGCGAACAGCTTCGCCATCGCGGCTTCCTTCAGGCAGGGCAGGCCCGCATCCTTCATCGACGCGGCGTGCAGGATCAGCTGGCGCGCGGCCTCGATCTGCATCGCCATCTCGGCCAGGCGGAACTGCACGGCCTGGTGGTCGAAGATCGGCGAGCCGAAACTCTCGCGTTCCTTCGCGTACGCCAGCGCGGCCTCGAACGCGGCGCGCGCCATGCCCACCGATTGCGACGCGATGCCGATGCGGCCGCCCTCCAGGCCGGACAGGGCGATCTTGTAGCCTTGCCCCTCTTCGCCGATCAGGTTTTCAGCAGGGACGCGGCAGTTGTCGAACACGATCTGCGCCGTGTCCGACGAATGCTGGCCCATCTTCTGCTCGATGCCGGCGACGATGTAGCCGGGGGTGTCGGTCGGCACCCAGAAGGCGCTGATGCCCTTCTTGCCGGCGGCTTTGTCGGTGACTGCCATGACGATGGCGACATCGCCGTTCTTGCCGCTGGTGATGAACTGCTTGGTGCCGTTCAGGACGTAGTGGTCGCCGTCGCGCACGGCCGTCGTGCGCAGGGCGGCGGCGTCGCTGCCCGTGTGCGGTTCCGTCAGCGCGAAGGCGCCCAGCAGGTCGCCCTGCGCGAGCGGACGCAGCCAGCGTTCCTTCTGCGCGGCGTTCGCGTACGTCATCGCGATCGAGCACACGGGGCAGTTGTTGACCGAAATGATGGTGGAGGTGCCGCCGTCGCCGGCCGCGATCTCTTCCAGCACCAGCGCCAGCGCGACGTAATCGAGGCCGGCGCCGCCGTACTGCTCGGGCACGGCCACGCCGAACGCGCCCAGCCGGGCCAGTTCCTTCAGCTCGTCCTTCGGAAAATGGTGCTCGCGGTCCCAGCGCGCCGCGTTGGGCGCCAGGCGCTCCTGCGCGAAGGTGCGCAGGGCGTCGCGGATCATCTGGTGTTCTTCGGTCAGTATCATTTATCTCGGTTGTTATCGTGGACGGCTCACCACGGGATCGTGGTGCCGTCGTAATTGAGGAAGGCGCCGTTCTGCGCCGGCGTCGCGTTGGCCAAGGTGGCGCGCAGTCCGGCCGCGCTTTGCTCGACGGTGAGCGTGGCGTTCGCGCCGCCCATGTCGGTCTGCACCCAGCCCGGGTGAAAGGTCAGGCAACAAGCGCCTTGCGGGCCGTAGGTCAGCGCGGCGTCGGCCAGCACGGAATTCAGCGCGGCCTTGCTGGCGCGGTACAGCGACCCCTGGTTGTTCGTGCGCGCGCCGATGGAACCCATGCGCGACGAGATCACGGCCACCTTGCCGCGCGTGGCAGTCACCAGCGGCGCGACGATGGGCAGCAGGCGCATCGCGGCCAGCACGTTCGTGTGCATGACGTCGTCGAATTCCTGTTCGGTCGGGAAGCCCGCGTGATCGGGGCCGTACACGCCCGCGACGAGCCATGCGGCGTCGATCGTTTCGTCGTCCAGCTTCCAGCCCAGGCCCCCGATCGATTCGGCATTCGTGACGTCGACCTGGTGCGCTTCCGCGCCGAGCCGGCGCAGCGCATCGCAATCCGCGGCCTTGCGCGCGGTGGCGATGACGCGCCAGCCGTCGGCGCGGTATTGACGGGCCAGTTCGTGGCCGATGCCGCGCGAGGCGCCGACGATCAGGGCTGTGGGCATAGGATTCTCCTTGTGTGGTGGCGTTGGGTGGGCGCGGGGTGCCCACCCTACCCGAAATCCCGCGACAACGTGTTCCCGTTGCTGCGCCGGATGGATCACACCATCTCGATCGCCATCGCGGTCGCTTCGCCGCCGCCGATGCACAGCGACGCCACGCCACGCTTGCCGCCCGTCTTCTTCAACGCGCCCAGCAGGGTGACGATGATGCGCGCGCCCGACGCGCCGATCGGGTGGCCCAGCGCGCACGCGCCGCCGTGGATGTTGACCTTGCTGTGCGGGATGTCCAGCTCGTGCATCGCGGCCATCGGCACGGCGGCGAAGGCTTCGTTGATCTCGAAGAGGTCGACGTCCTTGGCCGACCAGCCGGTCTTCTTGAACAGCTTTTGCAGCGAGCCGATCGGCGCGGTCGTGAACTGGTCCGGTTCCTGCGCGTGCGTCGCGTGGCCGATGATGCGGGCGATCGGCGTCAGGCCCAGTTCCTTCGCCGTCGATTCGCGCATCATCACCAGCGCCGCGGCGCCGTCGTTGATCGACGACGACGACGCCGCCGTGATGACGCCATCCTTTTTAAACGCCGGGCGCAGGGTCGGGATCTTGTCGACCTTGGCCTTGACGGGGCCTTCGTCCTTTTCGATGATGGTTTCGCCCAGGCGGTTCGCCACGGTGACCGGTGCGATCTCCCACTGGAAATCGCCGGACTCGGTGGCGTTCTGCGCGCGCTTGACCGATTCGATCGCGAACGCATCCAGCTGCTCGCGCGAGAAGCAGTACTTCGCCACGCACTCCTCGGCGAACGTGCCCATCGAGCGGCCTTCGCCCGTCTTCTCGTTGCGCGAATAGGCGTCTTCGAGGCCGTCCATCATCATGTGGTCGAACATGACGCCATGACCGATGCGGTAGCCGCCGCGCGCCTTCGGGATCAGGTATGGGGCATTGGTCATCGACTCCATGCCGCCCGCCACGACGACGTCGGCGCTGCCGGCCTTGAGCACGTCGTGCGCGAAAATCGCGGCCTGCATCGCGGAACCGCACATCTTCGACAAGGTGACGGCGCCGGTCGACAGCGGCAGGCCCGCCTTGATCAGGGCCTGGCGCGCCGGGGCCTGGCCCTGGCCGGCCATCAGGCAGTTGCCGAAGTAAACGTGCTCGACGAGGCTCGCGGCGACGCCGGCGCGCTCGACGGCCGCCTGGATCGCCACGGCGCCCAGGTCGCTCGCGGATTTCGAAGAGAAGTCGCCCTGGAAGGCGCCCATCGGGGTACGGGCGGCGCCGACGATAACGATTGGATCATTCATTGTGTAAGGTCTCCAGGTAATGGGGTTGCGGCGAGGGTGACGCCGGAGTCGCCGGGTCCGCGTGACGGAACCGGATGTGTTGCGGATACGGAAAAATGTCTTCGAGTTCGCCCGCCAGGATGCGGTCCTTGTGGGACTGCCACCAGACGCGCGTCAATAGTGCGGCGTGGTGTTTCATGAACGCGGCGCGTATCTTTGGATGCGCGAGCAGGAAGCGCGCGAACTGTTCCGGGAAGACGTCGTGCTTGCCGATGGGATACCAGGGCTCGGCGGCCATCTCGTCTTCCTCGTTCCGCGGCTGGGGGATGTCGCGGAAGTTGCAGTCGGTGAGGTACTCGATCTCGTCGTAGTCGTAGAACACGACGCGGCCATGTCGGGTCACGCCGAAGTTCTTGTACAGCATATCGCCCGGAAAAATATTCGCGGCGACGAGGTCGCGGATCGAATTGCCGTATTCGAACACCCCGTGCTCGACGAGGTCGTCGTTGCCGCTGCGCTGCGCGTTGTCCAGGTAGATGTTCAGTGGCACCATGCGCCGCTCGATGTACAGGTGCTTGATGACGATGTGGTCGCCCTCGATGTCGACGAGCGAGGGCGCGAACCGGCGCAGCTCGGCCAGCAGCTCCTCGTCGAAGCGGGACAGCGGAAAGGCCACGTCCGAGTACTCCAGCGTGTCCGCCATGCGGCCCACGCGGTCGTGGTGTTTCACCAGCAGGTATTTTTCCTTGATGCGGCCCCGCGTGGTGTCTTTCGGCGGCGGATAGAAATCCTTGATCACCTTGAACACGTACGGAAAGGAGGGCAGTTCGAACACGAGCATCACGAGACCGCGGATGCCGGGCGCGCTGCGGAACGCGTCGGAGCTGTGCTTCAGGTGCTGCAGGAAGTCGCGGTAGAACAGCGTCTTGCCCTGCTTTTGCAGGCCGAGCACGGTGTAGATTTCGCTGCGCGGCTTTTTCGGCATCAGGCTGCGCAGGAATTGCACGAACGCCGACGGCACTTCCATGTCGACCATGAAATAGGCGCGCGTGAACGAGAACAGCAGGATCACCTGTTCCGGGTCGGTCAGCACCGCGTCGAGGACGAGCCGGCCCGCGCGGTCGTGCAGGATCGGCACGACGAACGGATGTTCGCGGGCGCCGTTGATGGCGCGGCCGACGATGTAGGCGGCCTTGTTGCGGAAGAATAGGCTCGACAGCACGTGCAACTGCTGGTTCGGCTCGCGTTCGTGCAGGCCGAAATGCTCGACCATGCGCGCTTCGACGAGGGCGATGTCGCGGTCGAGGTCGGCGAACGGGCAGTCGAGCTGGAAATTCGTCACCATGCGCCGCAGCGAGAAGCGCAGGCCGTCGGCCGCCGGGTAGTACACGCGGTAGGTCGGGGCCGGTTCGTCCGTCTCGATGTAGTCCGTCGAGACGGCCGGGCGCACGAAGATGAAATCGTTGCGGTAATAGCTGCGGTGCAGGATGTGGCAGCAGACGGAATTGAAGAAGCTCTCCGCCAGTTCCGGGCGCTTGTGGCCCGTCTGCAGGCCGCTCAGCAGCCCAATATAGTGGAGCTTCGTTTCGCGCCAGGTGTCGTCGGTCAGGTCTTCCGGCGCGTACTCGTCTTCCAGCGCATGCACGCATTCCTGCACGCGCTTGTCGTAGAAATCGATGCGCTTGCGCGCGGCCTGCTGGGCCGTCGTCCAGTCGGCGCGTTCGAAATGGGTCTTGGCGGTCTTGCTGGCCTGGCGGAACAGCGTGTAGTGACGGTCGAAG
>JBJMVU010000306.1:0-10720 GCA_045810485.1 Massilia sp. | reverse complement strand
GATCACGGCGCCGGCGATCGTCGTGCCGGACGTGGGCAGCAGGCGCACGAAGCTGCGGTCGATCTTGAGGTGGTTGATCGGGAAGGTCTGCAGGTAGGCGAGCGACGAATAGCCGGTGCCGAAGTCGTCGATCGACAGGCGCACGCCCAGCGCGCGCACGTTGTGCATGAACTCGACGGCGCCGTCCAGGTCTTCCATCAGCATGCTTTCGGTGAGCTCCAGCTCGAGCCGGTCCGGGGGCAGGCCCGTCTGCGCCAGCGTGCGTTCGACGACGCCGATGAAGTCGCGGTCGCGCAGCTGGCGCGCGGAGACGTTGACGGCCATGCTGAGCCACGAGCCGGTCTGGCGGTACAGCGCGACGGCGTCCATGCAGGCGCGCTCCAGCACCCACTTGCCGAGTTCGACGATCAGGCCGGTTTCCTCGGCGATGGGAATGAATTCGGCCGGCGAGATATAGCCCTGGTCGGGATGCGGCCAGCGCAGCAGCGCTTCCACGCCGACCATCTTGCGCGAGCCGCAGGCGAATTGCGGCTGGTAGCACAGTTCCAGCAGGCCCGCCTCGAGGTGGCGGCGCAGGTCGCGGTCCAGGCGCGCGCGCCGCTGCGTGGCGAGGATCATCTCGCGCTCGAACACCGCCACCCTGTCGCGGCCCTTGCCCTTCGCGATGTACAGGGCGGCGTCGGCGTTGCTGAGCAGTTCGCTCATCGTGTGCGCGTCGTCGGGGAATACGCAGGCGCCGATGCTGGCCGTCGGCGTCACTTCCAGGCCCTCGACCTGCAGCGGCTGGCGCAGGCCGGCCACGATGCGCTGGCCCACGCGTTCCAGCTCGGCCGCATCGTCGAGCGGGGCGACGATGACGGCGAATTCGTCGCCGCCGATGCGGCCGATGCGGTCGCTGGGACGGGCCGTCGCGCGCAGCACGCTGGCCACCTGGCGCAGCAGGCGGTCGCCAGCGGCGTGGCCGGCCGTGTCGTTGACGACCTTGAAGTTGTCGAGGTCGATCAGCAGCAGGCCGATGCGGCCGCCGGCTTCGGTGCGCATGGCGATTTCCAGCTCCAGCGCCTCGTAGGTGCAGCGGCGGTTCGGCAGGTCGGTCACGGTGTCCGTGTAGGCCAGGTGCTTCAGCTGGGATTCGGCGCGGCGCATGCGCGCCTTGCTGCGCCGCGTGAGCAGCGACGTCGTCACCAGCGCGCCCAGCGAGGCCAGGGCCAGCAGGGCGCCGTAGCGCAGCAGGCCGTTGCGGATGCTGACCGTGTCGGCGGTCAGCACGACCCGGCCCAGCGCCATGCCGCGGTAGCGGACCGGCCGCGCCACCGAGAGCGGCGTGAACAGCGTCCAGTCGCGCAGCAGCGACGGCGTCTCGTCGACGGCGCCGTTGCGGTACGCGGCGAATTCGACGTCCTGGCGGTCGTACACCGTGGCGGCGGCGAGGAACGACGAGTGGCGGAACGAGCGCAGCATCTCGTGCGCCGCGTCCTGGTCGTGGAACATCAGCGTGGCCGCCACGTTGTCGGCGATGATCGCGGCCTGCACGGTGAGGTCGTCGGTGAGATTGCGGCGCAGCGCGACGAACTGGTAAGCGAGCAGGATGCAGCAGGCCACGCCGAGCGCCGCGGCCGCGGCCAGCAGCTGGCCCACGCCGAGCATGCGGCTCAGTTCTCCGGGGCGGCGTGCCGTCGTCGGGTTCATAAGACGTTCCTCGCCAGGCGCAGCAGGTGGGACGAAAAGCGCAGGCCGCTCCGCGCCGCTTCCTGCGTGTCGATGTCGAAGCGGATGTGTTCATCGTCCTCGACGAGCGTGATGGCGGCCTTGCCGCCGGCGCCGTCGCGCACGACGAGCACGCCCGTCGCGAATGCCGCCGGCCGCTCCATGGCGCGCGCCAGCACGGCGATGTCGCAGTGCGCGGCCTTCGGGTGCGCGAGTTCAGTCACGGTCCAGGGCCGGCCGTTGACCGGCTTGCCGTTCAGGGCGTGCAGGCCGGACCAGAGCGGGGTGTCCGGGCTCGCGCACACGAACAGCGGCGCCTTGCTGGCGGTATCCGGCCAGGTCGTGAACATGGCGAAGTTGAAGATGTACGCCGCTTTCATGTCCGTGCCCTCGACCTGGGCGCGGCAGGCGGTGGCCGCCAGGCCCAGGCTGGTTGCGATCGCGAGGAGGGCGAGGGCGCGGAACATGGTCAGAACCGCCAGTCCAGTTTCGCGGCCAGCGTGCGGCCTTCGCGCGCGAGCGCGGTCTGCGCGAAGGCGGCGCCGGCCACGTCGGCATAGCGCTTGCCGGTGGCGTTGTAGGCGGAGAGCGACAGCTCGGTGCGCGGCAGCAGCCGCAGCGAGGAGACCGTGAGGTTGGCCATGCAGTAGCCGCCGGTCGCGCCCTGGTCGGCCAGGCGCCTGCCGCTGCACAGCAGCTCGGCGCCGACGCGGCCGCCGCGCCAGCCCAGCGGCGCCGTGAGGTTGGCCTTGGCCAGGTGGCGCGGCGAATCGATCATGGGCGCGCCGCCGGTGCCGCGCGCCAGCTGCCAGGAATAGCTGGCGCGCAGGCGCACGGCGCCGAAGTCGCGGTCGAGCGCGGCCTCGAGGCCGCGGGCGTCGGCATGGTCGATGTTGCGGAAGATGAGCTTGCCCGTGGCCGGATCGATCTGCTGGCTGATCAGGTCATCCACCACGTAGCGGAACAGCGACAGCGTGGCGTGGCCGCCGCCGGCAAGCATGTGTTCCAGCACCAGCTCGCGCGTGGCGATCTTTTCCGGCTGCAGGTCAGCGTTCGGCAGGATCCCGGCGCTCATGTCCGGTATCGCGTAATACATCTCGTAGGCGTTGGCCGTGCGGAAGGCGCTGCCCGCGATCAGCTTGACGGTGTCGCCTGGCGTCGCCTTGTACACGACGGCCACGCGCGGGCTGGTGCGACGGCTTTCCGTGCCCTCGTTGTCGTCGACGCGCACGCCGGCGTTGACGAGGAAGCCGGCCGGCAGGCGGATCTCGTCTTCCACGAACACGGCGCGGCGCATCCCGCTGCGGTGGTCGCCCAGCAGCGGTTCATAAGGCTGCTCGTTGTAGTTGACCTGGTCGCGGTGCGCGTCGCGTCCCAGTTCGGCGCCGATCACGATCTTCTGGCGCGGCAGGTTCGTCAAGGTCGCGTGCATGCTGGCGCCGTACCAGCGCGCGTGGGCGCCGTCGATGTTCAGGCGGGCCACGCCGTCGGCGTCCGGATACCAGCCTGCGCCCACGTAGTCGGCCTGGCCCGACTGCAACTGGACCGCGAGCGCCAGCGCGGGCGCGAGCTGGCCGTTCCACGCGAGGCTCATGCTCGTCTGGGTGTCGCGCGTGCTGTTCGGCGCGTTGAAGACGGCGCCGAAGGAGGCGGTCGGGATGCCCCTGGTGCGCGCCACGTGGCTGGCCGACAGCGTCACGCCGCCGTAGCTGCCCTTGACGAGGAAATTCTGGGCACGGTCCCAGTCGAGGTGGCGGGCGACGCCGCCGTTGGTGTCGGGCGTGTCGGCCAGGTCAAATTCCGGGTAATACAGGTCGCGGCCCGCGCGGTTGAAGGCGCTGGCGGAGAGCAGCAGGTCGGCGCCGTTCTGGCCGTGCCAGCCGTAGCTGGTGCGCGCCTTGCGTTCGCCCTGGCCGGCGACGGTGACGGCGCCCTGGACGCCCGGCAGGCCGCTGCCGTCGCGGGTGACGACGTTGATCACGCCGAACAGCGCGTTCGAGCCGTACACGGCCGAGCCGGGACCGGGCACGAATTCGATGCGCTTGACCATGTCCATGTCGATCAGGCCCTCGGTGCCGATGAGGGCCTGGTCGTACACCGCGTCGTTGATGCGCACGCCGTCCACCAGCAGCAGGAAGCGGCTGTTGTAGTCGCCCGGCCGCAGGAAGCCGCGCGCGCCCAGGTAGGTGTAGTTGCGGTCGTTCGTCACGTACAGGCCGGGCAGCGTGGCCAGCGCGTCGGCCAGCGTGCGCCAGCCGAAGGCGCGGATGTCGGAGGCCGTGAGGATCACCACGGACGACGGCGCGTCGCTGATCGGCTGGGCGAACTTCGACGCGGCCGTCACGACCCGCATCTGCATCAGTTCCTCGAGAGGGATCGTGCTTAGCGTGCGGATGTCGCCGGCGTCGGCGGACGGCGTGTCCGCACCGGCCTGCGCCGCGACGGGACAGGCCAGCGCGGCGGTGCAGACGAAGACGGGCAGGGTGCGTGACGGGATGCGTTTGGACATGGGACGACGAAGGCCGGCAGTAACGGCCCGTCTCCTTTAAATTGTTTCAAATAATCACATGTCAGTACTATAGAGAAACTTTGGCGGTGTGGCACCGAAAAGTTGCATCAAAAAGACAGAATTGTGTATTTATGGTACGCATCATTCCAGAATGCACCAAAAACGGGCGGTTACACTCACTTGCAATTGATACTGTTTACATCTTTCCAGTCGGAGACATGGCCGTTACTCTGTACACATGTTTGTTACAACGATATATAAGGGGAACACCATGCAACAGTTTTCGATCCGCCACGCCGCCCGTGCCGCCCTCGTCGCGGCCCTCGTCGCCACCGCCGCCGCGCCATTCGCGGCCCAGGCCGCGCCCGACCACCATCCGCGCGCCGAAGCCCAGTGCCGCAACTGCGCCACGGTCGTGTCGAACCATACGTACAAGCGTGAACCCCAGCGCGCCAGCGGCGTCGGCGGCGTGGGCGGCGCCGTCGTGGGCGGCCTGCTGGGCAACCAGGTCGGCAGCGGCCGTGGCCGCACCCTCGCCACGGTGGCGGGCGCGGTCGGCGGCGCCTATGCCGGCAACCGCATCGAGCGCAACATGAAGGCCGAAACCTATACGGACGTGCGCGTGAAGATGGCGGCCGGCGGGTCCCGCACCTTCACGGAGAAGGGCGTGGCGCGCTTCCGCAACGGCGAACAAGTGCGCGTGCTGGATGGGCGGCTGGTGCGCTGAGTTTCTCGGTACGGAACGCTGGAACCGTCGCTCCCGCGCAGGCGCGAGCCTAAGTGACACGCGTTGCGACAGCGCCAGCAAAATTGGGTCCCCGCCAAGGCGGACGGCTAGTCCGGGGACGACGGCTTATTGCCGCACGTTCTTGATCACGAACCCGCTCGCCGGCAACGTCGGAATCCGCCTTAGACTCACCGTCAGGTCCTGCGGCGGCACGTCGTAGGCGATCTCGCCCGCGAACAGCCGCAGCGCCGATTTCACGAGGTCGCCGGTGACGGATTCGCCCGGGCAGCGGTGGCCCGAGTAATGGTCGCCGCCGCCGTGCGGCACGTAATCGAACCCGCTGCCCTGCCGGCGGTCGAAGCGCTCGGGCCGGAACACCTCCGGGTCGCCCCAGATCGCCGGGTGGTGGTTCGTGCCGTACAGGTCGAACAGCACCCACGTCCCCTTCTTCACATGCATCCCGCGCCAGTCGAAGGCGTGCAGGGCGCGGCCGCCCATCGCCGGGATGAACGGGTAGTAGCGCCGCACTTCCTCCATGAACCACGTCGCGTACGCATCGTCGCCTGAAGCGATGCGCGCGCGGGATTGCGGGTGGTCGTGCAGCGCCAGCAGGGCGAAGGCGATGTAGCGCGCCACGGCCACCGTCGGGCGCAGCAGGTTGATGAGTTCCACGCCCGCGTGCTTGCGGTGCATGAGTTCCCCGTCGGCGTCGCGGTGGCGCGCGATCACGTTCAGCGGGCTGTCGAACGGCGGCTGGATCTGCCCGGCGCGCACCGCGTCGATCAGCGCGCGCGCCCACTGCTCGGTGCGGGTGCGCGCGAGGTGGCCGCGCCAGTTGCGCGGGCCGGCCGAGCCGGCGCCGGCGATCATCCGCGCGAATTCGCGCGTGCGTTCTTCCGCTTCTTTCGCGCTGATCGGGATCCCGGCCCAGTGGCACACGGCGCGGCACAGCACTTCCTGCGCGGCGTCGTGCACGACGACGTGCGGCTTGCCCGCCCACTGCGCGAAGCGCGTGCGCCATTCCGCCGCGGCCAGGCCGACGAGGCGCTGGCGTTCCAGGGGGCCGAACAGCGACATCAGCATGGCCTTGCGCTTCTTGTGCGCTTCGCCGTCCAGCGCCATCACGCTGCCGAAGTCCTGCAGCAGGGCCAGCGTCGTCGCCGGCAGCGCGTGGCGGCGCGTGAAGCGGCCGGGTTGATAAAACATGCGGCCCGCGTCCTCGCCGCGCGCGCACAGTACGCGCTGCAGCATCAGCCGGGTGGTGAACATGTCGGTGTCCAGGGCGGCGTAGCGGCGCGGCATGAACTCGTAGCCTTCGGCGAGGAAGGCGATCGAGTTGTCGAAGCCGGGGGCGCGCGGCGCGGCGGCGAGGATGTCGGCCTGGTGGTGGTCGGTAGTGCGCAAACAATCTCCTGCGGTGGGAATACGCAAAGCTCAGTGCGGGACGGGCACGAAGGCGGGATCGGGCGTGTCCTGCAGGGCGCGCGGCAGGTAGACCGTGACGGTCGTGCCTTCGCCCTCCCTGCTCGCCAGCCGGATATGGCCGCCGCTCTGCTTGACGAAGCCGTGCGCCATCGACAGGCCCAGGCCCGTGCCCTTGCCTTCGGGCTTGGTCGTGAAGAACGGTTCGAAGGCCCGTTCGATCACGTCGGACGGCATGCCGCTGCCCGTGTCGCTGACGGCGATCGTGACGAATTCCCCGGGACGGATGCCGGGGTAGGCCAGCTGGTCGGCCGGGTCGATCGTCACGTTGGCAAGCGCGATGGTGACATTGCCGCCGCCATCCATCGCGTCGCGCGCGTTGATCACGAGGTTCAGGAGCACGTTCTCCAGCTGGTTCGGGTCGACGAGGACGTTCCACAGGTCGGGCGGAATCGCCATGCGGATCGCGACGCTGTCGCCGACGGCGCGGTGCAGCAGCGTGTCCATGCGTTCGATGAGCTGCGCCAGGTTGACGACGCTCGGGTGCAGCGGCTGGCGCCGCGCGAAGGCGAGCAACTGGGCGGCCAGCTTCTTGCCCCGTTCGACGGCGTCGAGGATGTTCAGGAGGCGCTTGCGGCCGTTGTCGTCGCTGCGCAGCATCAGCTGCACGTTGGCGCTGATGATGTGCAGGATGTTGTTGAAGTCGTGCGCCACGCCGCCCGTCAGCTTGCCGACGGCTTCCAGCTTTTGCGAGCGCAGCAGCGCGGCGCGCGCTTCCTCCAGCCGCTGCTGGCGCTGCTGCTCGCGTTCCGTCGCTTCCTTGCGCGGGCGGATGTCGCGCACGAACGCCGTGACGCCGTAGCCCTGCTTCGTGGCCAGCGGCGTGATCGCGACCTCCACCGGGATCTGCTGGCCGTCGCGCGTCAGCGCCGCCGTTTCCGTGGGGCCCGTCAGCATCGCGCACGACCCGCTGTGCGCGAAATGCGCCAGGCAGTCCTGCCATTCGCCACGCTCCGGTGCGGGCACGAGCAGCTCGAGCACGTCGCGTCCCATGGCTTCCTCCTCGCGCCAGCCGAACAGCTTGCAGGCCTGCAGGTTCCAGTCCGTGATGCGGCCGTCCGGGCCGATCGCGATGAAGGCGTCGTACGCGGTCTGCAGGATCAGGCGCACGCGTTCGCGTTCGGCGTCGATGCGGTCGCGCGAGGCGCGCAGTTCGACCGTCATGCCCTGCGCCAGCTGCAGCGCGCGGCGGCGCTCGGACGCGAGCAGCCACACGACGAGCGCCAGCAGCATGCCGAGGCCGACGCCGGTGAGCGCGATCGCGATCGTCGTGCGGCGGTCGAGCGCCGCCTCGAAGCGCGGCGCCGAATGCACGACGACGGTCCACGTGCGGCCGGCGCTGTCGACCGTCGTCTGGTAACTCAGCACGGGCTTGCGGCGGGCGGGGCCGGCGCCGGTAGACCGGTAGAGCAGGGCGTCCGCCGTGGGGGCCAGGCCGTCGTAGATCTCGACCTGCAGGTCGTCGGCGTGCTCGCCGCCCAGGCCGCGCATCAGGTCGCTCATGCGGAAGGGCGCGTACACCCAGCCGACGATGGCGGCGCGCCGGGCCGCGACGGAGTCGTGCACCAGGTTGACGTCATACACCGGCACGTACATCAAAAAGCCGGGCTGGCCGCCGCTGCCGCCTTCCTGCACCAGCACGACTTTGCCGGTGGCGACGGCGTTGCCGGTGTCGCGCGCCTGTTCCATCGCGATGCGCCGCACCGGCTCGCTGAACATGTCGTAGCCGAAGGCGCGCAGGTTGCGCCCCGAGAACGGTTCGATGCGGGTGATCGACGTGATGACGGACCGCGGCCCGGGCGGCTTGATCGTGTAGTCGCGGAAGCCGTCGGCGCGCATGGCGGCGACGTGCGCGCTCATGCGGCCGGGCGGGACGATCGCGGTGATGCCCAGCGCCTCGATGCCTGGGAAGCGTTCGTTCAGGTGCAGCAGTCCGTAGTATTCGGTGAATGCGGTGCGGTCGACGTCGACCGAGCCGCGCAGGAAGCCGCTCGTGGCCAGCAGCACTTCCTCGTAGACGTCCATGCGCCGCTCGATGTTGGTGGCGAGGTCGCGTGCCCGAAAATTGAAGTTGCCCGCCAGTTCGCCCGCCGCGGTCCGCTGCGCGTTGTCGGCCACCATGTACGTCACGATCAGCGCGGCGAGGAACGCGAGCGCGGCCAGGAGCAGGGGCAGGTGGACCGGGCTGCGCGGCGAGGAACGATTGGATGGCGTGGGCGATGGATCTGGACGCGGCATGGAGGCAGTACGCTGTACGCGACAAGGGAAAGGATGGCAATGGTCCGTTGCCGGCAAGGCAATTGCGCCGTGCTGTCAAGGATACCTACGTATGGACTGGATGGGCGCACAACAGGCGGCGCGGCGGTCCAGCTACAATGGGCGTTTTACGCCATGCCGATGCCTTTCCATTTCTCCCGGATGAGCTTGCTGCAGCGCGTGCGCCGGGGCACCGCGCTGGCCCTCGTCGCCGTCCTGCTGTGGGCCGCGCTCGCGCCCGTGCGCTACCCGACGCGCGAGCGCACCTTCGTGTTCCCGCGCGGCGCCGCCGTCCTGCGCGGGGCGAATGCCGGCCTGGTGCCGGCCGAGGTGCGCCTGACCCTGGGCGTGCGCGACGTCCTGCTGCTGCGTAACCGCGACATCGCGCCGCACGTGTTCGGCCAGGTGCTCGTGCTGCCGGGCCACGCGTTCCGCCTGCCGTTCGAGCAGGCCGGCGACTACGTGTATGCCTGCGACGCGGCGCCCGGCCATGCCGTCACGGTGCGGGTGGGGGATCATCCCGACCCCGGCTGGGCGCGCCTGGGGTGGCGGTTGCGCGCCCTGGCCGAGGCCGTGCGCACCCTGCCGATCGTCGGTCCGGGCGACTGAGAAGGCGTGCAATCGTGCTCCGTCCCGCGCGGCGAATCTGTCATCATGCGCGCATGGCCACGATCACGTTACCCCTGTTCCCGCTCAGTACGGTCCTGTTCCCGGACGGCGTGCTGCCGCTACAGATTTTCGAGGTGCGCTACCTCGACATGATCAGCCATTGCCTGACGGAAGACGAGCCGTTCGGCGTCGTGCTGCTGACGCACGGCCAGGAAGTGCGCACCCCGCATGGGCAGGAAAAATTCGCGCCCGCGGGCACGCTGGCGTCCGTGCAGGACACGACGGCGTCCACGCCGGGCCTGCTGCAGGTGGTGTGCCGCGGCGGCGCGCGGTTCAACGTGCTGGAAAGCGAACGCGGCGGGAACGGCCTGTGGGTGGCCAAGGCCGAACTGGTGGACGACGACCACGTCGTGCGCATCCCGTCCGACCTGAAAGGCGCGGCGGACGCGCTCGACCGCGTGCTGGCGTCGCTGCACGACGTGCCGCAGAGCCGCTGGCCCGTGCAGCCGCCGTTCCGCCTGGACGACTGCGGCTGGGTGGCCAACCGCTGGTGCGAGCTGCTGCCGCTGCCCAATCACCAGAAGCAGAGCATGCTCATGCTGGACAATCCGATGATCCGGCTGGAGCTGCTCCATGACGTGCTCGACGAGCACGGGCTGATCACGTCCTGATTTTATGCTTCGACGCTGACGCTGCTTGTCGTCGATGACGACGTGTCGCTGTCGTCCGAATATGCCTTCAACAACTGCAGCGCATGGGCGAATTCGCGCATCGGATCGCGTTCTTGATGAGCCCTGGACGTGCCGCTGCCGGCGGACTCGCTGGTCTCGCTCGCCTGCTTCGTGTCGTACGCCGCCTGCTCCTGGGCGCTGACGGTGCCGTCGCCGTTAGCGTCCGCCGCCTCGGCCGTCGTGCTGCTCGTGCTGCCGGTGGAATCCGCCGAGTCCGTCGACGCCGTGCTGTCGGCGCCGCCGCTGCCGCGCGGGCCGTGCGGGCCGTGCCGGCCGCCCGGTGGCGGACCGCCGGCGCCGCGCATGCCCTGCGTGCCAGTGCTGCCGCTGGCGGCATCGACGCTGCTCTGATCCTGGGCATCTTCGGATGGCGGCGGACCGGGCGGCGGACCGTCCGGCCGCATGCCGCCGCCACCGTTCACGCGCGATGCATCGAACTGCGCGTTGAGCTGGTCGGACAGCTTGGTCATCGCGTCGGTCAGTTCGCTCTTCGTGACCTTGCCGTCGCCGTCGCCGTCGAGGGCGCCGAAGGCGTCGTCGATGTCGCTCGACTGCGTGGCGCTGCCGTCGACGCCGGACAGGGCGCTTTGCAGGTCGCTCTTTTCGATGTAGCCCTGCTTCTTCGTATCCAGTTTGGAGAAGACCGAATCGGCCCACTGCGACATGCCGCTGGAGTTACTGCTGATGCTCGCCACCATG
>JBJMVU010000305.1:0-8844 GCA_045810485.1 Massilia sp. | reverse complement strand
GATGGGCGGCGCCGGCAAGCTGACGATCGAAGCCCACAACGCCGTTCTCGACGATTTATATTGCCGCACGCACGGCGACGTGGCGCCGGGCCAGTACGTGATGCTGGCCGTGACGGACACGGGCAGCGGCATGACGCCGGACGTGCTGCGCCAGGCCTTCGAGCCGTTCTTCTCGACGAAGGAAGAGGGTAAAGGGTCGGGGCTCGGGCTGTCGATGGTGTACGGCTTCGTCAAGCAGTCCGGCGGCCACGTCAAGATCTACAGCGAGCCGGGACAGGGCACGACGGTGAAACTCTACCTGCCGCGTACGACGGCGGCCGAGGAACCGCTCGGTCCGATGGATCCGCACCAGCCGGCCGTCGGCGGCACCGAGACGATCCTCGTCGCGGAGGATGACGAAGCCGTGCGCGCGACCGTCGTCGAGATGCTGACGGCGCTCGGCTACCGCGTGCTGAAGGCGGCGGACGCGGCGAGCGCGCTCGCCGTCATCGAATCCGGCGTGACTATCGACGTGCTGTTCACCGACGTCGTCATGCCCGGCACGCTGCGCAGCCCGGAGCTGGCGCGCATGGCCCGCGAACGCCTGCCGAACCTCGCCGTGCTGTTCACGTCGGGCTATACGGAAAACGCCATCGTGCACGGCGGCCGCCTCGATCCGGGCGTGGAACTGCTGGGCAAGCCGTACACGCGCGAAAGCCTCGCGCGCCGCATCCGCCAGGTGCTCGCGAACCAGCGCAACCGGGTGCATGTGGAGAGCGCGCCACCCGTCGTGCCGGCGGCCGGGCGCATGCCCGACCCGAACCGCCTGCGCATCGTGCTGGTGGAAGACGAGGACGAGATCCGCGACGCCACGGCCGCGCTGCTGCGCCACCTGGGCCACGAGGTGCTCGAAGCGGTCGACGCGGAACAGGCGCTCGGCATCATTGCGCCGGCCTCCGACATGCTGATCACCGACGTGCAACTGCCGGGGATGACCGGCGACCTGCTGGCCGCGCAGGCGCGCATCCTGGCGCCGGGCATCCGCATCGTGTTCGCGACGGGGAAGGGCGAAGTGAACAACTGGCCGGACGCCGTCGTGCTGCGCAAGCCGTACGACCTGGCCGCGTTGGCGACGGCGCTGGCGAACAGCGTCGCCTGAGCATCAAGCCTGGGCCGCCGACCTCGCGTGTTGTCTGGCGGCCGACTCGATGAACGCGGCCGTCGCATCCGGATTCGTGATGGGCAGCATGTGGCCGCCCTCGATCAGCTGGAGCGTCGCGCCGCGCACCTTGTCTGCCAGCGCCTGGCCATGGGCGCGCCAGTCGAGGATGCGGTCGTCCCTGCCATACAGGATGCTGACGGGGACCTGCAGTTCGCCGTAGCGCGTCTCCTGCACGGGCAGGCAGTCCGGCAGCGCGCGCAGGTCGTCGGACGCGGACAGGAAGGCGCTCGGGCGCAGGGCGAGCAGGCCGCCGCCGCGCGTCGCGAAGTCGTCGGGCGCCGCTTCCGGGCCGAACACGGCGTCCAGCGTCGCGCGGCTGTTCTTGACCGACACGGGAATCGCGAGCGTCCACGCGACGAAACGGCGCCACGCCGGCGACAGGATCGTCAGGCCCTCGAACACGGGCGGCACCTGTTCCTGCATATGCGTCAGCGGCGCAACGAGCGCGAGGCCGCGCACGTGGCCGGGGTGGCGCAGCGCGAGCGCGAGGGCCAGCGCGCCGCCCAGCGAATGGCCGACGACGAGCGGACGGTCGAGTTTCAGTTGCTCGATCAGCGCGGCCAGCATGGCGGCCTGCGTGTCCAGGTCGGCCGGCGTGCCGGGCGCGCGCGTGGAAAAGCCGGAGCCCGCGCGGTCGACGACGACGATCCGGTGCCGCCCCGCCAGCCGGTCCGTCACGCCATACGTGTAGTGCTCGAGCTGGCCCGCGAGGCCGTGCACGAGGAGCAGGGGCGGGGAGTCCCCGCCGCCGTCGAATTCGCGGATGTGCAGGCGCGCGCCGGGCACGTCGACGAAGCGGCCCCGCGGCGGCAGCAGCGCCTCGACCTTGCGCGCGGTCCAGACGGTGAACAGGAAGGCCACCAGGACCAGCAGGGCCAGGAGGGCGAGGATGGACAGGATGATCGTCATCGTTTGATCGCTTTCTTGAGAAGGTTCCAGTAACCGACGGGAGACAGGCGTTCCAGCAGCGCGGCGGCCTTCGCGTCGCCGCCGACAAGGATGCGGGCCCGACGCCGTTCGATGCCGCGCACGATGATCTCGCCCGCCTGTTCCGGCGGCATGCGCAGCAGTTTTTCCATCGTCCGGCGGCGGCGTTCCACGTCGTCCGCGGGCACGGCGGCCGGCACGCGCGCGTTTCGTGCGATCTGCGTCGCCACGCCGCCCGGGTGCACGACGGACACGCCCACCGTGCTGCCTTCGAGTTCGTGGCGCAGCACGTTCGAGAAGCCGCGCACGGCGAACTTGCTGGCGGCGTAGGCCGCGTGGCCCGGTGGGGCGATGATGCCGTAGATGCTCGACACGTTGACGATGCGTGCGTCGTCGCTCGCATGCAGCAGCGGCAGGAAGGCGCGCGTCATGCGCACGACCCCGCTGAAATTGATCTCCATGAGCCAGTCGAAATCCGCTTCGCCCACCTGTTCGAAGGTGCCGCCCAGCGCGACGCCCGCGTTGTTCATCAGGAGATCCACGCGGCCGTGCACAGCCTGCACGAGCGCGGGAAACGCGGCGACGGCGGCGCGGTCGACCACGTCCAGCCGATGATGGGTCGCGCCGCCGCCGATGTCGCGCGCGACGGCGGCGACGCTGTCTGCGTCGATATCCGCGAGCGCAAGGCGGGCGCCGCGGCGGGCCATGGCGAAGGCGGTGGCGCGGCCGATGCCGCTGCCGGCGCCGGTGATGACCGCGACGCGGTTGTGCAGGTTCAAGGCATGGCTCCTTTGTGGCCGAAACGCAGGACGCCGTCCGCGATGCGGCCGAAGCGGATCGTCAGCATGTCCTGCACATAGTTCTGGTAGACCTGCCACGGCTTGCGCGAACCCTGCCGCGGCAGGTCGGCGCGGGCGCGCTGCACATAGCCCGAGGTAAAACCGAGGAACGGTTCCGGCGTCACGTCCGGCTCGCGGTGCACGACGGCGACCGCCACGCCCTTGCGCTCCATATGGCGCAGCAGGCGCACGACCCAGCCGGCCGTCAGGTCGGCCTTCAAGGTCCACGACGCGTTCGTGTACCCGAACGTCATCACGCAATTCGGCAAATCGGACAGCATCATGCCCTTGTACGACATCGCCGCGTTCGGCTGGTAAGGCTGGCCGTCGACGGTGATGGCGATCCCGCCCAGCAGCCTGATCTTGAGGCCCGTCGCCAGCACGACGACGTCGGCGGGCAGCACGCGGCCGGAGTCCAGCAGCAGGCCCTCGGGGATGAATCTGGCGACGCGGTCCGTGGCGACGCTCGCGCGGCCTGTGCGGATCGCGCGGAACAAATCGCCGTCCGGCACGACGCACACGCGCTGGTCCCACGGCTTGTAGGCGGGCGTGAAATGGGTGTCGACGTCGTAGCCGGGGCCCAGCTGGTGGCGCGCCATCTCGACGATCTTCCGTTTCGCGAGATCGGGCTGGGAACGCGCGAGGCGGTACAGCAGCATGCTTTCGACGATCACGCGCCAGCGCGTCAGCGCGTACGCGGCGCGCGCGGGCAACCAGCGGCGCAGGCGCTGCGCGAAGCCGTATTCGGACGGGCGGCTCACGATATACGTCGGGGAGCGCTGCAGCATCGTCACGTGCGCGGCGTCCTTCGCCATCGCCGGCACGAGCGTGACGGCCGTGGCGCCGCTGCCGACGACGACGACGCGCCGGCCCCGGTAATCCAGGTCGGAGGGCCAGAACTGCGGCTGCACGATGCGGCCGGCGAAGTCGTCCTCGCCGTCGAAGCGGGGCCGGTAGGCCTCGTCGTAGCTGTAATAACCGCTGCACATATACAGGAAGCGGGTGCGCAGCCGCACGCGCAGGCCGTCGTGCTCCGCTTCCACGCGCCAGCACGCGTCCTCGCTCGACCAGTGCGCGCCGACGACGCGGTGGCCGTAGCGGATGTGGCGGTCGATGCCGTTGTCGCGCGCCGTGCGGGCGATATAGCGCCGGATCGCCGGGCCGTCCGCAATCGCCTTGCCTTCAGTCCAGGGCTGAAACGCGTAACCCAGGGTATACATGTCGGAATCCGAGCGCACGCCCGGATACCGGAACAGGTCCCACGTGCCGCCGAGCGCGGCGCGCCCTTCCAGGATCGCGTAGGTCTTGCCGGGGCAGCCCCGCTGCAGATACCACGCGGCGCCGATGCCGGACAGGCCGGCGCCGACGATCAGGACGTCGAAAAAGGGCTCTGCGGCACGATCGGTCATGGCGTGTCCCGTTGTTTTTGGAATATGAGTGACACCGTATATTGTCACATATTGATATGCAACGTTCTGTGCGAAAATAGAAGGATGCCTCCAGAATCTTTACAACCTGCCCGACCCTACCGTGGCGTTCCGCAAGACGAACGGCGTGCGCAGCGGCGCGCACAGCTGATCGGCGCGGCGGTCGCCGTGTACGGCGAGCGCGGCTACCGCCAGTCGACCGTCAAGGCCGTCTGCGAAGCCGCCGGGCTGACCGAGCGTTATTTTTATGAATCCTTCGTGAACAGCGAAGAGCTGTTGATCGCCTCGTTCAACGCCGTCACGTACAGCGTACTGGGCGAGATCACGGAAGCGGCCCGGCAGGCCGGCCGCAGCCGTGTCGCGCGGGCGCGCGCGATGCTGCACACGTATTTCGCGGCGCTGCAGCGCGATCCCCGGTCGGCGCGCGTATTCCTCGTGGAGATCCGCGGCGCCAGCCGGGCCGTCGACAAGGCGTTCGACAGCGCGTTGCGCGCCATCGGCGAACAGGTCGGCCGCTACGTCGTGCCGCCGGACGTGCCGGCCGATCCGCTGCTGGAGGCGGGTATCGTCGGCGGCGTGATCCACATCGCGCTGCGCTGGATCGAGGATGGCTACACGCCCGACATCGAGATCGTCACCGACAGCGCGCTGCGCCTCGGCATGGTGCTGGGACGGGCGCCGCAGCGGCGCGCCACGGCCGCCTGACGCAGCCTGACAAAACGACGGGTTGAGGCCTCGGGCCTCACGCCAGTTTCGGCCAGTCCAATTCGACCCACGTCGGCGCGTGGTCGCTCGGCTTGACGCGGCCGCGCACGTCGCGGTCGACGCCGGCCGCCTTCAGCTTCGGCGCCAGCGCGGGACTCAGCAGCAGGTGGTCGATGCGCAGGCCCGCGTTGCGGCCGTACGCGTCACGGAAATAATCCCAGAACGTATAAATGACTTCGCCGGGGTGCATCTTGCGCAGCGCGTCCGTCCAGCCCTGGTCGAGCAGGCGCTGGTACGCCGCCCGCGTCTCCGGGCGGAACAGCGCGTCGTCGAGCCAGCGTTCGGGCTTGTAGACGTCCAGCTCCGTCGGCATCACGTTGTAGTCGCCCGCGATCACGACCGGCGCGCCCGTGGCGATCAATTCCGCCGCGCGCAGGCGCAGGCGCTCGAACCAGCGCAGCTTATAGTCGAACTTCGGGCCCGGCGCGGGATTCCCGTTCGGCAGGTACAGGCCGGCGACGAGGATGCCGTTCACGGCCGCCTCGATGTAGCGGCTCTGCTCGTCGTCGGGATCGCCCGGCAAACCACGCTGGAGTTCCTGCGGCTCGACGCCGCGCGCGAGGATCGCCACCCCGTTCCAGCTTTTCTGGCCATGCCAGATCGGGCAATAGCCGGCCGCGCGGATCTCCATTTCCGGAAATTTTTCCTGCGGGGCCTTCAGCTCCTGCAGGCATGCGACGTCCGGCTGCGTCTCCTCGAGCCATTGCAGGAGGGCGGGGAGGCGGCTGCCGATGCCGTTGACGTTGAAGGTGGCGATGCGCATGGGGTCTCTCATGGGTTGGCGTTGCCGTCATTCTGGCGCGATGCGCATAAGTAGTCAAACTACGGCGTGTTCCGGTTGAATTTCGCAGATTTACCCAGTCGTTGTAGCTTTTCTACGGGAACCGGTTAAAATTCCCGCATTCCAACAACGACAACCCGGGAGACCATGAAACCCATCCCCCACGCCGCGCTCGCCCTCTGCCTGCTCGCCGGCCTGCCGGTCCACGCGCAAAACGCGGACCGCAGTTACCTCGGCTACCGCAACGACAACGGCACGCTGGACATCGCCACCAGCGACGGCCGCTACCTGATCCGGCCTTATGACGCCAATATCGTCGAGACGAGCTTCGTGCCGCGCGGCGAAACGTTCGACCCGGCGTCGCACGCCGTCGTGCTGAAGCCGGGCCAGGCCGCGGCGACCGTAAAAGAAGCGGACGGGCGCATCCAGCTCGTCACGGACGGCATCACCGTCACTGTGGAAAAATCGCCGCTGCGCATCAGCTACGCGTACAAGGGCCGGCCGCTCGTCGCCGAAAAGCAGGGCTATGGCCATGCGGGGGAACTGGAAAGCATCGAATTCGCGCTGGAGGGCGACGAGGCGCTGTACGGCGCCGGCTCGCGCGCCGTGGGCATGAACCGGCGCGGCAACCGCTTCCGCCTGTACAACCGGGCGTCGTACGGCTTCGGCAACCGGGCCGACCAGATGGGTTATGGCATCCCGATGGCCGTGTCGTCGCACAAATACGCGATCCACTTCGACAATCCGCAGGCCGGCTGGCTCGATTTCGACAGCCGCAAGGACGGCACCCTGCGCTACGAAGTGATGGGTGGCCGCAAGACGTACCAGGTGATCGCGGGCGACGACTGGGCGCAGCTGATGGACGGGACGACGCGCCTGACGGGCCGCCAGCCATTGCCGCCGCGCTGGGCGTTCGGCAACTTCGCGAGCCGCTTCGGCTACCACACCGAGGCCGAAGCGCGCAGCGTCGTCGATCAGTTCATCGCCGCCGGCATCCCGCTTGATGCGATCGTGTTCGACCTGTACTGGTTCGGCAAGACCGTGAAGGGCACGATGGGCAATCTTGCGTGGGACCGCGACAGCTTCCCGCACGCGGAAGCGATGATGGCCGACTTCAATAAAAAGGGCGTGAAGACGGTCGTCATCACGGAACCGTTCGTGCTGACGACGTCGAAGCGCTGGCAGGAGGCCGCCCGGCAGGGCGTGCTGGCGACGGATGCGCAGGGC
This sequence comes from Massilia sp., assembly GCA_045810485.1. GTDB lineage: Bacteria > Pseudomonadota > Gammaproteobacteria > Burkholderiales > Burkholderiaceae_D > Telluria. The sequence continues at coordinate 1,677 of JBJMVU010000305.1, read as the reverse complement.
AAACCGTTCGTCTTCGACTTCTTCTTCGGGAACACGGGCCTCGTGGACGTGTTCAAGCCGCAGGCGCGCGACTGGTTCTGGAACATCTACAAGGATCTCAAGGCGGGCGGCGTCGCCGGCTGGTGGGGCGACCTGGGCGAACCGGAGACGCATCCGTCGGCCGCGATCCACGCCACCGGCACTGCGGACCAGGTCCACAACATCTATGGCCACGAATGGGCGAAGCTGATCGCCGACGGCTATGCGCGCGACTTTCCGCAGGAGCGGCCGTTCATCCTGATGCGCTCGGGCTATTCGGGCTCGCAGCGCTTCGGCATGATCCCGTGGTCCGGCGACGTGCACCGGGGCTGGGACGGCCTGCAGTCGCAGATGGAAATCGCGCTGCAGATGGGCATGCAGGGCCAGGCCTACATGCACTCCGACCTGGGCGGCTTCGCGGGGCCCGTGCTGGACGACGAGTTGTACGTGCGCTGGCTGCAGTACGGCGTGTTCCAGCCGATCTTCCGCCCGCACGCCCAGGAAGAAGTGCCGGCCGAAGCGATCTTCCGGACCCCGGCCGTGAAGGCGCTCGCGCGCGCCGCCATCCGCCTGCGCTACGCGATGCTGCCCTATAACTACACGGCCGCCTTCGACGACAGCCGCACCGGCATGCCCATGATGCGCCCCGTCCTGTTCGAAGACCCCGACAACGAATTCATGTCGACGACGGGCGTCTCGTCCACGTACCTGTGGGGCCCGGACTTCCTCGTGGCGCCCGTCACCGAGCCGGGCGCCGCGCGCAAGGAAGTCTTCTTCCCGCGCAAGGGCAGCGTGTGGTTCGATTTTTATACGGACGAGCCGCACCACGGCGGCATCCTGGAGACGGTGGCCACGCGTCCGGACCGCATCCCGACCTATGTCCGCGCCGGCGCCTTCATCCCGCTCGCGCAGCCGGTGCAGAGCACGCGCGACTACTCGACGGCCAGACTGGACCTCCATTTTTGGCACGACGCGCGCGTGACGCAGGCACACGGGCATTTGTACGACGACGACGGCCACTCGGCGCATGCGTTCGAAGCGGGCAAATACGAGCTGGTGCGCTTTGCCAGCCGGTTCGCCGACGGCCGCCTGGCCGTGACGATCGCGCCGGAGACCGGCAGCGCCGCGACCCCGACCTCGCGTGCGTTCGACCTGAAGGTGCACAACGTCGCGGCGAAGCCCCGCGCCGTGCACGTTGGAGGCAAGCCGACCGCGTACCGCTGGGATGCGAAACGGCGCGTCCTCGACGTCAGGCTGCCGGCCGTGCGCACCGATTCCCTGCAGGTGCTCGTGACCCTGTAACGCAGTCGCGCTCCACGCTTGGGCCGGATTCGGTACACTGCGCCTCCGGGAACCCGGATTTGCGCACTGCACCATGAAGACCCAACTGTTGCAAGACTTCCAGGAGAGCGGCTCGACGGCCGCATCTCCACCTTCGCCGCCCAAGCGGCCGGCCGTCTGGCACGGCCCCGGCGGGCAACGGGCGGACGCCGGCGCGGCCGTCCAGCGCGCCGACCCGGGCCCGATGCAGCGCGCGCCGGAGACGCCGGCGCGCGGCAAGGGCGTCGCGATCGAAGCGTGGGCCGAGCGGGCCGCGCAGGCACGGCCGCCGTCTCCCATCCCCGACGCGACCGTGCCGGACCCCGCCGCCCGCGAGCG
>JBJMVU010000304.1:0-16752 GCA_045810485.1 Massilia sp. | reverse complement strand
GGTGGCGGTTTCTACGCCTTCGAGCATGGCCACATCCTGCTGTGGACGCAGTGGGCGAATCCGGAAGACCGTCCGAACTTCGCCCACCATGCGGACTATGCCGAGAAATACGGCAAGCCGTCCGCCGACTGGATGGTGGGACGCTCGCGCAACCTGTGCCTGTACCCGAACGTCTACCTGATGGACCAGTTCAGCTCCCAGATCCGGGTGCTGCGCCCGCTCGCCGTCGACAAGACCGAGGTGACGATCTACTGCATCGCGCCGAAGGGCGAACCGGCGCAGGCGCGCGCACGCCGCATCCGCCAGTACGAGGACTTCTTCAACGTCAGCGGCATGGCCACGCCGGACGATCTCGAGGAATTCCGGGCCTGCCAGGCCGGCTACAACGCCAGCGCCATGGCGTGGAACGACATGTGCCGCGGCGCGGCGCACTGGATCAAGGGACCGGACGCCGCCGCCGAGGCCATCGGCATGAAGCCCGTGATGAGCGGGATGCGTACCGAGGACGAAGGGTTGTTCGCGGTCCAGCACCGCTACTGGCTGGAGGTCATGACGGCCGCATTTGCCGCGCAAGGAGAGGACAAATGAGCATGGTCGAGAACAAGATCGGCATGCAGGACATCCTCGCCTTCCTGTACCGCGAGGCGCGCCTGCTCGATGACGAACAGTGGGACGACTGGCTCGAGTGCTATCACCCCGAGGTCCGTTTCTGGATGCCCTCCTGGGACGACGACGGCACGCTGGTCACGGATCCGGAGCGCGAGATCTCGCTGATCTACTACTCGAGCCGCCAGGGCCTCGAAGACCGGGTGTTCCGTATCAAGACCGAGCGTTCGAGCGCGACCATCCCCGACACCCGCACCAGCCACAACATCGCCAACGTGGAGCTGGAGCGCGTCGAGGGCGACCGGTACACCGTGCGCTTTAACTGGAACACGCTGAGCCACCGCTATCACACGAACTACAGCTATTTCGGCATGTCGCGCTACGCGATCGATTTTTCCGGTGAACGTCCGCAAATCCTGGACAAGTATGTCGTGCTCAAGAACGACTACATCAGCCAGGTGATCGACGTCTATCACATCTAATCCAGGCAGCACATTACGCAGGAGCCGATCATGACCCACACGATCGCGCTGCAGTTCGAGGACGGCGTCACCCGCTTCATCGGCTGCAACGACAACGAAACACTGGCCGACGCGGCCTACCGCCAGAAAGTGAACATTCCTCTCGACTGCCGCGACGGCGCCTGCGGCACCTGCCGCGGCCATTGCGAGTCCGGGAACTACAGCATGCCGCCCGAGAGCTATATCGAGGATGCGCTCGAGCCCCAGGACGCCGCGGCGGGATACGTCCTGGCCTGCCAGATGCGCCCGACCTCCGATTGCGTCGTGCGCATCCCGGCCAGCGCACAGGCATGCAAGACCGGTGTCGGCCAATATGGCGGGACGCTCGCCGCGGTCGAGCGGCTGTCCGGTTCGACGATCCGTTTCACGGTCGCGCTGGACCAGCCGGCCGACCTGGATTTCCTGCCCGGGCAGTATGTCAATGTCGAGGTGCCGGGCACCGGCCAGACACGTTCCTACTCGTTCAGTTCGGCGCCGGGCACGGATCCGGTCAGTTTCGTCGTGCGCAACGTCCCGGACGGCCTGATGAGCGGCTACCTGACGGGCCAGGCCGAACCCGGCCACCGCATCGCCATGTCCGGCCCGTTCGGCAGCTTTTATTTGCGGCCGGTGCAGCGCCCCGTGCTGATGCTGGCCGGTGGCACGGGCATCGCGCCGTTCCTGGCGATGCTGGACGTGCTCGCGTCCAAGGGATTCGCGCAACCGGTCCGGCTGGTGTATGCGGTGACCAACGACCATGATCTGGTCGGCATCGCGCAGCTGGACCGCATCGCGGCGGCGCACCCCGGGTTCGAATACGTCACCTGCGTCGCCGCCGAGTCCAGCAACCATGGGCGCAAAGGCTATGCCACTGCACACGTCGAACCCGGCTGGATGAACGGCGGCGATGTCGACATTTACCTGTGCGGACCGGTCCCGATGGTCGAGGCGGTGCGCGGCTGGCTCGAGACGACGGGCGTCAAGCCGGCTAACTTTTATTTCGAAAAATTCTCGGCCAGCACGACGGCCGGCGGAGCGGGCGCATGATCCACACCGAACGTTTCAAGGACCAGGCGATGGTCGTGACGGGGGCCGCCCAGGGCATCGGGCGTGGCGTGGCGCTCGCCGCCGCGCGCGAGGGCGCGCAGCTGGTGCTGGCCGACCGCTCGCACCTCGTGCATGAAGTCGCCCAGGAAGCCATGGCCCTGGGCGCGCAGGTGGTCGCCGCCGAAGTCGACCTCGAGACCTGGGCCGGGGCCCATGCGCTCATGGCGCGCGCCCTGGACGATTACGGCCGCATCGATGTCCTGGTGAATAACGTCGGCGGCACCATCTGGGCCAAGCCCTACCAGGAATACGAGGAAGCGCAGATCGAGGCCGAGATCCGGCGCTCGCTGTTCCCCACGCTCTGGTGCTGCCGGGCCGTGCTGCCGTCCATGATCGCGCGCCGCGCCGGCGCCATCGTGAACGTCTCTTCCGTCGCCACGCGCGGCATCTTCCGCATTCCCTATTCGGCGGCAAAAGGCGGCGTGAACGCGCTGACCGCAAGCCTGGCCTTCGAGCATGCGCAGGACAACATCCGCGTCAACGCGGTCGCGACCGGCGGCACGGACGCGCCGCCACGCAAGGTGCCGCGCAATCCGACGCCGCTCAGCCAGCAGGAACAACTCTGGTACCGGGGAATCGTCGACCAGACCCGCGCCACCAGCCTGATGGGCCGCTACGGCACGATCGACGAACAGGTGGCCGCGATCCTGTTCCTGGCGTCGCGCGAGGCTTCGTATATCACCGGCACCGTCCTGCCCGTGGGCGGCGGCGACCTGGGTTGAGGGGGTGCGATGCCGTTTGCACAGATCGACGATGTCCTCCTCCATTACGACGTCCAGGGCGGTCAGGCGCTGCCCTGCCTCGTATTCTCCAATTCGCTGGGCACCGATCTCGGCATGTGGGACCGGCAGTCCAGCGCACTGGCCGATGCGTTTCGCGTCGTGCGTTACGACACGCGCGGCCACGGGCGCTCCGGCAACGGCGCCGGCCCGGTCGACATCGCACGCCTGGGACGCGACGTGGTCGGCCTGCTCGATCATCTCGGCATCCGGCAAGCGCATTTCTGCGGGATTTCCATGGGCGGTCTCACCGGCCAGTGGCTCGGCATCCACGCGCCGGAGCGGCTCGGCAAGCTGGTGCTGGCCAATACCGCCGCCCGTATCGGTAGCGCCGACGCCTGGCATGCCCGCGCGGCGCTGGTCCGGCGCGCAGGCATGCACGAGATTGCCGCGGGGGCGGCCGGGCGCTGGTTCACCGAGCCTTTCATCGGGCGCGAACCCGACGTGGTGGCGTCGATGATCGCCACCTTGCGCGACCAGGATGCGGAAGGCTACGCGGCATGCTGCGACGCGCTGGCGCACGGTGACCTGTGCGCATCCGTGTCCGCGATTTCCCGCCGGACGCTGGTCATCGCCGGCGCAGCGGATCCGGTGACCACCGTGGCGGACGCCCGCTGGCTGGTCCGGGAGATCGCGGATGCGGCCCTTGCCACGCTGCCTGCGTCGCACCTGTCGAACATCGAAGCCGCTCCGGCATTCAACCGGGTGTTGCGGCAATTCCTGCTGGACTGAGACCTGCCTGGGGCCGACGTCGTGCACGCGATGCCGGACGACCTTGCGCCGAAGATGAAGCTGGACAGTCGCAGCGCAGTGATCGCGCTGCCCCACGATCCCAAGCTGGACGAGCTTGCGCTGATGGAGGCGCTCAGGACGGACGCGTTCCACCTCGGCGCCATCGGCTCGCGCGCCAACGACGCGCGGCGGCGCGGGCGCCCGCGCGCATTCGATCTCGGTGAAGATCAGATCGCGAAGCTGCATGGCCCGATCGGCCTGTACATCGGCAGCAAGACGCCGTACGAGATCGCGATCTCGATCCTGGCGGAGCTGGTCGCGGTGAAGAACGGCGTGGTGCTACCCGCGCAGATGTCGGTGGCCGGCGGCAAGGCGCTAGCCACCGCCTGAGCCCGCGTCATGGACGGCGCATACCGAGGCACTGCCGCAGGTGCTGCAATTCGTGTCGCACGCGGGCGAAATGGATGATCCGGCGACTCCCCAGGTCGGTCGGTTCCATACGCGTACGGCCGCGCACGAAGATCGGCTGGCCCTCTTGACCCAGGCCAGCGGATTCTCGCGCATCAGTTGGCGCAGTCGCTGGAACAAGCGCTGTTCCAGCCCCTGTTCCGCGCGCACGCGCCCCATGTGGTCGATCACGAAGGGCACTGTGATCCGGCGCAGCATGTCCTGCTGCGCCGGATGTCTTCGGCATCGACGTGCAGCGCGATGTGCCAGCCCAGCGGCGCGATGCGGCGCACCAGCGTGTCGATGACCGCCACGTCCGGCACGCCGCCGGGATGCTCGACGAAATTGAAGCGGATGCCGCGGATCCCCCCGCCGGCGAATCCGTGCCCTGTTCGCCGGCGCGACGCGTGACGTCGACGCCATATGCGAGGAGATCGATTTTCTTTATTTATCTATGCAGATTGCTGAGGTGCCGCGCCGGATTGCAGGCGGAACAGGGCCTCCAGGCCGCTGTCTTCCAGGTCCTCGAGAATCCGGATCAGCTCGATCGACACCTGTTTGAGTTCGAACAAAAGCGGCGCCATCTCGTCCGGGCCCGCCCCCGCCCTGATGCATGCGACGAGGCGTGCGCCGACGTCGTGCAGACCGCGATGCGGTGCATCCAGGTCGCAGAACATCGGCAAGTCGGCAAAGTGGCGCCCCTCGCCGGCATACCACCTGCCGAGCGCGCACTCGGTCAGGCACAGGGCAGGATGGGTATCCATCTGACGCAGCGGCGAAACGGCGGGTAATCCGCTACGCTGGAGAGCGAAACTTGCCATGTCGCGGCGCCATTGCACGTGATCGACGATCGCCATATGGATCAAGCCCACCGGCAAGCCCCGGCGCCGCGCGGGAAGCGCGCAGAAGGCCTTGAATTCGGAGAGCGGCAACGGCGGGCTGAGGAGAAAACCCTGGACGATCCGACAGCCGGCTTCGACCAGGAAATCGTGTTGCAGGACGGTCTCGACGCCCTCTGCGACCACTTCCAGGCCGAGTTCATGGGCAAGCCGGATCGACGAGCGAACGATGGTTGCGTTCTTTGATGAATCGAGCATGCGTTCGACGATGCCCTGGTCGAGCTTGATCGTCGTGAACGGCCACTGGCTCAACGTGTCCATGCTCGAATAGCCGATGCCGTAGTCGTCCATCGCGAGCCCCACGCCCGCCTCGGACAATGCCCGGACGTTGCCGAGCACTTCCGGTCCGCTGCGCAGCGCCTGCGTCTCGGTGATTTCCAGCTCGAGCGCCGCTGGCGGCAATCGCCGCGAACGGATGGCGTCGAGGATCGCGCGCGTCAGGACGGGGTCTTCGAGGTCATCGCTGCTGACGTTGAACGAAACGCGGAGCTGCTCGGCCAGGCCATGGTCCACCAGGTCGTCGATGAGCTGGGGCAGCAACTGGAGCGTCAGGCGGTTGAGCAGCCGTTCGCGCTCCGCGACGGGCACGAAGGCGCCCGGCGACAGGATCGTACCGTCCGGCCGGCGCCACCGCACGAGGGCTTCCGCGCCGACGATACGATTGGTGATCAATGACGCTTTGGGCTGGTAATACAGGATGAATTCATTGTTGCGCAGCCCGCCGAGGAGATCCTCCGCCGTGACGTTGACCATGATGTTTCCTGACTTTCGTCAATACGAACGTTATCCGCCAACCGATCCACGTCGTCAAGCATTGCGACGGGCAGCCTCGAACGTAAGTCTGATTGCAACACTAGAACGGCCGCGTCGAGCCCATGTACTCGTTGATCACTGCGCTCGCCGTAGCCAGCCGCGTGGCCTCGTCTTGAGAAAGTGCAGCATTCAAGCGTTTCATATAGCCGAGCAACTGCTGCTTGGACGCGTTTGCGGACTCGATCGAGATGGAAGCGTCCAGTACCGGTATCGCTTTTCGAAGCGGACCATAGCATATTTCGGCGACTCGCACTGGACCAGCAGGGAACCCGCAACAGCGTCGTTCTCGCTGGCGCGGCGGTGGTGCAGCCGGCCGCCCGGATCACGGCAATACCAGGTGGCGCTATCGCCGGGTGGCAGCTTGGCATGACACACACGTTTAATGACCGTGTCCGCCGACGAGGCACCGCACCCATCGGGAACAGTGTCTCGACTCGATGGGGAGGGCCATGCCGGACTGCCCGATCGCGGTCACGCCACCACGCAGTGGACGTACAGAACCTGACGGCACGCTTCCCCCGAATCGTTGGCGCCACCGCCCCCCGGCGGCGCTCCGCCTCAAAACGTGTGCCGGATCCCGGCCATCACACCACTCTGCGCCTTGCCCGCCCCGACCGTGCCGCCGGCATCCAGGGAGACCGCCGCCATGCCCTTGTTGTCCATGCGCCCGGCACCCGCATAGACAGCGCTGCGTTTCGACAGCGAATAGGTCAGGCGCGCCACCGCCATATTGGTGTCGTCGCCCGAACGCTTGATGTCCTTGCGCGCGATTTGCGCGTCGACGACCATCGAGGCGGTCAGCGGATAACTGGCGCCAAGGTAGTACAGGTTGGAGTCCATGGTGCCGGTCGCGGCGAAGGTCTTGCGCGCGATGACGCCCGCCCCGACCTTGCCCGCGCCGAGCATGACATAACCGTTCATGGTGATGCGGCGGTCGAAATTCGCGCTGCTCGTCAGGCCATTGGCGGCCCCCGCATTGCCAAACAGCTTGTCGTAGCTGGCATTGACGCCATACCGGTCGGACTCGTAGCCCAGCAGCCAGGTATATTGCCGGCACGCCCTTGCATTGCCAGGCGTTTCGCCGCCACATCCGGTTGCCGCGGGGCCGCCCGTCGCCAGCGCATCGCGGCCCAGGCTGTAGGTCGCTCCCAGGGTGATGCCGCCGAAGTTGCCGAGATAGCCCACGGCGTTGTCGCTGCGCGCATTCGGGAAGTAGAGGTCGATGCTGTTGATCGAAAACAGGCTCGGACCCATCACGTCGCTTTTTGCCAGGGCATGGAAACTCATGTTAGGCAGGCGACCGATCTGCACCAGCCCCCATTTCCCCCTGAGTCCAACCCAGGCCTGGCGGCCGAACAGGCGTCCGCCCTGGCCCTGTGTCCCGGTGTCGGGATTGAATCCGTTTTCGAGCGTGAAGACGACCGCCATCCCGTTGCCGAGGTCCTCGCTGCCGCGCAAGCCGATGCGCGACGGCACGCTGCCCGTCAGGGACGGCACGCGCGTCACACCGTGTCCGGCATTGTCGGCATTGTTCATGTGCGCGACCGCCGCGTCGACGATGCCGTAGAGCGCGACGTTCGTCTGGGCCTGCACGCCGTTGGCGTAACAGGCAAGGGCAAGAAGGGGCATGGCCATGCTGCCATGCTGTCGAAGATGTTTCATGTTGTCTCTGGTTGGTTTTGGTGTGAATGCGAAGTCGAACGCGTGCGCGAAGCCGTGCCGGACCCGCGCAGATGCGCAAGTCCGGTCCGGACAATCGGATGGGTGGTCAGGCGGGCGTGCCGCCGCTGTGCGGCATCGACACCCGGCCAGGGGGCGTCAGGCTTCGGACGGCTTGGCGAGTGCGTCGCCGGTGACGCGGTTGGGCGTGGACGCGGAGCGCGTATGACTGATCAGCGCGACGGCGCAGGCCGCGATCACCGCGGGAATGGAAATGGCCATGAAGGTCTGCTCGATCGGCAGCGATACGCCGACCAGGGTCCCCATGATGATCGGCCCGAGAATCGCCCCGCCCCGGCCGACGCCGGAGGCCCAGCCGATGCCGGTCGCGCGTACCGCCATCGAGTAGTACTGCCCGGCATACGCATACGTCACGATCTGCGTGCCGATCGTGCACGCGCCGGCCAGGCCGACAAGGATGAACAGTAGCGCGGGCGGGACCGGATAGCCGAGCAGCGTGATCGACAGGGCCGCCAGCAGATACATGCCGATCAGGACATATTTGATGTTGAAGCGATCGGCCAGCCAGCCGCCGCCCACCGCGCCGATCATGGCGCCGAAATTCAGCACGAGTACCAGGGTCAGTGCGGAACCGAGGCTGTGGCCGGCACCCGCCATCAGCTTGGCGAGCCAGGAGCTGAGCGCATACACCATGAACAGGCACATGAAGAAGGCCACCCAAAACATCACGGTACTGAAGCCGCGGCCATCCTGGAACAGTTTGCCGATCGGCGCGCCCTGCACGCTGTCCGCGGCCGGCAGCGTGAACCGGTCGGTCGCCTGCGCACGGTAGCCGGGTTGCAAGCGCGAGAGAATCCGCTGCAACTCGCCGCGGCGCCCGCGGCTGATCAGGAACGGCATCGATTCCGGCATGCCTTTTAAAACAATCGGAATCAACACGACCGGCAGCCCGGCCACCAGGAATACGGATGACCAGCCGGAATGCTCGATCAAGCCTTTACCGACCAGGGCGGCGATCATACCCCCGACTGCATAGCCGCTGAACATCAACGTGACCATGGTCGAGCGGATTTTTTTCGGTGAATACTCGGTCATGTGCGCCACCACGTTCGGCATCACGCCTCCCATGCCGAGTCCGGCAAGAAAACGCAGCGCACTGAACGCATAGGGATTCCCGGCAAAGCCCGCGGCGGCATTGAACACGCTGAAAAGTGCCAGGCAGATGGCGATCGCGCGCAGGCGGCCAATGCGATCGGCGATCGTGCCGAGCAACACACCGCCGACCATCATGCCGAACAGCGCGGAGCTGACCATGAAGCCGGCGCTTTGTGCATTGACGCCCATTTCCTTCATGATGGACGGGAGGGCGATTCCCGCTACCGCGACGTCATAGCCGTCGCACACGATGATGGTCGCGCACCATGCGAGGGTCGCCGCATGGAAGCGGTTGAATGTGGCGTTGTCGGCCATCTGGTGAACATCGATTTGCATGTTGTCGTCTCCTTGAGTAATTGTTTTATCGAGGGCCGAAGCGTGTCGGCTCATCCCCGTTTTGTTTCCTTGCGTCCTGCGCCCGCGCGATGCAAGATCCGGTCCGCCGCGAGGCCAATGACGATGCCCCAGAAAGCGGAACCGACACCGAACAGGCTCATGCCGGAGGCAGTCGCCAGGAACGTGATGACCGACGCTTCGACGTGGTCGTCGTCGGCCGCGAGGCTCGTCAGGTTCGCGAGAATCGGCCCCAACAGGGCGAGCCCGGCCAATGCGGTCACCAGTTCCCCGGGCAGCGCGGCGAACAGCATCACGATCGTTCCACCGAAGCTGCCGGCAAAGAGATAAAACACGCCGTTTGCGATACCGGCGACGTAGCGCTTGTCCGGATTCTCGTGCGCGTCGCGGCCCGTGCACATCGCGGCGGTGATCGCCGCAATGGCGATCGTGATGCCGCCCACCGGCGCGACCGCGAGGGAAGCAAGACTGTTGACCACGATGACGGGCCGCACGGGCGTGCGATAGCCGGATGCCTTCAGGACCGCAATGCCCGGCAGGTATTGCCCGGTCAGGGTGACCAGCACCAGCGGCACCGCCAGGCTGAACATGGCGCTCCAGCTCCATGCCGGGACGATCAGATGGGGCGCGGCCAGCTCAAGGTGGATGCTACTGAAACGGGTCTCTCCGAGCAGCCAGGCCAGCAAGGTGCCCCCGAGCAGGAGCAGCACGATGTTGTAGCGCGGCCATGCGCGCCGGCCCAGCAGATAGCAGGCGATCATGGCGCCGACGAGCACCGGCTGCGACCCGGAACTCTTGAATGCACTCAAGCCGAACGGCAGCAGGATGCCGGCCATCATGCCGCTCGCGATCCCTTTCGGAATCCACTCCATGATCCTGTCGACATAACCGCAGGAGCCGATCACGAGCAGGGCGACAGCGGCGGCCAGGTAGGCGCCGACGGCTTCGGCCAGCGACAGTGCCGGGAACAAGGTCAGCAGCAGCGCGGTACCGGGCGCCGACCATGCGGTAATGATGGGCGTACGCAGGCGCCAGCTCAGCACGATGCCGGCTACGCCCGCCCCGATGGCGATACCCCAAACCCACGAGGTGAACATGTCTCCCGGCAGGTGTGCAATCTGTGAAGCCTGGTAGAAAATCGCCAGCGGCCCGGAGAACGATACGAGCACGGCAAGAAATCCGGCCACGATGGCGGGGAAAGAGACGTCCGACCAACGCATCGCCGGATCGCCGCCAGCCGAGGTGCCGGCCGTGGCACGGCACAGGTCGTCCGCGCACAGCGGCGATCGTGGTTCCCTTGGTTGACGTTGATCCGTCACGTGCGTCGCCTCCAGCGCTCATGAAAATAATGTTGCTATGGCCGTACAGCGATTTTCGGCATCGCTTTGCGCCCTTTTACAGCGTCGAGGTTAGTAAGGATGGGACGCGGCGTCCAACACTGATTGAGTATCCTCACCATACCCTCGAGGTATCAATGTAGTCGGCAGGAGGGAAGTCGAGCGGCGTGTCGTTGATACGGTTGAACAGGTTGGTGAATGCAATGCTGGCGATGGCCATCGTGACATCGACGATTTGCGCATCGGTGAACCCGGCCTGCCCGATCGCCGTGACCACATCGGTGGGGACCGTACCGCTCGTCGTGATCAGATGCAGTACGAATCCGGCCAACGCATCGTCGCGCGCGTCGCCCGACGGCCGGGCCTGGCGCAGCGCCAGGATGGCTTCACGGTCAAGACCGATCTTTTTGCCCATCAGCGTGTGTGCGGCCAGGCAGTAATCGCACCCGGTCGTCTGGCTGACGACCAGTTTCACGACTTCGATCTCCCGCACGCTCAGGTTGCTCTTCCTGAGCGATGACTCGAGACTCAGTACTGCGTCCAGCGCAACGGGACTATTGCCGCCGAGCCCAAGGTACGAATTCGGCACCTTGCCGACGGTTCGGTTGACGGCGCTAAACAGGTCGGCCGCGTGGCCTGTCGCTTCGGACAGTGCGATCGCAAAAAGACGAGGCATGATGGCTTCCTTCGAGTGGGAGAAATCGGTAAATATTGGCCGGGCGGCGCACGTCAGAAGCGGTAGGATTCGCCGTCCTGCGGCACCAGCACGCGTTGCGGGCTCATGCCTGTCGCGGCGATGTAGTCGTGCAGGTCCTTGCGCGACTGCGTGCAATGGGCCAGCGCCTCCATGTGGCTGGCGACCACGGTCGCCTGCGGCAGGGCCTGGTAGGCGCGGTACAGGTCTTCCTTGCCCATGATGAAGGAGCCGTCGTAGCCGAGCAGGCGCCCGTAGCAGGCGTTGAGCACCATGACATCCGGGTGGTAGTGCGCGATCGCGTCCTCGACGTAGCGGTTCCAGGTGGTGTCGCCCGCCACGTACACGGTCTTGTAGCCAGGATGCTCGAACACGACGCCCGACACCTTGCCCAGGCGCTTCCCGCGTCCGGCCACCATCGCGTCGCTGCCGTGCTGGCCTTCGGTCCGGCTCAGGAGCGTGCCGTGGAACTCGACCCTGGTGCCCAGTACACGCACGTCCGTGAAGCCGTCCTTGCGGATGCTCGCGGCGTCTTCCTCGCTCTGCACGAAGACCGGGATGGCCTTCGGGAGGCTGCGCCGCGCCTCGTCGTCCCAGTGGTCGTAGTGCTGCGCATGGGTGACGATCACGGCATCGGCCTTGATGGCTTCGCCCAAGGGCATCGGCAGGTCGACCAGCGGATTTCTCAGCTGGCTGTTGGTGGTGCCCGGAAAGCCCGGGTAGGCGCCCTTCTGCGCCAGCATGGGATCGACGAGGAAGGTCGTGCCGGCATACTCCAGCTTGATGGCCGCGCTGCGGACCTGCGTGAACGTCACGGCCTGTGCGCCTGCTTGCGGCGCGGTGACGCTGCCCGCGCAGCCGGCCAGCAGCGCTGCGCAGGCGGCAACGGTAACGAGGCGGGAATGGTTCGGGATCTTCATGATTGTCTTTAGGTCGAGTTGAACGGTGATGCATTGTCCGGCCGTTCTTTCCGTGCGAACAGTGGCCTGGCGGGCGATATTCGATACAATTGGGCCATGCGTAAAGCAGTGTCTTCCACTCGTCGCCTGAAAATCGCTGTCATTGCTTTCGACGGCATCATCCCCTTTCACCTGTCGGTGCCGTGCCTGATCTTCGGCGGAAATGGGCGCGACCCCGCGGTGGCCGCGTTCAACGTCGTCGTCTGCGCGGCCGACCCGGCGCCGCTGCGGACCTCGGCGGGATTCACGATCGACGCGCCGGCCGACCTGTCCGCTGTGGACACCGCCGACGTGGTCGTCATGCCCGCCTGGCACGACGACTGCCGCGAGGCGCCAGCCACGTTGATCGAGGCGCTGCGGCGCGCGCACAGCGGCGGCGCGACGGTCGTCGGCTTGTGCCTCGGGGCCTTTCCGCTTGCCCAGGCCGGCCTCCTGGACGGCAAGACGGCCACCACGCATTGGGAATGCACCGGCACGCTGGCGCAGCGCCATCCGCAGGTGAAGGTGGATCCGGACGTGCTGTATGTCGACCAAGGCGACGTTCTTACATCGGCCGGGGTGGCCGCGGGCATCGATTGCTGCCTGCACCTGCTGCGCCGGATCGCCGGCGCCGAGACGGCCAACCGGCGCGCCAGGCGGCTGCTGGTGGCGCCGCATCGTCCGGGCGGGCAGGCGCAGTTCATCGAGCGGCCCCTGCCGGTGACCCGCAGCGACGGCCGGCTCTCCGAAGTGCTCGAATGGGTGACGGCGCATCCCGAGCAGGCCCACACCACCGAATCGCTCGCACAGCGCGCCGCGATGAGCCGGCGCAACTTCACCCGCCATTTTCGCCAGGCGACCGGCACGTCGTTGAAGCAGTGGATATTGAGCCTGCGCCTGGCGCACGCGCAACGCATGCTCGAGAGCAGCGACGCATCGATCGAAGCCGTCGCGCAGGAAGCGGGATTCCGCAGCAGTTTGTCGCTGAGGCAGCACTTCCAGGCCGCATTCCGGATTTCGCCGTCGACCTACCGCAAGCAGTTCCGGCAGAAGGCTTCCGCCGGCCCGGACTGATTACGCCTGCCCGGCCGCCGCATGGACGCTGCGCCCGGTCGACTTGAGCCAGGCGCCCAGCTCGGCGGCGGGAAACGGTTCGGCCACATAAAACCCCTGGGCTTCGTCGCAACCGTAGCCGACCAGGGCATCCCAGATCTCCTTGCTCGCCGTCCCTTCCGCCACGACGGTCATGCCGAGGTTGTGGGCGAGCTCGATGGTGGACTTGACGATCGCCGCCGCGCGCGCGTCCTCCAGCATGCGCATCGTGAAACCATGGTCGACCTTGATGACATTGACCGGCAGCCTGGTCAGATAACCGAGCGACGAATAGCCGGTGCCGAAGTCGTCGATGAACAACCGGAAGCCCTTCCCGCTCAAGGTCGTGAGTTCGGCGATCGAGGCGTCGGGATCCGTGATCAGGCTGCTCTCGGTGATCTCGATGCCCAGCCAGTCGGGATTGCCGCCCCACGTGGACAGCAAGGCATCGAGGCAAGGCACGAGGTCGTGCGACAGCAGGTTGCGCGGCGAGACGTTGACCGCCAGCGGGACCCGCAGCCCCTCGCGTTCCCAGTTGAAATACTGGCGTACCGAGGCCTGCAGCATGTGGCGGGTCAGCACGTGGATCAGTTCCGTGTCCTCGACCAGGGGCACGAACAGGGCGGGCGATATCATGCCCAGGCGCGGATGGCGCCAGCGCACGAGCGATTCCGCGCCGATCACCTGGTTGGTGCGCATCTCAACCTTGGGCTGGCAATAGAGCTCGATCTGCCCGTCCTGGATCGCCTTGCGGAATTCGCCGAGCAGGACCAGCCGGTCGGGGTGATACGGGTCGGCTCCCGCCTCGTACACCAGCACGTCGGTGCCGATCTGGCGCGCCCGGAACACCGCCACGTTCGCCTTGCGCATCAGCGTGACCGTATCCGACGCATGGCCGGGGCACAGGGCGACACCGATGTGCACGTTGATGTCGTACTGGATGCCGGCGACCTGGAGCGGCGCGTCGAAGGCACGCAACACGGTGCGCGCATGGGGTTGCGACTCGTAGGCGCTCGACCCGGCCAGGACGGCGGCGAACTGGGACGGACCGACGCGCGCCACGAACACGCCCGCGCCGAGCGCGCCGGCGATGCGCACCGACACGTCCTTCAGCAACAGGTCCGCATTGTTCTGGCCGAGGGTCAGGCTGATGTCCTCAAAGCGCGACACGTCGATCGCCAGCAGCGCCAGCGGCGTGAAATCGGGCGCATCGATCCGGGCGGCACGGTCCAGGTGGCGGCGCAGTGCCACCTGGTTCGGCAGTCCGGTGACCTCGTCGCTGTAGGCCAGCCTCTGGATCTCCTGCTCCGCTTGCCTGGCCGCGGTGACGTCGTGCGTGTAGCCGACCATGCGTACCGCCTTGCCCGACGCGTCGGTCTGGACTTCGGCCTGGCTTTCGACGTAGTACAGCTCACCGGGACGGGGCGACACGCGGTATTGCACGTGATAACCCGCGCCCGGGTTCGCCAGGCAATAGGCGCGCGCGGTCTCGACCAGGGGCAGGTCGTCCGGATGGATGCGCGAACTCAGTACCGCGAGCGGTACCTCGGGCCCGTTGAACCCGAACACCTTGTGCATCTCGTCGGATGTCGTGGTCGCGGTGCCGGTGGTCAGGTCGACCATCCAGGTGCCGACGCGGGCGATGCGCTGGGCCAGCGAGAGGTCGAGCTGGGCCGCGCGCAGGCGTTCTTCGATGCGCCGCTGTTCGGTGAGATCCACGCTGGTGCACACGAAGGCATACGGGCTGCCGTCCGGCTCGTCCCTGCGTGTCCCTTCGATCCGCACGATGTGCTCGCTGCCGTCGGGCCAGCGCAGACGCCATTCGGTATCGAAACGGGCGCCGAGATCGATGCAATCGCGGATCAGCGCGGCGGCGCGGTCACGGTCGAGTTCGTGCACGCACCCGACGATCGCAGCGACGGCGCCCGCCAGGTCGGCCGGTACGCTGCCGACCCGCAACCCGAAATTCCGGTACTGCTGCTGCGACCAGGTGTGCCGCCCGCGCTTCAGTTCAAGCACGCAGTGCCCCGCCCCGCTCAGTTCCTGGGCCAGGGCGCAGTGTTCGCGCGCGACCGCCAGTTCGACCAGCATCTCCTGCTGCTGCGTCACGTCCTGCACGCACAGCAAGACCTGGCTGGCCGCGGCGTTCCCGGCAGGCGCGAGCGACACCGCGCCCCAGAAGCCGCTGCCGTCGCGCCGGCGTTGCAGGGCGATGTCCGGCGTGCCCGGCCGTGCACTGCCGAGGTCGTGCAATCGCGCCTCCAGCACGGCGTGGCCGCGCGCGTCGAACATGTCGAACAAGGACACCGTTTCCCATTCTCCGGCCCGGTAGCCATACGCGAATTCGGCGGCGTCGTTGGCCACGACGCAGCCATGGGTAGCGAGATCGAAGATCATCATCGGCATGGCCGCATGGCGGAATGCGTGCGCCGGTTGAGGTCCCGTGCCCTTGCTTGCACTGCGGTGGTCCATGCTGCCCCCGTCGGCAGGCCTGCGGTACCGAACGTGGCATCGATACGCGCGTGGCCGCTATCCTATGATTGTTATTCTAGTCCACGATCTGGCAAGCTGTTTCTCTTTTGAATAGGCCGGGATGCGGCGGTCAAAAAATTCGTTCGCTCTGCAGATAGTCGAGCACGACGGCGTTCAACGCCGCCAGCCTGGCCGACGCACTGCCTTCGGCGATCGAACTGGCCAGCATGGCCAGGTAGTGCATCATCTGCTGTTTCGCGCGCTGCGCCAGCGCATCGGGCACCGCTTCCTCGTCATACAGCAGCACGTACGAACGCGCAAAGCCCGACACCAACTGGCAGGCCGCGGCATGCTCCGGGTCGCTCCTGGCCAACTGCAGGCAGTTGTTTTTCAGTTCTTCGTAGGCATCGGTACACGCGGGCCAGTTCGCAAACGCGCGCACTACATCGTCGAAAGACATGGCAATCCTCCTTGCACTGAGTACAGTATGGTCGGTGCCGGCCGCTCCCGCTACTTTGATTTCAGCCCGGCATGGACCATGCGCGTAAACTGGTCGCCGTTGAACACGAAGTTGCCCCATTTGGCATCGAAAGCCGCCGTCGGCCTGGCGGCGACGATCTCGTCGAGCGATTTGCCCTGCTGTTTGAGGGCGGCCACGTTGTTGCGCACCGTGACCAGCATGTCGCGGAATTCGACCAGCTCCTTGCGGGTGCCGACCGCGCCGTGGCCCGGCACGACCAGCGTGCGGTCGGTCGTGCGTTCGACCGCCTTGTTGGCCCAATGGATGGCGCCATCGATACTGCCGCCGTCTTCGTTGTCGATGTACGGATAGTTACCGTTCCAGAACGTGTCGCCCAATGCCAGTACGTCCGCCTGCCTGAAATACACCCACAGGTCGCCATCCGTATGGCCGTCGCCGAAGTTTTCCACGTCGACCTCGCTGCCCGCGACATCGAAAGTCTTTTCGTGCTTGATCAGCAAACTCGGACGTGCCGCCGGCGCTACCGGATCGAAGGTCCAGTTCCAGGCATTCACGTGCGTGGTTTCGGTCAAATGCTTGTACGTGTTTTCGTGCGCGACAATGGTTGCGCCTGCCTCGTGCAGCCAGGCATTGCCGTCGGTATGATCCCAATGCCAGTGCGTGTTG
>JBJMVU010000303.1:0-5342 GCA_045810485.1 Massilia sp. | reverse complement strand
GGGCGCCTGCTTCCTGTACCTGGAGCTGGACGAGTTCACGCACCTGATCCACGAAGGCTTCGGCCCGTGGCGCTCGGGCTTCCTGACCGCGTTCTTCTCGCTGGTCGGCACGCACGGCCTGCACGTGACCTTCGGTATCGTGTGGCTCGTCACGCTGATGGTCCAGGTCGGCAAGCACGGCATCAACGGTGCCAACTACCGCCGCCTCGCCTGCCTGTCGATGTTCTGGCACTTCCTGGACGTCATCTGGATCGGCGTGTTCACCTATGTCTACCTGATGGGAGTCCTGCCATGAGCGATCACCACCACCACGCCCACGGCCACGACCATCATGGCCACGGTCACCACGACGACGACCACCTGCACGCCCACGGCAGCTTCAAGGATTACACGATCGGTTTCATCCTGTCCGTGATCCTGACGGCGATCCCGTTCTGGCTGGTGATGACCCACCAGATGGCCCCGGGCACGACGAAGTTCGTGATCCTCGGCTTCGCCGCGGTCCAGGTCGTCGTGCACATGGTCTACTTCCTGCACATGAACTCGAAGTCGGAAGGCGGCTGGAACATGATGGCGCTGATCCTCACGGCCATCCTGCTGTTCATCGTCCTGACCGGCTCGATCTGGGTCATGTACCACATGAACGCCAACATGATGCCCAATATGGGCAATGACGGCGGCTCGGTACACGGCATGCACGACATGCAGTAATGGCGAGGGACGATCGCGCAGCGCCGGCGGACCGGCGCCGGGGAGCCTCTCCCTTGCTGGCAGTCCTGGCGCTGCTGCTGATCGTCCTCTTCGCGGGTCTGGGCACCTGGCAGGTCTTCCGCCTGCAATGGAAACTGGACCTCATCGCGCGCGTGGAAGCACGCGTGCACGCCGCCCCGGCGCCGCTGCCGTCGCGCACGAGCTGGGCCGGCATCACCCCCGCATCCGACGAGTACCGCCGCGTCAAACTGCACGGTACTTATCTCTACGATCTCACCACCCCCGTCCAGGCCCTCACCGAAGAAGGCAGCGGCTACTGGCTGCTCACCCCCATGTGCACGGCGGAGGGCGCCATCGTCCTCGTCAACCGCGGCTTCATTCCCGCCGGGCTGGGCGCGCGCACGCGCTACGCGCCGCAGCGCGCTGCGGGGAATCCATGCGCGGGCGCGACAGGCAATGCGGTCGACATCACCGGCCTGCTGCGCACGAGCGAGCGCAACGGCGCCTTCACGCGCACGAACGATCCGGCGGCGAACCGCTGGTACACCCGCGACGTGGCCGCGATCGCCGCCGCGCGCGGCCTCGCCGCGGCGCCGTTCTTCGTCGATGCCGCCGCGCGGCAGAATCCGCCGGACAGCCCCGACCAGCCAACGGGCGGCCTCACCGTCGTCAAATTCCCGAACAGCCACCTCGTGTACGCGTTCACTTGGTATGCTCTGGCCTTGATGGTTGCAGGCGCCTGGTGGTGGGTCGCCCGCAGCCGTGGCGCGGAACACGAGCATGATGAACGACACGACTGACCTGCTGAAACGCATCTTCGAGCGCGGCGCCGACAACGCCGCCGCGGTGGAGTACGTCGCCGGCCACAAGAACATGCTGCAGCTGATCGAGCTGCGCTGGATCGCCGTCATCGGCCAGGTCACGACCATCGCCGGCGCGATCCTCGTGTTCGACGTGCGCCTGCCGCTCGTGCAGATGCTCGAGGTGCTCGCATGCCTCATCGCCTTCAACATCGCCAGCCACCTGCGCTGGCACGAACACCGGCCCGTCACGAACAACGAGCTGTTCCTCGCACTGCTCGTCGACGTGGCCAGCCTCACGATGCAGCTGTACCTGGCCGGCGGGACGACGAATCCGTTCGCCTTCCTGTACCTGCTGCAGGTGATCCTGTCGGCGGTGCTGCTGGAAGCGTGGTCGACATGGACCATCGTCGCCATCACGCTCGCATGCCTGGCCGGATTGTCCATCTTCGCGAAGCCGCTCGCGCTGCCGTTCGACCACGCGCGCGGCATCTCGAGCCTGTACGTGCAGGGCATGCTGATCTGCTTCACCCTGAACGCGGCGCTGCTCGTCGTGTTCATCTCGCGCATCACGAACACGCTGAAGGGCAAGGCCGCCCAGCTCGCGGACCTGCGCCAGCGCGCCGCCGAGGAAGAACACATCGTGCGCATGGGCCTTCTGGCATCGGGCGCCGCGCACGAACTGGGCACGCCGCTCGCGACCTTGTCCGTGATCCTCGGCGACTGGAAGCGCATGCGCGAATTCAAGGCGAACCCCGACCTGCTGGAAGAAATCACGGAAATGGAAACGCAGCTGAAGCGCTGCAAATCCATCGTCAGCGGCATCCTGCTGTCGGCCGGCGAGACGCGCGGGGAGTCGGCCGCGCGCACGACCATCCGCGGCTTCCTCGACAAGCTCGTCGAGGAGTGGCAGCACAGCCGCCCCGTGCACGGTTTCGACTACCGCAACCGGATCGAGCACGACCTGCCGGTCGCCTTCGACTCCGCACTGAAACAAACGATCGACAACGTGCTGGACAACGCGCTCGAAGCATCGCCCGACTGGGTCGGCGTGGAAGCGGGCGTGGCGGACGGCACGCTCGTACTGACCGTGCTCGATCGCGGCCCCGGCTTCGCCCCGGCGATGCTGGCCCAGTTCGGCAAGCCTTACCAGTCCAGCAAGGGCCGTCCCGGCGGCGGCCTGGGCCTGTTCCTCGTCGTGAACGTGGCCCGCACGCTGGGCGGGACGGTGCAGGCCGTAAACCGGAAGGAAGGCGGCGCCGCCGTCACGCTGACATTGCCGCTGTCCGCGATCGCGCTCGACAAGGAATTGGGACATGTCCATGGATGAAGACATCGAAACCGGCGGCGACGACCGCCTGCTCTTGATCATCGAGGACGACGACGCGTTCGCGCGCACCCTCGGACGGTCATTCGAACGCCGCGGCTACCAGGTGCTGCAGGCGCCCGGCCTCGACGAGGCGCAGGAACTGCTGAAGGAACATGCGCCGGACTATGCCGTCGTCGACCTCAAGCTGAAGGGCAACAGCTCCGGCCTCGCGTGCGTGCAGATGCTGCATGCGCACGATCCGGACATGCAGATCGTCGTGCTGACGGGCTTCGCCAGCATCGGCACGGCCGTCGAGGCGATCAAGCTCGGCGCCCGCCAGTACCTCGCAAAACCGTCGAACACGGACGACATCGAAGCGGCCTTCGGCCACATCGCCGGCAACACGGACCTGGAACTGACCAACCGCACCACGTCGATCAAGACGCTGGAATGGGAGCGCATCCACGCCGTGCTGGCCGAGACGGATTTCAATATTTCGGAAGCGGCGCGCCGGCTCGGCATGCACCGCCGGACCCTGGCGCGCAAGCTGGAAAAACAGCGCGTCAAGTAGGAGCTCCAAGCCGTTTCAAGCGAGCACTTTCAACGCGAACGCATAAGGCAGCGCGGGCGGCGCGGACGGCAGCGTGACCTTCAGCCCGTCCGCCGCCTGGCGGAACGCGAGCGGCGCGCCGGTGCCGACGACCTCGACCCGGGACACCGGTTTCTTGAGGTGGCCGGCCGCCGTGCCCATGGCCGCGATCGCGATCTCGCGTCCGGCCGGCCAGCCCATCACGAACGCATAGACGGCATCGCCCTTCGCCGTGAAGCGGACGTCGGCCGCCGTGAGCGGTGCATTCTTCCCCTCGTTCATGCCCTGGTCCTTGAGCGGCGCGGTGCCGTGCTGCGCGGGGCCTTCCCCGAACACGGCCCACGGCCGCGTGTCGTGGATCGCCTCGCCGTGAACGGCCATCCAGCGGCCGATCTCCTCGACGATCGCCTGCTCCTTCTCGTCGATCGTGCCATCGCCGCGCATGGGAACGCTGAGCAGGAGGTTGCCGTTCTTGCTGACGATGTCGACCAGCATGTGCACCACCGTCTGCGCGCTCTTGTACGCGCCGCGCTCGTATTCCGGGCGCGAATAATGCCAGCCCCCGATGCAGGTGCACGTCTGCCAGGGCAGCGGTTCGATCGCGTCGGTCTGCCCGCGCTCGATGTCCCACACGAGCGAACGGCGCTGGCGCGCGTCCAGCATCTTGCCGTTGATGACGGCTTCGAGCCCGCCGCGCGTGGCGATGCTGCGGTTGTACATGTGGGCGGCGATGCGCAAGCCCGCGTCGCTGAATGGCCAGAAGGGCAGGGCGGTGTCGTCGAAATAGACGAGGTCCGGATCGTACTTGTCGATCAGGTCGATGGTGCGGTCGTGGAACTTCTCGACGTAGCGCCGCAACGGCAGCGTGGCCCCGCCGCCCCAGTCCCACTGCGCGCCCCATTCGGCGGGAACGACGGTCTTGCGGCTCAAAGCATGCCCCTGGGCGTACAACGCCTGCGGGTCCAGTCCTTCCCACCACGAGCCCTTGCCACCGGCCGCCGTGAGCACGCCGTCGTACGGGACACCGGCGTACGGCCCCGTCTTGTCCGCACCCTGGGCCACCTCGTACCACGTCCACGCGTGGGCCGCGTGGACGCTGACGCCGAAGCGCAGGCCCTGCGCGCGCGCCGCTTTCGCCCAGCCGGCGATCAAGTCCTTCTTCGGTCCGATGCGCGTCGAATTCCAGTCGGGCTGGAAGCGGCTGTCGTACAGGTCGAAATTGTCGTGGTGGTTCGCAAGCGCGACGAAGTAGCGGGCGCCGGCCTTGCGGTACAGGGCGAGCAGGGCGTCAGGGTCCCATTGCGCGGCCTGCCACTGCCGGATCACGTCCTTGAAGCCGAACTTCGACGGGTGGCCGTATTTCTGCACATGGAAGCGGTAGGCGTCGCTGCCCTCCTTGTACATATTGCGCGCGTACCAGTCGCCACGTTCCGGCTCGCACTGCGGTCCCCAATGGGCCCAGATGCCGAACTTCGCATTCCTGAACCAGTCCGGCGTGCGGTACGCCGCCAGCGAATCCCAGTCGGGCGCAAAGGGCCCGGGCGCGCCCGCCGCCAGCGCACGCCGCGGCAGGAGGGTGGTTGCGGCAAGCCCCGGTACGGCGGCGGCCAATCCGGCCAGCACCTGGCGTCGTTTCATGTTCTCTCCGTGATGGTCTGGTTATCGATAACAGCGACGCTTAGTGTACGTTATAGATTCAAAACAATCAACGACGCCGACGTTCAGCAACGCCACCCGCACAGCTGCCGATCATGAATGCTACGGCGGATGACTTCCCACGTTACCCTTGCGCTCCGGGTCGACCGCGGGCGGCGAACCGCGGGTCCTGTGGCGCATGACGCGCCAGCACACCTCAGGTTCGATGAGCGTGGTGCGGAAAAAGCGCCACCCTTTGTCCGGGCCGGACACGCGCATGAAGAGCAACCCGACATCG
>JBJMVU010000302.1:0-7531 GCA_045810485.1 Massilia sp. | reverse complement strand
CGCCGCGCATGCGCCCGCCGCCGCGCAGCCGCCGGCATCGGCGCCGCTGCCGGTGATCGGCGAGACGGGGATGGTGCCGGCGACGAGCGTCGGCGCGACCGCGACGCTGCCGCCCGCGCCGGCCTCCAGCTCGCCGTCGGAACTGCCGTCCGCGCCCGCGATCGACATCACGCCGCTGCCGCAGCCGGAAGTCACGCCGGTGCAGCCGGCCGGCAACCGCGTGCCCGCGTCGCAGGCCGCGTTCCCGAACCAGAAATGACAGCAATGATGAGCCGGACGCGGCGCCCGCGCGGCTTCACCCTGATCGAGCTGCTCGTCACGCTGGCGATCCTGGCGCTGCTCGGGACGCTGGTGGTGCCAACCGCGCAGATCGCGCTGCAGCGCCGCCACGAACAGGCGCTGCGCGGCGCGCTGCGCGAGATCCGCGCCGCCCTCGACGCCTACAAGAAGGCCGGCGACGAGGGCCGCGTGGCCCGCCAGGCCGGCGCCAGCGGCTATCCGCCCAAGCTGGAGGTGCTGGTCGAGGGCGTGCCGGACCAGAGGAGCCCGAAGAAGGCGAAGATTTATTTTCTGCGCCGCCTGCCGCGCGACCCGTTCAACGGCGACGCCGACCTGAAGGATGCCGAGACGTGGGGCAAGCGCAGCTACGCCAGCGAGCCGGACGAGCCGAAGGAGGGCGACGACGTGTACGACGTCTACTCGACTTCCGGCAAGGTCGGACTGAACGGCATCCCCTACAACCGCTGGTGAACGCATGAACCATAGAATGAGCACTGAGCGCACGCGGGGCTTCACCCTGATCGAACTGCTGGTGGTGCTGGGCATCGTGGCGCTGCTGCTCACGCTCGCGGCGCCGCGCTTCTTCCCGAAGGTCGACAGCACCAAGGAGACCATCCTGGCCGAGAACCTGCGCAACACGCGCGCCGTCATCGACCAGTTTCACGAGGACACGGGGCGTTATCCGGAATCGCTGCAGCAGCTCGTCGAGAAAAAATACCTGCCGGCGCTGCCGTTCGACCCGATCGCCGACAGCGACTCGGCCTGGCTCGCCGTCCCCCCGGAAGACGGCGACAAGGGCGGCATCGCCAACATCCGCAGCGGCGCGCCGGGCACGGGCCGCAACGGCACGCCATATGCGGAGTGGTAAAGCGCCCGGGCGCGAGGGCGGCTTTACGTACCTCGGCCTCATCATCCTCGTGACCGTGATCGGCCTCGTCGGCGCGGCCACGCTGAAGGTCGACGCGCTGCTGCGGCGCGCGGCCGCCGAGGAAGAATTGCTGGACATCGGCGCCGCGTTCAGCGAGGCGCTGCGCACCTATGCCGAGGCGACGCCGAAGGGCCAGCCGGCGCAGCCGCCGTCGCTGCAGGAACTCTTGAAGGATCCAAGGTTTCCCGGCGTGCGCCGGCATTTGCGCAAGGTCTTCGTCGATCCGCTGACGGGCAAGGCCGAGTGGGGTATCGTATGGGCCAATCCAGGCGATCGGCGCGGGGTGCTGGCGGTGTACAGCCTGTCGAAGGCGACACCGCTGAAAGTGGCGAATTTCGACAAGCGTTTTTCCGGGTTCGAGAACAAGAAACAGGTGTCGGACTGGAAATTCGTGGCGACGGGGCAGGCGCTGATGCAGGGACAGATACTCGCGCAGGGCAAGCCGCAGGCGCCAGGCCAGCCGTCGCTGTTCCAGGAAGCGCCCGCGGGCACGCCGCCGGAGCAGCCGTCGCTGTTTCCCGGCCGGGGTGCGACGCAGTCGGAAGCGGCCCCGCCGCCGCCCGATGTGGCGGCGCCACCCGCGCCGGCGCCCGAACCGGCCGCGGAGGCGCCGGCGCCATCGCCGGACAAAGACGAGAAAGAGGGCGAGCCCGCGGCGGAGAACCGCTAGGCCCGCCTTGTCACTTGGCGCGGCGCATGAACTGGCGCGGCCGGAAGCCCAGCGCCAGCAGCACGGCGAAATACACGGCGGCGGAGACACCAATGATGAGGAACAGGGCGCCCGCGCGCATCACCGGGTGCGCACGCAGCGCGGCCCAGTCGAGCTGCGCCTGGCTGAACCAGGCCACGGCGCCCATCAGCGCGACGGCGACGGCCACTTTCACGAAGAATGGCAGCCAGCCCGCGTGCGGCACGTAGATCGCGCGCCGGCGCAGGCCCGTGAACAGGAAGCTGGCATTGATGCAGGCGCCGAGGCCGATCGACAGCGCGAGACCCGCGACGCCCAGCACCGGCACGAACACCAGGTTCATCAGCTGCGTTGCGATCAGCACGCCGACGGCGATCTTGACCGGCGTGCGGATGTCCTGGCGCGCGTAGAAGGCCGGGGCCAGGATCTTGACGAGGATGATGCCGAGCAGGCCGGCCGCATAGGCCATCAGCGGCGCCGTGGCGGCCGTGACGGCGTGGGCGTTGAACGCGCCGTAGTTGAACAGGGTGGCGATCAGCGGCTCGGCCAGCGCCGCGAGGCCGACTGCTGCCGGCAGCGCGAGCAGGAACGTGAGGCGCAGGCCCCAGTCGAGCAGGGCGGAGTATTCGACGGGGTCGCCGTCCGCGTTCGCCTTCGACAGGCTGGGCAGCAGCACCGTGCCCAGCGCCACGCCCAGCATGCCGGTCGGGAATTCCATCAACCGGTCCGCGTACTGCAGCACGGAGACGCTGCCGGCGCCCAGGCGCGACGCGATGTTCGTGTTGATGAGCAGGCTGATCTGCGCGGCGGACACGGCGAACACGGCCGGCCCCATCTTCTTGAGGATGCGGCGGACGCCCGGATCGGCCAGGCCGGCGAACGGATTGATCGACAGGCGCGGCAGCATGCCGATGCGCTTCAGCGCCGGGATCTGGATGCCGACCTGCAGCACGCCGCCGACCATCACGGCGACGGCCATCGAATAGATCGGCACGTCGAAATACTTCACCATGAACAGCGAGAAGAAGATCGACGACAGGTTCCACAGGACGGGCGTGAACGCCGGGATCTTGAATTCGCGCCAGGTATTCAGCACGGCGCCGGCCAGGACGACGAACGACATGCACAGGATGTAGGGGAACATCAGGCGTGTCATGACGACGCCGGCGTCGAACGCCGGGCCTTCGAGGCCGCTGGCGATGACGTACAGCACGACAGGAGCGCCGATAATGCCGATCAGGCTGGTGACCAGCGTTGCCCAGACGAGGGTGTTGGCGACGTGGTCGATGAGGGTACGGGTGGCGGCGTCGCCTTTCTGGCTCTTGTACTCGGCCAGGATGGGCACGAACGCCTGCGAGAACGCACCTTCCCCGAACAGGCGGCGCAGCAGGTTGGGCAGGCGAAAGGCGATGTTGAAGGCGTCGGTGTAATCGCTGGCGCCGAACGCGCGGGCGAAGAGGGAGTCGCGCAGCAGGCCGGTGATACGGGACAGCATCGTCATGCTCGAGATGGCTGCCAGGGTCTTGAGTAGGTTCATAGCCCGCGATTATAGCTGGGCTATTGCACAAAAACGAACCAGGATTTGCCCTTCGTTGAAACCTTCGCTATAATCGAGGGCTGTATTGAATTCTGTTAGCAGACACTCGTTTGGCAGGCACTGGAATGGGCCGGTTTGAATGTTTGCAAACGCAACTTGACCCCGATTAGGAAATTCCATGGCAAATACCGCACAGGCGCGCAAGCGCGCTCGTCAAGCAGTCAAGCAAAACGCACACAACTCGGCTCAGCGCTCGACCCTGCGTACCGCAATCAAGGCCGTCCGCAAGGCCATCCAGGCTGGCGACAAGGCCGCTGCTGCTCAGATCTTCCAGCAGTCCGTGTCGACCATCGACAGCATCGCTGACAAGAAAATCATCCACAAGAACAAGGCCGCTCGCCACAAGAGCCGTCTGGCTGCCGCCATCAAAGGCCTGTCGGCTTAATACACCCGACAGCAACGCCCGCGCGACCCCGGTCGCGCTGCGTAGGTGAAGAACCCGCCCGACTCACGTCCGGCGGGTTTTTTGTTTCCGAAATTCGGGGTCAGCGAAATTCGGGGTCAGAGCACATTTCGGCGACATATTGTCTGGGCATCAAATATGGTCATGCGGGCGGTTGTTTGGTCGTGCCTCATGGTCTCGGGCGGGATGCACCCCGTATACTTCGTACCGTCAGTACATTGTTCGAAAAAGTGCTCTGACCCCGAATACCCCGGATTCGACCCCGGGTTTTAGGCAACAAAAAAGGCAGCCCGCAGGCTGCCTGGATGTGCGCCGGTGCGCTTACTTCGCTGCCGGCTCGGCCGGCGCCGCGGCGTCGGCTGCGGCGGCTTTCTTGGCCTTCTTGTGGTGCTTCTTCATTTTCTTCGCGGGAGCGGCGGCCGGCTCGGCGGTGGCCGATGCGGCCGGGGCGGCTGCGGCCGGGGCCGGAGCCTGCACGGCGAAAGCGGAAACGGCGAACAGGGAAGCAACCAGGCCAGCGATCAGTTTGGACATTTCGGGTTCCTTTAAAGAAGAAGGTGATCCACAACGGTGAATCTGTTCCCTTAACGGCAGCCCGGAATTGCCGGTTGACAGTCTTTTGCTCGCCCTACATTAACGTTTGGAAAGGTTGATCTGCCTCAAACGCGTCACCGCTTCCCGCCCACGGCCGCGGCCGATACCTCCATCCACTCGCCCGGCATCAGCGGATGCGTCGCCAGCGAAAACGGTCCGATGCTCGAGCGCACCAGGCGCAAGGTCGGCAGGCCGACGGCGGCCGTCATCCGGCGCACCTGGCGGTTTTTTCCTTCCTCGAGCGTGATCGCGATCCAGCTGGTCGGCTTGTCCTGGCGCACGCGGATGGGCGGGTTGCGCGGCCACAGCCATTCCGGCGCCGCGATCAGGGCGGCGCGGCACGGTTTCGTGATGAAGTCGCCCAGGTCGATCGGCGCTTGCAGGCGGTCGAGGCTGGCGCGATCGGCCACGCCGTCCAGTTGCACGAGATACTGCTTCGCTTCCTTGTGGTCCGGATGGGCGATCTGGTGCTGCAGGCGGCCGTCGTCGGTCAGCAGCATCAGGCCTTCGCTGTCGGCGTCGAGGCGGCCGGCCGGATAGATGTTCGGGATGTCGAGGTAGTCGGCGAGGGTTTCGCGCTCGTCCTCGCGCGAAAACTGGCACAGCACCTGGTAGGGTTTGTTGAACAGGATGAGGGACATGAAGGATGGATTTTGGAGCAAAATAGCGGGCCTCTGGCCCGTCGCGATCAATACTGGTGCATAATGTTGTGTCAGTGTTGCGTCTTAGACAAGACGACGGCCAGCCCACTATTCTAATGGAGATCGCAGCCCTGGCGGTCCGCCGCCGCCGTGTGCCCACTTCGGAGAACATGATGTATCAACATATCAAAGTACCTACCGATGGTCAAAAGATTACCGTCAACGCGGACTTCTCGCTGAACGTCCCCGACCAGCCGGTCATTCCCTACATCGAAGGCGACGGCACCGGCGTCGACATCACCCCGGTGATGCTGAAGGTCGTCGATGCGGCCGTCGCGAAGGCGTACGGCGGCCAGCGCAAGATCGCGTGGATGGAAGTGTTTGCCGGCGAGAAGTCGACGCAGGTCTATGGCCCGGACGTGTGGCTGCCCACCGAAACGCTGGACTGCGTGCGCGAGTACGTCGTGTCGATCAAGGGTCCGCTGACCACGCCTGTCGGCGGCGGCATCCGCTCGCTGAACGTGGCGCTGCGCCAGGAGCTCGACCTGTACGTCTGCCTGCGCCCGGTGCGCTATTTCAACGGCGTGCCGTCGCCGCTGCGCGAGCCGCACAAGACCGACATGGTGATCTTCCGCGAGAACTCGGAAGACATCTATGCGGGCATCGAATGGGCGGCCGAATCGCCCGAGGCGAAGAAGGTCATCGAATTCCTGACCCGCGAAATGGGCGTGCGCAAGATCCGTTTCCCGGAGACGTCCGCGATCGGCGTCAAGCCGGTGTCGCGCGAGGGCACCGAACGCCTCGTGCGCAAGGCGCTCCAGTACGCGATCGACAACGACAAGCCATCCGTCACCATTGTCCACAAGGGCAATATCATGAAGTACACGGAAGGCGGTTTCCGTGACTGGGGCTATGCGCTGGCGCAACGTGAATTCGGCGCGGAGCTGATCGACGGCGGCCCGTGGTGCAAGTTCAAGAACCCGCGCACGGGCAAGGACATCGTCGTCAAGGATTCGATCGCGGACGCGTTCCTGCAGCAGATCCTGCTGCGTCCGGCCGAGTACAGCGTCATCGCCACCCTGAACCTGAACGGCGACTACGTCTCGGACGCGCTGGCGGCCCAGGTCGGCGGCATCGGCATCGCGCCGGGCGCCAACATGTCGGACTCCGTCGCGATGTTCGAAGCGACCCACGGGACCGCGCCCAAGTATGCGGGCAAGGATTACGTGAACCCGGGGTCGCTGATCCTGTCGGCCGAGATGATGCTGCGCCACATGGGGTGGACGGAAGCGGCCGACCTCATCATCAGTTCGATGGAAAAGGCGATCGCGTCCAAGCGCGTCACCTACGACTTCGCGCGCCTGATGGAAGGGGCGACGCAGGTGTCGTGCTCGGGCTTTGGCGACGTGATGATCGAGAATATGTAAGCGCGATCTGTTTGACGCACATCAAGCCCCGTCCGCGCACGGGGCTTTTTCGTTTTCCGTACTAATATAGTGGCTGCCACGCGCCGGGCCATAAAAAAACCCCGCCGTAGCGGGGCTCTCTGCTTCCGGAGGGTGCTTACGCGCCGGTAATGTTGGAAGCTTGCTTGCCTTTCGGGCCTTGCGTGACTTCGAATTGGACTTTCTGACCTTCTTTGAGGGTCTTAAAACCGTTCATATTGATCGCGGAGAAGTGCGCGAACAAATCTTCGCCGCCGTCATCAGGGGTGATGAAGCCAAAACCTTTGGAATCATTGAACCACTTAACAGTACCTGTTGCCATAAAATAACCTTCGATTAAAAACAAATCACACGAGCCATAAAAGCAAGAAGCTTCTTGCCCCCTCCTCAGCCTGCTCACTTCTTATCAACAAGTACATAAGTACAAGTCGATAACTGCATTGTTGGCGCAAGAATCTTGTAAGTCAAGCGGTTTTGAACACGCGTTGTAAAAAATGACATAGTGGCTGAAAATCAAGCTCTTGATTTTCGCAATGGAACCGCCATCTGCGCTCCAACTGGAAAACGCGTAAGATGGAAAGCAAATGGGAATACCTTGAGCGTTAGTTTCCGCACACACGAAGATCGAAAGCAATTTAGAATACCCCTATGGCAACCAAGCAAGATACCGAACAGCTGCTGGAGCGGCAGACAGTCAAGCCACCTCCGTTGTATCAGGTGGCGTTGCTGAATGATGACTACACGCCGATGGAGTTCGTGGTCGCCATCATCCAGGAGTACTTCAACAAGGATCGCGAGACGGCGACGCAGATCATGCTTTCTGTACACCGCCATGGTAAAGGCGTGTGCGGCGTGTTTTCCAAAGATATAGCGTGTACCAAAGTGGAGTTTGTATTAACGCATGCGCGCAAGGCAGGCCATCCCCTGCAGTGCGTGATGGAGGAAGTATGATTGCG
>JBJMVU010000301.1:0-5045 GCA_045810485.1 Massilia sp. | reverse complement strand
GCCCACGCCGACCATGCCGTAGCAGTGCGCCAGCCAGGTCTCGCCCGTCTTCGGATCGCGGCCGACGGGAAAGCCGTTCGAGTGGCCGACCTGGGGCGCGTAGCCGTCGACGTCCTTCATGCGCGTGAAATGCGTGTCGTTCCCGATGGGGACCGTGAATTCCGCCTTCAGCGCCTTCTGCGCACCCTTGACCGGACGGGCCTTGTCGTTGTCCTCGTTCGGATCGGCCCATTGCACGACCCAGTTGTCCTGCACGCGCACGATGGCCAGCCCGTCGAAATAATGCTCGCGCACGAGCGCCTTGATGTTCTTCACGTGGTTCGGCGCGAATGTCGGCGCCAGTTCGATGACGACGCGGCCGAATGGGAGTTCCATGTACAGCGTGTTGTCCGGATCGAGGGAACGCCAGTCGGACGGTGTCGACGCCTTGACGATGTCGGCGACGCTGGGCTTCGGGGGAAGTTCCTTCGCGGCGGCGTTCAGCGCGAAGAGGGCACAGGCGGCGACGAGGTACGTGCGCCGGAAGGTCGGGTGAGCCATCGATTCGTCTCCTTGGCCGCTTGTGGCGGGCCGGGTCATTGGGTGGTGTGATGACGATTGTAATATGGAAAATTACAAAAATGAAACGGTTTGCCGGCGAAGAAAATTCGCGGCCAAGATGAGCCGGCGGCCATTTTCAGGGGCGGACTGATGGTATGATTCGGCGCTACCATTTAGGAAAATTATGGATCTGATGCAATTCATCGACATGATCCTGCATGTCGATAAGACCCTGGGCACTTTGCTGGCGCAATACGGGGTGTATGTGTATGCCGTGCTGTTCGCCATCGTGTTTTGCGAAACCGGCCTCGTGGTTCTGTTCTTCTTCCCCGGCGACACCCTGCTGTTCATTGCCGGCGCCTTCTGCGCCACCGGCGAGATGAGTTATGCCTTGCTGACGATCCTGCTGATCGTGGCGGCGGTGACGGGCAACACGCTCAACTATTACATCGGCGGGGCGATCGGGCACCGCGTCTTCACGCACGACTACCGCTGGCTGAACAAGGACGCCCTGCACCGTACCCACGAATTCTTCGAACGCCACGGCGGCAAGACGATCATCCTGGCCCGCTTCGTGCCTGTCGTCCGCACGTTCGCGCCGTTCGTCGCGGGCATCTCGGACATGACGCATACCCGCTTCCAGATGTACAACGTCACGGGCGCCGTCGCCTGGGTGGTCAGCCTGGTGACCGGCGGTTACTTCTTCGGCAATATCCCCGTGATCCGCGACCACCTGACCATCATCGTGCTGGTGGGTGTCGGCGCGGCCGTCGTGCCGCTGGCGCTGGGCGGCCTGTACAAGGTCGGACGGCGCATGATGAGTCGTTGAGCATTGCCAGACTGATCAAATGAAGCGCGCCGCATGACGGCGCGCTTTGCGTTTACGGCACATTGATGCAGGGAATTGTTCCTCAGGCTCAAGTTTACTGTCGGTCACGCCGATAAAGCAGGGGAGAGCAATACTACTGGATTCCCATGCGTAACCTGATCGCCCTGTTCGCTTGCAGCTGCGTCGCCCTGAGCGCAAGCGCCGCGAACGATCCCGCCGCCGCAGCAGCAGCCAAACTGGCGGCTTCCGTATCCCGGCCGGCATCGGCCATGGTGCCGGCCGCGACGACCAAAAAGGCCGAGCCGGCGGACAAGAAAGCCGAGCCGAAAGCCGACCCGAAAGCCGAACCGAAAGCCGAAGCGGCCGGGAGCTCCACTGCGGCCAGCGAAGAAGATGCCGAGGTCGAGTTGTCGGCCAAGATCGCGCAGCGCCTGGCCGCGCTGCGCGAGCGCCAGCAGGCCCGTGCGACGGCCGCCGCGCGCGCGAAAAAACTCGCCGATACCAAACGCAGGCAGGACGAGCAGGCGGCCGCGGCAGCCGCGGCCATCGCCGCCGCGCCGAAGCACGGCACCGTGTGGTCGTACGAGGGCGAGTCGGGTCCGGCGAACTGGTCGAAGATCAATGTCGACTGGGCCAAGTGCGGCGCCGGCAACCGCCAGTCGCCGATCGACCTGCGCGACGGCATCAAGGTCAACCTCGAACAGATCAGCTTCGATTACCACCCGTCGTCGTTCAGCGAGGTCAACAATGGTCACACGATCCAGGTGACGGTGGGCGGTGGCAATTTCATCACGGTTGGCAACACGGTCTACGAGTTGCAGGGATTCCATTTCCACCGTCCGTCGGAAGAAAAAATCAACGGCAAGGGCACGGAGATGGTGATCCACCTCGTGCACAAGAGCGCCGAAGGCAAGATCGCCATCATCGCCGTGCTGCTGGAGCGCGGCCAGCCGCACCGGCTCATGCAGACGATCTGGGACAATCTGCCGCTGGAAAAGCTGGAAACCGTGTCGCCGTCCATCGTGATCGATCCGACCGACGCGCTGCCGGAGCGGCGCGAGTATTTCACCTACATGGGGTCGCTGACGGAACCGCCGTGCACGGAAGGCGTGTTGTGGATGGTGTTCAAGCAGCCGATGCAGGCGTCGCCGGCGCAGATGGCCCTGTTCTCGCGCCTGTATCCGCTGAACGCGCGTCCGGTGCAGTCCACGGCCGGGCGCATGATCAAGGAATCGAACTGACCGGCGGCGTGCTCAACGCCAGCGGCGGCCTCCGCCGCGGTGGCCATGCCAGCCGCGTCCGCCGCGATCGTATTCATGATAGCTGAAGTCGAGCGAGACAGGCGGTCCGACGTAAGCGGGGCCGTAGCCGTAGGGAGAATAGGGCGCGTCGTAGGCCGCGTAAGGCGGTGCATAGACGGCGCACCCGGACAGGGCGCCGCCCGCCGCCAGCGCGAGCGCCAGCCGTTTGATCACCCGAATTTTGCTTGTATTCATCGCACACCTCCCGTGCTTTCCAGACTGTAGTCTAGGCCGCGCGGCGAGGTGCACCGTTCATTTTTTGCTACAAAATGAAACGGCGGAAAGCATCATCCCGCTTGCGCCACGGCCCGGTATGTCCCGCGCCAGACCCCGCCCGGTTCCAGTTGCTGCGGCCCCAGCAGGGCAGGTTCGATGCAGACGAAGCGCCGGTATTCCTCGTCTTCCATGTCGGACAGCGCAGCCGCGTCGGCCGCGCCCGGGTTCCACACGACGGCGTCCTTGAAACCCGTCTGCTCCAGCGTCACCTTGTCGGCGCCCGTGTCGAATGCAATCGCGCCCGCGATGCGTTCGAACACCTGGTCGAGCTTGTCGGTGATGGCGAGCGTCTCCGTCTGCACGCCGTCGATGCGCACGGCTTCGACATCCTCGACGAGGTGGTAAGTATGGAGCGCGGCCGCGAACGGGAACGCCTGCGCGCCCGTGTTGCGCACGTCGAGCGCCATGTCCAGCTGGGCGCCGTGCACGGTCACGCGCAGCAGCAGTTCGAAGGCGTACGGCCAGGCGGCCGCCACTTGCGGCGGCACGTCGGCCTGGTTCAGCGCCAGCACGGCGAACGCGGCGCCCTCCTGCTCTCCCTGGTCGACGAGGCGCCAGGTCGCGACGCGTGCGAAGCCGTGGCGCATGCCGTTGCCGCGCTCGGCGAACTGGGGAAAGATGACGGGGACGCCGCCGCGGATCGCCTTCCGGCCGTCCAGCGCCGACAGGCTGCTGAGGAACAGGCGTTCCTGCGCCGGCCCGCCGGCCGTGGTGACGGCTTTCCACGACACGAGGTGGGCGCCGTACAACGTGATGGTCGCCTCGGCGCCGTCCGGCGCGCGAAGTTGCAGGGCGGGCAATTGCCCGAATTCGATGGTCGTTGCGCTCACGAGAATCCTCCTCAGGGGACGCCCGCGGGCGTCCGTTAAGTCAGTCGGCTCTTCGCCAGCGGCGGATTGTACGCGAAGTAGCGCTTGATGCCTTTCGTGATCGCGTCGGCCAGCTGGTTCTGGTAGGCGTCATCCTTCAGCCGCGCTTCCTCGTCCGGATTGGAAATGAACGCGGTCTCGACGAGGATCGAGGGAATGTCCGGCGCCTTCAGCACGGCGAAACCGGCCTGTTCGACGACGCCGCGGTGCAGGCGGTTGATGCCGCCGATTTCCGTCAGCACGGCCTTGCCGAGCTTCATGCTGTCGTTGATCTGGGCCGTCTGCGACAGGTCGATCAGCACGCTCGCGAGCTGCCTGTCATGGGTGCCGAGATTCACGCCGCCGATCAGGTCGGCCTTGTTCTGGTCGTTCGCCAGCCAGCGTGCCGCGCTCGAGCTCGCGCCTTTTTCCGACAGGACGAACACGGAGGAGCCGCGCGCCGTCGGTTCGACGAAGGCGTCGGCGTGGATCGACACGAACAGGTCGGCCTGCACTTTTCTCGCTTTTTCCACGCGCTGGCCGAGGGGGACGAAGAAGTCGGCGTCGCGCGTCAGCATCACGCGCGTGTTCGGCAAGTCTTCCAGCTTGGCCTTCAGGCGCTTGGCCACCGCGAGCACGATGTCCTTCTCGTGCACACCGGTGGTGCCCGTCGCGCCGGGGTCCTCGCCGCCGTGACCGGGGTCGAGCGCGATGGTCACCATGCGCGTCACCTTCTGGCCCGGCGCCGCCTTGGCCGGCGCCTGGGCCTGGGCGGGGGGCGGCTGCGGCGTCGTCGGCTGCGGCTGCGCGGGCGTGGACCCGGCGCGGGCGGCATCCGCTTCCAGCTTGGCGATGGCGTCCGGGCCGGCCTGGCCGACGGTCGGCTCGCCCGGCTGCACGGCCGGGGTCGGCGTGGCGGGGGCCGCGTCCGGGCTCCAGTTTTCCTTGGCAATCATGCTCGCGAGCGGGTCGACGGGCTTGACGGGATACAGGTCGAAGATCAGGCGGTGGTGGTAGCCGGCGATGGGCGCCAGGTTGAACACCTGCGGCTTGACGTCTTCCTTCAGGTCGAACACGAGGCGCACGACGTTGGGCCGGTTCTGGCCCACGCGCACCTGCTTGATGTACGGGTCGTTCGATTCGATCTTGGCGACGAGGCTTTTCAGCGTGTCGTTCAGCGCGAGGCCGTCGATGTCGACGACGAGGCGCGGCGGGTCCGGCACCATGAAGTGCGTCGTCTTGAGCTCGCCG
>JBJMVU010000300.1:0-5563 GCA_045810485.1 Massilia sp. | reverse complement strand
CGCGACATCGTTCTCGAGGAAGCCCGCCTCGGCAAGGGCGCCGGCGACCGGATGCAGAAGGTGCTGATGCCGAAGATTTACAACGGCTCGCGCTACGCCGACCGCCTGCCGATCGGCCAGGAAGACGTCATCCGCACCTTCAGGCCGGACACCCTGCGCCGCTTCTACCAGGACTGGTATCGCCCGGACCTGATGGCCGTCGTGGCCGTGGGCGACATCGACCCTGCGCAGGCCGAGAAACTGATCCGCCGTCATTTTGCAGGGCTGAAGAACCCGGTCCGCGAACGCCCGCGCGACTACGCGAAGATTCCGGCCCGCACCGACAACGAAGCGCTCGTCGTCACCGACAAGGAAGCGGGCCCGGCGTCGATCCTGATCCGCTACCCGCTGCAGCCCTTCCACGAGCGCGCCACCGTGCGCGGCTACCGCGAGCAACTGGTCGAAGCCCTGTTCGGCGGCATGCTGAACCAGCGCCTGCAGGAATTGTCGCAACTGCCTTCCCCGCCGTTCATCGGCGCCAGCAGCGCCCTCTCGCGCCTGACGCCGCGCTACCGGTCGTACAACGCGATGGCCGCGCTCGGCATGAACGGGGCCACCGTCGCCATCGACGCGCTCGTGCAGGAAAACGAGCGCGCGCGCCGCTTCGGCTTCACGGCAGCCGAGCTGGACCGCATGAAGAAGACGATGATGCGCACCTACGAGCGCGCCTGGAACGAGCGCGACAAGACCGATTCCGCGGTCCACGCCGCCGAACTGATGCGCAACTTCCTCGAAGGTGAATCGATCCCCGGCATCGATGCCGAGTACCGCTACGTGAAGGAACTGGCGCCCGGGATCACGCTCGCGGAAATCAATGCCTATGCAGCAAAAACCATCCCGGCCGACTCGGGCAAGCTCGTGATCTACACGGGCTCGACGAAGACGGAAGGCGACGCGCCGATTCCCACGGGCGACCAGCTGCTGGCAGCCGTCGCGAAGGCCGAAAAGCGCGACGTGCAGGCGCACGACGAAAAGGCCGTGGCCGCGCACCTGATGGACCATGCGCCCGCGCCCGGCAAGATCGTCGACGAAAGCCGCGACGGGAGTCTTGGCCTCACGCGGCTGACCCTGTCGAACGGCGTCAAGGTGATCCTCAAGCCGACCACGTTCCGCAACGACCAGGTGCTGATGAGCGCCGCCCGCTTCGGCGGCCAGAGCCTGTTCGACGACAAGGACATGTTCAACGCCCGCTACGCCGACACCATCGTCGCCGCGATGGGCCTGAAGGATTTCTCGCCGCTCGACATGCGCAAGATCCTGGCCGGCAAGGCCGCCTCGGTGAGCGCGGGCCTGGGCAACAACACCGACGTCGTCGCGGGCACCGCGGGCGCCACCGACGTCGAGACGATGCTGCAGATGGTGTGGCTGAAGTTCGCCGGCGTGCGCCGCGACGAGGACTTGTACAAATCCTTCATCGGCAAGCAGATGGAACTGGCGCGCAACCGCCTGTCGCAGCCGGGCGCCCTGTTCGGCGACACCGTGCTGGCCACGCTGTACAACAACAACCCGCGCGCGCC
The DNA here is from genome assembly GCA_045810485.1 of Massilia sp. Taxonomy (GTDB): domain Bacteria; phylum Pseudomonadota; class Gammaproteobacteria; order Burkholderiales; family Burkholderiaceae_D; genus Telluria. The sequence goes on along the minus strand of JBJMVU010000300.1, from coordinate 4,007 downwards.
GCGCGCCTTGCGTCCCGACGACATCCCGAAGATCGACCTGGACCGCGCGATCTCCATCTACCGCGAGCGCTTTTCCAGCGCCAAGGGCCTGACGTTCATCTTCGTCGGCAGCTTCGATGTCGCCGCCATCAAGCCGCTGGTCGCAACGTACCTCGGCAGCCTGCCCACGCCGGACATCCCGACCGCCTACCGCGACCTCGGCATCCGCCCCGTGTCGGGCGTCGTCAAGCGCGAGATCAAGAGCGGCTCGGAAGACCGCAGCAACGTGTCGCTGACGTTCACCGGCCCGACCGAGGTGACGGAACTGGAAGAACTGCGCCTGTCCGCGCTGACGGAAGTGATGAACATCCGCATCATCGACGTGCTGCGCGAGAAGCTGGGCCTGATCTACGGCGGCGGCATGGAAGGCTCGATGACGCGCATCCCGTACAGCCACTACACGATCGGCGTCCAGCTGCCGACGGGCCCGGACAACGTCGACAAGGTGCTGGCCGCGACCTTCGCCGAAATCGACCACATGCGCACGCAAGGCCCCGCGCAGGAAGACCTGGACAAGGTCAAGACGAACTGGCAGCAGACCTACCGCAAGTCGCTGCAGGAAAACACCTACTGGCTGGCCGCCCTGCAAACCTCGCTGACGGAAGGAACCGATCCGGGCACGATCCTCACGTTCGAGAAGGACATCCAGGACCTCACCGTGGACGACGTGAAGCGCGCGGCGCAGCAGTACCTGAACACGGAGAATTACGTGCAGGTGGTGCTGAATCCGGAGGCCAAGGCCGCCGCGGCCCAGGCCAAAAACGACGCGGACAAGAAGCCCGGCAAATCGTAGGCGTGGGCACGCCGTGCCCACGCGAACGTGATCATTTCAGGTACTTGTTGAACCACGCGATCTCGCGCGCCCGCAGGTCGCGCTGGTTTTCCGGCTTGCGGAACGCGTGCCCTTCGCCGTCGACCACGAGCAGCGTGGTCGGCACGCCCATCGCCTTGAGGCCGTGCCAGAACTCGAACGACTGCGCCGGCGGACACTCGATGTCGCGCTCCCCCACGTAGACCAGGGTCGGCGTACGCGCCGCCTTGATCGATTCGATCGGCGATTGCGCGCGGTAGATCGCCGGATCGTCGTACATCGTCGCGCCGAAGAACGGCGCCATCCACTGGTCGATGCCGTTCTGGCCGTAGTAGCTGACCCAGTTGGCGATGCCGGCGCCGGCCACGGCCGCCTTGAAGCGCCGGCTGTGCGTGACGCCCCACATCGTCATGAAGCCGCCGTACGAATGCCCCATCAGCCCGAGGCGGTTGCCGTCGATGGGCGCGCGGGCGATGACGGCGTCGACGCCGGCCAGGATGTCGCGCCAGTCGCCGCCGCCGAAATCGCGCCGGTTCGCCTGCGTGAACGCCGCGCCCTGCCCGTAACTGCCGCGCGGGTTGGGCATGAAGACGAAATATCCTTCCTTCACGAGGTCGCGCACGAGCGTGTTGCCGTTGTCGCCGCCCGCCACGTAGCGCGGCGACGCGGCCGCCGCAGGGCCGCCATGCACCTGCACGACCATCGGGTACGTCTTGCCCGCGTCGACGGTGCGCGGCCCCACCAGCCAGCCCTGCACGCTGAAACCCTCGTTGGTCCAGCTGACGCTGCGCGCGGACACCTGCGGCGCGAAGTTCTCATTGTCGCGGGTGATGGGCGCCAGTTCCGGCAGGCGGCCGGCGACGATGCGCGGGGCGTGCTCGAAGTCTTCCGTCACCGCCGCCGCCACCCGGCCGTCCGCGCTGAACATGACCCGGCCGTCGCGTCCCGCCGACGTCGCGACCGGCGCCTGCCACAGCATGCGCGCGCTGCGGGCCTCGGGATCGATCGCGGCGATGCCGGCGTCGCTTCCCGCCAGCACGGACGCCAGCAACGCCTTGCCGCGCCACGTGATGCCGTTGAAGGTGCCCTTGTAGTCCGGCGTCACGTCGACCGGTTCGCCGCCTTCCAGCGGCACCGTGTACACGTCGCCGCCGACGGAACCGAAATCGCTCATCAGGCCGCCGATGAATGCGACCGTGCGCCCGTCCGGCGACACGTGCGGCATGTTCATCTGCATCTTCGGCGCCGCGATGATGCGCAGGCGGCCGCTGGCCGCATCGACGTGGCCGAGCGTCGCGATCCACCAGTTGTTGTCGCCATTGCCCTTCGCGCTCGTGACGACGAAGCCCTTGCCGTCCGGGGTCCAGTCGTACTCGTAGACGAACGTATCGCTCGGGGACACCAGGCGATACTCACCTGAACCCGCGGCGCCGGGGGCCGGCACGATGGCGATGCGCTGCTCGTCCTCTTCCTGCGCGAGGCCGATCTCGCCGACCTGGCGCGCCCCCGCCTCGACGGCGCCCGTCAGCTTCCTCGCGCCGACCGTCGCGAGGAACGCCACCTGGCGCCCGTCCGGCGACCAGCGCACCGTGTCCGCGACGCCTTTCACGGTGGCGAGCGGCGTCGCCCGGCCGTCGCGCACCAGCACGACGGTCGCGGTACCGGCCTTCGGGTCGGCGACGATGGCGGCCAGCGTCTTCTGGTCCGGCGACCAGGCCAGCGACTCCAGGCGGCATTGCGCGCAATCGGCCTTTTGCCACGTCGATGCGATCCGGCCGGTGGCCGTGTCGCGCACGACGATGCGCGGCCCCGTCTTCGCTTCTCCCTCCACCGCTTCGACGGCCGCGATGCGCTCGCCGCCCGCCGTCATCGCGAGCGTGCGGTAGGTGCGCATGCCGGCCGGGTCGGCCGAATTTGCCTGGACCAGACCCGCTGCGGCCAGCAGCGCGATCAACGCTGCGCCGCGCGCGCGAGTCTTGCCATCGATGGAGGTGTCGTGGGTCATGTCTCGTCCTTGTTATCGTTGTGACGCCAACGTAAAGACGGACAGGCCGGCTACGCTGGCAGTGACGCCAGCAGGAAGTCTACGCCATTCGTTCAGGCCTTGGCGGCGCTGAGCATCCGCTCCACGTAGCGGGCAATGAGGTCGATTTCGAGATTGACCTTGGCGCCCGCGCGCAGGTGCTTCAGCGTCGTGACGGCGATCGTGTGCGGGATCAGGTTGATCGAGAAGCGGCAGCACTGGCTGCCGGCGGCGTCGATGTCCTCGACGCTGTTGACGGTCAGCGACACGCCATTCACGACGACGGAACCTTTATAGGCGAGATACTTGCCCAGGTCGCGGGGCGCGTCGACGACGAGCTTCCACGATTCACCCACCTCCCCGAAGCTGTGCACCTGGCCCAGGCCGTCGACGTGGCCCGAGACGAGGTGGCCGCCGAGGCGCTCGGCCAGGGTCAGCGCTTTTTCCAGGTTCACTTCGCCCGGCTGGTCGAGGCCGACGGTGCGGTTCAGGCTTTCGCGCGACACGTCGACGGAGAAGGCGCTGTCCGTCTTCTCGACCACGGTCATGCAGGCGCCGTTGATGGCGATCGAGTCGCCCAGTGCGACATCGGCCAGCGGCAGGCCGCCCGCGTCGATGTCGAGGCGCACGCCGGCATCCGCGCCGTCCGCGAGCGGGGTGACCGATTGGATGCTGCCGACGGCAGCGACGATTCCGGTGAACATGATCTCTTCCTTTGCTTTGCTTGGTTCGGTGTTACGCGTGGCGGTTCGGATCCTCGTCCGGGCGGCAGCGCGCCAGGATGCGCAGGTCGGGCCCCACCTGGGCCACGCCGTGGAAATGCAGCGGCAGCTTGTCGGCCAGGTGCGCGAGCGGCGGCAGCGCGAACATGCCCTGCCCCGGGCCGACGAGGCTCGGTGCGAGGTAGACGAGCAACTCGTCCGCGCAGCCCTCGCGCACGAGCGACGCGTTCAGCTTGGAACCGGCCTCGACGTGCAGCTCGTTGATCTCGCGCTGGCCGAGGTCCTCGATCATCGCGGCCAGGTCGACCTTGCCGTGCGGCGACGGCAGCAACACGACCTCGGCGCCGCGCCGCTCGAGCGCTGCTCGACGCGAGCGGTCGTCGACGGCGGCGTAGACCAGGACCGCACCCGG